>JAUVBB010000071.1 GCA_030591445.1 Deltaproteobacteria bacterium | reverse complement strand
GCAGAATGTTGCGAATGGTGTCGGTTTCGCCATTGGACTGGCTGATTCGACTCAGGAGCTCAGTGGCGAGTTTCCAGAAATTGTTTTCTGTGAATACGGGGACGTCTGAGGTCATATAGCTACCCAAGTATTAAGATTCTCGAATCCCCACTTCTGTTCTCTATATATAACATAATATATGGGAAAATACCCAAATTTTTAATCTAAAAGATCCCCTAATGGCGTCTGAACAGCAGGCAAGCCTATTGACTTTTGGTGTCCTCTTGTTAGAATATCCTCATGTGAGGATAGTGAATATGGCGAAAAAAAACGGTTTGTCTCAGAAAGAGTTGGTGCTCATGTGTTTGCTCGGCGAGGAACCCAGCCACGCCTACGGCTTGGAAGTGAAAATTCGCGAGCGACGGATGGATGAATGGACGGAAATCGGTTTTTCGTCCATTTACCGGGTCTTGTCCGGATTGGAAAAAAAGGGTTTGGTTGAAGCACAGCTAGAGCACAACGGGCCTGGGGCTACGCGCAAGGTGTACCGGCATGCCTCGAAAGGGCAGGCCGCGCTGGTGTCAGGTTTGCTGGAACGGATCGAAGAAGTGCATCCGATCAAAAACCCCTTTCAGGTAAGTCTGGCCTATTTGACCATGCTGCCGCGGGATGAGATCGTCGAAAAACTCAAAACCAGGAGCCAGGCGGTACAAGGCGCCATCAACGAAGTGAGCCAATGTAGCCAGGGCTTGGTGGGTTGTGACTATCGGCTCAAGGGCAGTATGAATGGCCTGGCCGGCAGCGATGGCAGCGATGGCAGCGATGGCAGCAAGCAGGCCCGCACCGAGCACTTGAAGATATTGTTTGAGCATCTCTATACCCATTTAGAAGCAGAACAAGAATTCCTGCGAGTGACCTTGGCCTACCTGGACAGCTCGGAGGGCCGTACTCTTTTCAAAGGACGAGACGAGTCAAAGGATGGAGGTTGAGAAAGTGAATAGTAAAAAGCTAAGAATGCGGATCTTGCTTTTCGTTTTGGCGCTAGCCGTCGGCATGGCTGTGCTGCCGGCGTGCAATCAGGCCAATTCCAGCACCGAAGTTGCCGAAGAATCCAAGATTACGCCCTTGAACGTCAAGGTTCGTCCGGTTGTGACCAGTAGCCTGACCGAAAACATTGTTTTCCGCGGCACCACTTTGCCCGATAAGAATATTACTTTTTCCGCCGAGACGTCCGGTCGGGTCGAGGTAATGCCCTATGATTTGGGGGCCCGGGTAAAACGGGGTGCCTTGCTGGCCCGTATCGATTACGCCACCCTCAAGTCCCAGCGAAATCGGGATCAGGTGTCGTACGATCTGGCGCGCAAAACCAGAGAGCGCTTGACCAGCTTGTTGGCCGATGAGCTTGCTTCTCGCCAGCAAATGGACGAGGCCGAATCACGCGAGCAGATGGCCAAGGCGGCGCTGGACATGTCCGAGGTGCTGGTCAGCAAAAGCCTGATCCATGCCACCACGGCCGGCATCGTGGCCCGGAAACTGGCCGAGGTCGGCGAATACGTCAACCCTGGTCAGCCCTTGCTGCAGGTGGTGGCTTTCGAGACCGTGGTGGTTTCTTGTCAGGTACCTGAATCCTTGGTGCCGCGTATCAAGCGGGGGATGCCGGTGCAAGTTACCATCGACTCCCTACAAAAAAGTTTCGACGGCCTGGTGCATGTAGTCATCCCCAGCGCGCATCCAACCAGCAAGACTTTCGAGATGCGGGTCAAGGTGGCCAATCCCGACTATCAGATTCTCATTGGCATGGCGGCCACGGTGCGTAGCCAAGCCCAGGTGCATGAGAACGTGATCGTGATTCCGCAAGATATCGTGGTCGAGTCCGGCAGTCAGCGATTTGTTTTTGTCGAAGAGGGCGGACGTGCCCGACAGCGCCAGGTGCAGCTCGGACCGGTGGAAGCCGATCGGGTTATGATTCGGCAAGGTTTACAAGCGGGTGATCGGCTGGTGATCGAGGGTCATCGAGATTTGTATGAAGGCCGCCCGATTCATGTAGTGCCTGACCAAGATAAAGACGGAGACAATCCCCGCACATGAAAATCACCAAGACTGCGCTGAAATTTAAGACCTCGGTTTATGTCTTGCTGGCCCTGATCGTGATCATGGGCTCCATTGCTTACCGCGATCTGCCCTTGGAAGCATCACCCGATGTGGCTATTCCCATCATCATGGTTTCCACGGTTTATCCCGGGGTGGCGCCGGCGGAGATGGAGACCCTGGTCACCAACATTCTGGAACGCGACCTCAAGGACCTGAAAAATGTCCAGAAGATGACCTCTTCGAGTTCCGAGTCGGTGTCGATGATTAAGATCGAATTCGATTCCGACGTGGATATGGACGATGCTTATCAAAAGACCCGTGACAAAGTAGATCAGGCCAAGGCCGATTTACCCGCCGACGCCGAAGATCCCGTTCTGATCGAAATCAACATCTCCGAGTTTCCCATCATGCTGGTCAACGTCTACGGTGACGCCGACCTGATGAAGCTGAAACAAATCGGCGAGGATCTAGAAGACCAGATAGAAGCCATCCCCGGGGTTTTGAGCGTCGATGTTGCCGGCGGTCTTGAGCGTGAGATTCAGGTTCAGCTCAATCCGGAACGGATGGAGTACTACTCCATCGGCGTGGGTAAGGTGTTGATGCGAATTCGCCAGGAGCATCTCAATATGCCCGGCGGCAATCTGGAGTTGGGCAGTTCACGGTACCTGGTACGCTTGGTGGGCGAGTTCAAGGACCCCAAGAAAATAGAAGACATCGTGCTCAAGGCGCCCAAGGGCAATCCCATCAAGTTGCGCGACGTGGGCCGGGTGGTCGACGGATTCAAGCAGCGGTCTACCATCTCCCGCGTCAATGGCAAGGAATGTGTCACCCTCCGGATCAAGAAAAGGACCGGGGAGAACATCGTGCGCATTGCCGATGACGTGCGGGTGCTGTTGGCCGAGGCCCGACCGAACCTGCCCAAAGGCGTAGACGTACTGATTCGCCAAGATGAATCCAAAACCATTCGGGGTATCGTTAAGGACCTAGAAAACAGTATTATCAGTGGCCTGATTCTGGTTTTGCTGGTCTTGTTTTTCTTTTTGGGTCTGCGCAATGCCCTCTTCGTTGCCATTGCCATTCCTTTGTCCATGCTGATTTCTTTTTCGTTGTTGGCCGCCATGGGCGTCACCTTGAATATGGTGGTGTTGTTTTCACTGATTTTGGCCCTGGGTATGCTGGTGGATAACTCCATCGTGGTGGTGGAGAACATTTTCCGCCACGCTTCGGAGGGAGCCAGCCGTTTTGATGCTGCCTACGAAGGAACCCGTGAAGTCGCCTGGCCCATCATTGCTTCGACCGCAACCACGGTGGCTGTTTTTGCGCCCATGCTTTTTTGGCCCGGCATCATGGGTGAATTCATGAGCTTTATGCCCCTGACTGTGATCACTACCCTCTTATCGTCCTTGTTTGTCGCGCTGGTTATCAACCCGGTAATTGCCGCGACTTTTCTGCGCCAAGGCGAAAAAATGTTTGATGACTCAGGCAAGGCGCGGGGCTGGATTCTGTCCGGCTACCAGCGGGCTCTGAATTGGAGTCTGCGCTTTCCCCGTAGCCTGATCGGCGTTGCCACCTTGTCCTTGGTGACAACCCTGATCTTGTACTCGATGTGGGGAGCGGGGGTTGAATTCTTTCCGCAAACCACGCCGGAGCGGGCGCAGGCCAAGATCGCGGCGGCCGAAGGTACCTTACTGGTGAAGACCGATCGCTTGACTGCGCGGGTCGAGAATATTTCGGCCAGTGCCCACAATGTCGATGATGTGGTGGCCAGCGTGGGCATGGGCGGGGGAAGATTCGGTGGCGGCAGGAGTGCCAATCAGGCGGTGCTCAATCTTGAGTTCAAGGATCGTAACGAGGCGCAAGGTTCATCATGGGATACGATTGACGACTTGCGTGAGCAATTGGCGAAGCTAAGCGGCGGACAATTTCAAATTGAGGCCCAAAAGATGGGGCCGCCCACCGGCGCGGCGGTGGAAGTGGAAATCTCGGGAGAAGACTACCGGGTGCTGTCTCAGTTTTCTCGGCAGATACAAGAATTGCTGCCCACCGTAAAAGGGGTAGTCGATATCAAAGACGATTACGATCCGGGCACGCCCGAGCTGCGGATTGAGGTGGATAGAGAAAAGGCCATGTTGCGCAAGGTCAACACCGCGGGCATTGCCCAGGCCCTGGGCGCGGCCATCAACGGTACCAAGGCCTCGGTCTTGCGCGAGGGCGAAGAAGAGTACGACATTGTGGTGCGCTACGAGTTGGCTCATCGCTCCTCGATCAATGACGTGCTCGATATTCGGGTTACCGGTAAGGACGACATACAGATTCCCTTGCGCGATGTGGCTTCGGTACGTACCACCAGCGGCGTTGGCAGTATCAATCACATCGATCGCAAACGGGCCATCAAGATAAGCGGCGACGTGTCCGGGCGCTCATCAACCGAGGTCTTGGTCGATGTACGTAAATTGCTGAGTGAGAAAATCAAGATGCCCAACGGTTACCGCTTGAACTATGCTGGAGAGAATGAGGAGCAGGAAAAAGCCTCGGCCTTTCTGGGCAAGGCCTATCTGGTGGGTCTGTTCTTGATTGCCTTGATCCTGGTAACCCAATTCAACTCCGTACTGCGACCGCTTATCATTTTAGGGTCCATTGTCATGTCCATGATCGGTGTGTTTTTAGGCTTGATGCTGACCGGCCATAAGTTCTGCATCATGATGACCGGAATGGGGGTGATCTCCTTGGCGGGCATTGTGGTCAACAATGCCATTGTGCTTATCGATTACATCAACCAGCTGCGCGAGAAACACAATCTGAGCTTGCTAGAGGCGGTGAAAAAAGGCGGATTGGTACGTTTTCGGCCAGTGGTTATGACCGCCATCACCACGATTTTGGGCATGTTGCCCATGGCCATAGGAGTCAGCATCGATTTTACCACTTTTGGCATTGATACCGGTTCCAACTCGACCCAATGGTGGGGGCCGATGGCCCAGGCGGTGATTTTCGGCCTGCTGGTAGCCACTATCATGACCCTGGTTTTGATCCCGGTAATGTATTACGTACAGGTGAGATTTACCGATAAAACCATGGCTTGGCTGCGCCGAATGGGGAGAAAGAAATGAAATTGAGCATTCTGTTGGGCGCTTGGATATTGGCAGTGTGTCTAATGCCTTTTGCCGCCAACAGCAACGAGACTCGGAAGGTGCCGGTTCTTACCCTGGCCCAGGCACATGATTTGGCCATTCAGAACCATCCCGGACTAAAAGATGTTGGCGAGAGCATCCGGCAAGCAGAAATTATGCGTTTCCGGGCCTGGGGCATCTTGATGCCCCGTCTGGACGCGGATGGAACCATTACCCGCAACGACAAGGAAATTAGCTTTGAGATGCAGGATATCGGCGGCATGATCGAGGCTGCGGTAGCCGAGGCGCTGGGCAACCAGCCCCCCGCGGTGGGTGAGGGTACCTCGGCGGTGTTGCAAGGTCTGTGGGGCCAGCGCTACGGTATTACCGCCAATATCACCCTGTTCAATGCCCGCTCCATCCCTTTGATCGAGAATGCCTACGACGGCGTGGAAATTGCCCGTCTGCAAGGACGGGTAGCCCGTGATGATCTTCTTTTTGCCGTGACTGTTACCTATTACGGCATCAAGTCGAGCGAAAAAATGGTAGACAACGCCGGGGACAATCTTGATACCTCCCGCGAGTTCTTGCGTTTGGCCAAGGCCCGCTTGGCCGTCGGCAGTGCGGTGAAGGTGGATGTCCTGCAGGCCGAATTGGCAGTCACCGAGGCGGAGAAGCAACTGCAGGATGCCCGCGATTCGCTTAGAGTAGCCAAGGCCGGTTTGGCTTACCTGACCGGCATCGATAATGACTTCCGGGTGACCGATCCCCCCGCGCCCCAAGCGCCCGGCGAACAACTTGACGTGCTTCAGAAAAAAGCCCTGCATGATCGGGCCGACTTGCAAGCCATGCGGGTACAGATACTCATCGCCGATCGCAGCAAGATCGACACTTGGGTAAAATGGATCCCCACTTTTGACCTTACCTATAATTACGCCTGGGATTCAGCCAGCGGGTTTGCCGACACGCATACCTCCTGGCGCCTGATTTTTGGCGCCAAGTGGAGTTTGATCGATAGCGGACAAAGAATCGCCGAACTCTATGAACGTGACTCCCAGATTCGCCAGGCCGGCTTTCGCTATGAGCAGTTGGTGCTCACCATCAAGGAAGAAGTGGAAAAGGTGCTGGTAGAATGGCGGCAAGGTGAGCGCAATCTCAAACTAGCCGAAAAAAACCTTGCCCTGGCCCGAGAGAATCACCGACTCTTTACCAAGCAGTACCAGGGCGGTCTGGCCTCGGGTCTCGAACTTTTTAATGCCACCAATACCCTCAACCGTGCCCGCCACGGCCGCGTACTAGAAGAGTTAAAAAAAGACTTGGCGATACTGAAGCTCTCCAAGGCCGTCGGCTCCAATCCGCGATAATGTCCTAAAACTGGTGGCTATATTCGATTCTGATTGACAGTAATGGAACCGAGTGTTACGTATTACGAAATGGTGATACGTAATAACACAATGGAGCCGGAACGTGTCATGATGTTGAGAATATTGATTTTATTCTTTCTGTTGGGCGGAGTGGGGCTGGCTAATTCGGCGGAACCTGCCGTAGCCGACAGTGAAACCGCGCAGGCCGAGGAAATCATTGTAACCGCGGAGCGGCCGCAAACGGCGGCTTCGGACCAGAGTATTCGCGATGAGGACCTGAAATACTTTCCGCATCAAACGGCTTCGGATTTGATGCGCATCGTGCCGGGGCTGCACATAACCCAGCATACGGGTGGGGCCAAAGCCCACCAGATTTTTCTGCGCGGTTTTGATGCGGAACATGGCCAGGATGTGCTGGCCACTATCGATGGCATTCCGATCAATGAGATCTCCCATGTGCATGGTCAGGGCTATCTCGATTTGCACTTTCTGATTCCAGAAATGATAGAACGCATCCGGATATTGAAGGGTCCCTATGATGGTCGCTTCGGCAACTTTGCCACCGCCGGGGTGGTGCGTTTCGAGACCTTTGAGCGCTTGCCTTATCAGGCGGGCGTGACCACCGAAGGGGGGATGTTTGGGCAAGCATCGGGATTGGCCGCGCTGTCGCTGGGAGATCGTTCGCAATCATTGGCGCTGGCAATACAGAGCAACCAGACGGACGGGTTCTCTGACCCGGGTCGGCTTACCGCGTTTCGGGCTTTTTCTCGCGCCCATTTCCAGACTGCGGGCGGGGCCAGGGTTGATGCCTTGTATGCCGGTTACCGGGCCCGGTCTCAGGCTGCGGATTGTTTGCCGCTTAGCTGGATCGAGCAGAACCGGATCAGTCGCTTTGGCGCTTTGGATGATTCCAATCGCGTGGATGTGGATCGTCATCTGGTCGGGCTGACCCTGCGCAAGCCGCAAGGGGACGGCAAGTTTTTGCTGCGCGGATATTACAATTTCAAGGACACCCGCATTCTGTCCAACTACACTTTCTTTTATTTTAACCCGGAGCAAGGCGATCAATTAGAACAGTCTGATTTGCGCCATTATGGCGGATTGGACTCATCCTATTCCTTCGTGTCTTCCTTGGGCGAGGACATGTTGCTTAGCTCCGAGTGGGGCATTGCCTACCGGACCGATGCCATCTCGCAAACCCAGGCCAACACCGTGGCCGGTGAGCGCTTCAATGTCATGAATCACTATCGTATCGGCGAACACTCGCTGGGCATGTACCTGCATGAGCAGTTGTTTGTCAACGAGCGCTGGATGTTCACCGGCGGCTTGCGCTACGACCTGGACCTGAGCTTTGCCCGCGGAACCCAAGATGTCCGAGAGCTGGACATTTACACCAACCGAGTGGTTATCCGTGATGATTTGCCCCGCGATCAAAGTGCCGTTGCCCATGCCATCTCGCCCAAGCTGTCGGTAGCCTATAGCTTGGCCGCCAACTGGCAACTGTTCGGCAATCTGGGCCGTGGTTTTGTAACCCGCCCGGCCCGGGATCAGGTGAATCAAACCCACGCCATGGCGCCGGCCGTGCATGCGGCAGAATTGGGTACGCGTTGGTCGAGTGAAGAAGGGCAGTTTTCTGTGGGGGGGGCATTGTGGTGGATGCAAAAGGACGCCGAATGGGTCTTTGACTCCGAGTTCGGGGGGACGATTCTGCGCGGGCAGAGTCACCGGGCTGGGTTGGAGCTTGAGTTGCGCCTGCGGCCTTGTAGTTGGGCCTGGTTGGCCGCTGATCTGTTCGTGGTCGAGGGGCTCATGCAAGCCGATGCGGGCTGGGAGCCCATTCCCAATGCGCCCTCCCTTTTATTTACCCAAGTGGCAGGCGTTCGCCATGACAGTGGCTTCCACGCTGCCTTACGGGGTCGCTATTTGGGAAAACGACAGCACGACCTGGGGCTCGAATCCAAAGCCTCCTATGTGGTCGACTTAGTCCTGGGCTATGCCAGCGATCATTTTGAGCTGTCGGTCACCGTCGACAATTTGTTCGACACCGAATGGTATGACTCTGTTTTTGCCTTTCCCAGCCGGCCCGATCCCAATGGATCGGTCGATGAAGGTCTGCAAGTCACGCCCGGAACGCCTTTTGCGCTGCGGGCATCACTCAGTATGAGAATTTAAGAAAAAGGAGATGAAGATGCGTACTTTGTGGCTCATCAGCTTGTCCGCCCTGTGTTTGCTTGCCGTAGCCTGTGGTCAAAGCGAGGAGGCCAAAACCGGAACCGTGGTAATAGATGCCAACGGCGAGGATTTCGTCCGCGAGGGCTTTGTTTCAGAGGACGGTTGGCAAATTGATTTTGACGCCGTCTATGTCAACGTGGAAAGCCCGACCGCTTATCAGGTAGTTGTCGATGAGCAAGAGCAGGGACTGTTTCTCCACGGGGGTCATCCGCACGAGGAAATCCCCGATGGGGCGGCTCACGCGGCCTTGTTGGGCGAGTTTTTCTTGTCCCTCAAACAAGAGACTTTTGAAATGGGTCGGGTAGAAGATGCCCCCATCGGTAATTACAATCGTCTGGCCTTCGATATCAAACCGGCCACCGGTGAAGCCCAGGGCCTGCAAGCCGCGCACCAGGGGCAAAGCATTGTGCTGGAAGGAACAGCGGTCCGGGAGACCGAGACCGTGGCCTTTGTGTTGCGCTTCCACGAGCAAATGCAATACGGCGATTGCGGGCCCAATGAAGATGCCGGCGTGCTGGCCGAAGACGGTACCGCCCACGCGGAATTGACCTTTCATTTCGATCACATCTTCGGTGATTTCGATGAGGGCGAAGCCGATCCGACCGATCCCGAAACCATCAACTACCTGGCCATCGGATTCGGTCCCTTTGCGGAAATGGCCGAGGCCGGACAACTGGATATCGACCAGAACGGGATGGGCAACCAGATGAACGGCGTCGTTTATCAGAAACTGATCGATGCCGTGCGCACCCTGGGTCACTCTGGCGAGGGTCACTGCCACCTCAATTGACATCCCCACTCTTCCGTGGTGAAATTCAGAAAAAGAAAGAAGCCGTTCCACCGTCAGCGGGAGAAGCTAGATGTCTTTGTCCGGTACTTTCGATACCATGCTGTTGAGCGATTTGTTGCAGTGGATTCACCTTTCCATGAAGTCCGGAACACTTTCCATTTCGGTGGATATTGAAGAGACCTTTTTGTTCTTCCGAAAGGGAGTGCTGGCCGCGCTGGGCTCGGATGATCCCTTGCGCCTGGACCTGGGCCAAGTGCTGCTGGCCCGCAGTTATGTTACCGAGGAACAACTGAGCCTGGCCTTGGAAAACTGCAGCGAAGAACTGCCGGTGGTTGCTTACTTGATGCAAGAAGGCATATTAGACGAAGCCTTGATTACCAAGGTTCAGGCCGACCATGCCTTCGACACGGTACTGGACTTGTTTTTTCACGAAGAAGGCAGTTTTCACTTCTCCACCAAGGGTTCCTCCCAGAATCTGCTGGCCCCTTTGGACGACCATCAAGTTCACTATTTGAAAAAAGCCATCGACACCAAGGCTTTGATTTTCGAAGGCATGCAGCGGCTCGATGAGTGGAAGCGCATCAAGGAAGTATTTCCCAACAGCTACGTGGTCGTGCATGGGCTCGAGGGAGACTTGGACAACCCGGTATGGCAAGAGCTACGTGCCATCGATAAGCCGATTGCAGTGGGGGAGTTGTGTCTACGCATGGGCTCCTCTCGCTTTTATGTTTTTCAAAAGCTCTATGAAGCCTACAATCTGGGCTTGGTGGGTCTCGACTTGATGCCCTCGGGAAACGCCGGCCAGGAGCACCTGGGCCCATCGGACATGCTCATGGAGAATGCGCGCATCTTGGTCCGGGAGCAGCAGTATGACGAAGCCAAGGCGGTGCTTTCCACCGCTATCAATATCGACCCTGATAACGAAAAAGCGCGGGAGCTAATGCAGCAAATTCGCTCCGGTCAGCTAGAGTATTTGTACCAGCAGATGCCTCCCCACCAGACCCCGACTCTGGCGGTGGCCCGGGAGCAGCTCGATCAATTCGATCTTAATCCCCGCGAGGCCTTTTTGGCTTCTCGGCTCAATGGCAAATGGGATGTGGCGACTCTGATCGTAATTACGCCCTTGGGTGAGTTAGAAACGCTGCGCATCCTGCGAAAGTTCCTGCACGCAGGCATTATCAAAATGAGCTGAAATAATTGAGCTGAGGGTCAGTCCTGAAACTGCATGCCGGCGGCGCGAATACGTAGCTCGACATCGGTCAGGAAGAAAAGACAGAACATGGCGTCGGGTTTGGTGACATCGCCTTTGCTGGTGATGGTGCGGAAACGGGCGTAGTGGGCCCCGTGCACGCCCAGGATCAGCAATGCCTCTACCATCGAAGGACCTGTTTTGCCGTTGGTCTTGCCCACATATTCGCGCAGAACTCCTTCCGCGCGTTTGACCGCCGCTTTGATGTCTCCTCGTTCAACCTCTCCTTCCATGGCCAAAATTTGGTCTCGGCCAGATCCGGGTTGGAATAGCTCGGAGAAGGTAAGGCCGCGCGTTTGTAAGCTGGGGCTTGCCCTGCCACTGGCGGGCGCCGCTTTCTTTCCCGCGGGCGCTTTTTGGTCCACCTTTTGCTCCATGGTTTGGACCAATTCTGCTTCTATCTTGGCGCTGACTACCGGCGCTTTGGCGGCTTCTATGGTGCGACCCGGTTGGGCGCCCTGATAGATTCCCTTGCGTTTGAGATCGGACAAAACCAATTTGGTGATGGTGCGCATGGTGTCAAAGATGCCGGCACCTGTTACCGCGCAGGTCTCGAAGCACTTGGTCTTGCGGTCGTTGAGATCTCCGTCCATGCTGCTGACCGAAAGAACATTGGGCAAGTCGCGCTTGTTGAACTGAAACACCAGCGGCACCTTGTGGGGATTCATGCCGTGGCCACGCAGATTATCGAGCAAATTGCGATAACTTTCGATATTGCCTTCTCGCCGGGCCGGCTGAGAATCGGCGACAAAAACCACCCCGTCACAACCCTGCAATACAAGTTTGCGGGTGGCGTTGTAATGGACCTGCCCCGGAACGGTGTAGAGCGACATCCGGATGGTGAAGCCCTTGACCTTGGGCAATTTGACCGGCAAAAAATCGAAGTACAAGGTGCGGTCGATGCTGGTCGCCAAGGACACCAATTGGCCCCGCAGATCAGGTCGCATGGCCCGGTGGATATGCTGGAGGCTGGACGTCTTGCCACCCAGGCCCGGGCCGTAGTACACGACTTTGACGTTGATCTCTCGTGTGTGCAAGTTGATTGAAGACATCTTGCCCCCAAGCGTTGCCAAGGTTTTAGGTTCAATACAAACATAAGAGATTGATAGGCTTTTAGCAAGAAATCTGACCGATCTCTGGAAAATTGATTGCCTTTAGGCTTTTTGCTACAAATTAAGAGTACCGCAAATATGACAAGAGGGCAGGGCGATGGCCGAAACAGAGGCGGTGACTCGAAGTCAGCGAATTCTGGGTGGAGCGGCGGATGACACCATCGAGCGGGTACAGGCGACCATGGTGGCTTTCGAGCGCATGTGGGGTGGGATCAAGGTTTTGGCCGAAAACCATCCGGCCCGGCAGGGATTCTTGGAAAATTTCATTCGCATTGCCAATACGGCCTTCGAAGAGAGCGACGGTTTTCGTCTGGACGTAGAGCCCTATGCCTTCACCATGGACGGTCAAGAGATTCTGGCTATCGATCGAGAGAACGATAACTATATTTACCGTCTTTACCAAGACGGGATTCGCCACCTGAGCTTTCAAGAGGGTCTTTCTCTCCAGGAGATCGATACTTTTTTGAAGATTTTGATGGGCATGTTTTCCGACGTGGCCAGCTCGGAAGACGACATCGTGACCTTGCTTTGGGATGCCAGCCTGGAACACATCACCCATGAGGCCATCGAGGGATTTGCCGGCTCGGAGAAGGCAGGGGATGATGACGAAGGCGAGGATATTTCCGCGGCCGGAGAGGGCGTAACCGGAATCAGCAGCGGGCCGGCATTGAGCGCGGATGAGGTGTCCAAGTGGGCCACGGCGGGGGCGGCCATCACCGACGACGATATTGACATGCAAGACTTGATTGATCGCAAACAGGCGGTGGCCATCCAGTTCGACGAAAAGAGGATGCGCGACGAAGCAGCCGAGCTGCTCGATGGGGTGGTTGAGGACAAGCAAGACAAAGCCGAGGGCGTATTTACCATTTCCGAAGAACAGCAAAGTGCTCTGGCCCAACATATCCGTGCCAGCCAATCCTACCACAGCACCAAGTTCGGTGAGATCGCCTTGCTCACCCGCTATCATTTGGGCGAGGAGGCCGGTCCGTTAATCGCCCGGGCCTTTGGCGAGTTTGCCAAGGAATGCATGCGCAAGAATGAGATCACGGTATTGGTGCGGGCCACCTCCGCGATCGTGGGCATCGACACCCTGCCCGGCGCGGCCGCCTTGCGCACCGAGATCTTCGAAGGTCTTCAGGATCCGGCCATTGCCGACAAATTGGTTGCCAGTCTGGGCCAGGCCCAGGAAGACCCCGAGGTGAAAAAGCTGCTGAAGGTCATCAGCGGCGACAGCTTTCCCATGCTTTGGCGGCGATTGACTTCCACCACCGACATGGCCACCCGGCGCCGGCTCAAAGAGCTGCTGGAAGCCTCGCTGACGGGCAAGGAAGAGTTTCTGATCGAGCAACTGCGAGATGGCGACGAGCGCAGTTCTTTGGTGGCGCTGGCCATGTTACGCAAGATCGATTATACCGCGGTTCTCAGAGACATGGTCCAGGCCGGCTTGCGTCACAAGTCGGCCCCGGTGCGCTTGGAAGTGATCAACACCATTCGTAAAATCGACGATCCGGTGGTGCACACGGTTTTGCCCCGTATGCTCAAAGACGCCGATGAAAGCGTGCGGGCAAGAGTCATGGATGTGATGCTGCGCATCGCCGCTACCCGGCCCGAGGATAATTTTATCTATGCCATTCGGGACCTGCGCTTTGCCGAACGCTCTGACGCGGAGCAGAAACGGTTTGTCTTGAGCTTGGGCCGCGTGGCCACGGAAAAAGGCATGGCTCTGATTCGGAAAATGGCCCTGGATCCCGTGGATAAGAAAATAAGCCGAGATTTGCGGGTGGCGGCCATACAGGTATTGGGTGCCCGGGGCGGCGAGCAAAGTTTGGCCGGGCTCCAGAAGCTGACCAAATCATTTATGGGCAACAAAGACCTCAAGAACGCTGCCAAACTGGCCATTGCCAGTATCGAGCGACGTAGGACGCAATCATGATGGACGATCTCTCCCCGAAGATCGCATCATTGCCAAACGTCGAAGCAGATGATGATGGCGGCGACGAAGCCAAAAAGGAGCAGGCCCTGGGGCGGGCGATTATCAATTCACTCTTCGTCTTGTTGAGAACCGCCTATATCCACAAGCAGAACAACGATGCTCTGCTTCGACCTTTGGAACAAATCGAGAGCAAGGTAAACGACATCCTCGATTTTTTACAGGACAACCAGTTTGCCTTACGGATGGCGTCCAATACCTTCTTCCTGAACGAAACCCTGATCAAGCTGGATCAGAGTTCCTACCAAAATGCCGAGTTCTTGCAGGTGATTTGCGAAGAGATGGAGATCGGCGCCTTCGAGTTACACGATGGCTGCGCCGAGCCAAATTTCCGCGATTTGATGATCAGCCTGGTCGCGTCCATTCGCCAGGGCCCGGAGGGGGTCGAAGGATTGAAACGGGACCTGGGTCCCATCCAGCTCAAGCGCCCCATGAAGATGGGTGGGGGCGAGCGTAGTTTGCTCGACCGCCGGCAGATGATCTTGCGTACTTATGCCGGGGCGCTGATGTATTGCAATGACACCATGGAGGCCTGGGCCAAGGGCAAGCGTCCTCGCCCCAGCGAGCTCAAGCGTTTGGTGCAGGGCTTGGTCGACATTGTCAACAAAGACGCGGTTACGCTCCTGGGCATCACCCAGTTGCGTGCCTACCGTAAATACCTGGCCAATCATTTTGTAAACACCGCCATCGTGGCTTTGGTCATCGGCAAGGTGGCCGGCCTGGACCGGACCGAGTTGGTTCGCCTGGGCATGACCGCGCTGTTGCATGAATTGGGCGCCATGGATTTGCCGCGGCAAATTATCGATCGGGTTGATTCCTTGGGCGAGGCCGAAAAGCAGGAATTGGTACGATTGCCCTATTTGAGTGTTTTGCATTTGCTTGAGTTCAAAGGCTTTAGCATGGACGCCATGGCCCGGGTAGTCTCGGTGTTTGAGAACCGCGCTCATCTGCCGGCCGGCGACGGCTATCGCAGCCAAACCACGCCTGACGCCGTGGCCCAGATGCTTTCAGTGGCCGACGCCTATGATCATCTCACCACCTCGCGTTTGGGTAACCTGGCCATGCGCCCCGATCAGGCCTTGGAGCAGTTGCTACTCAATCGTGAAAACAAATTCGCCGACTGGGCGGTAAAGATGTTGGCCCAGGGCATCGGCCGCTACCCCATCGGTACCTTGGTTCAACTCAACACCGGCGAACGCGGCGTAGTATTCGATCGGCCCGCCGATGGCGTCCCCGGCGACCAACCCCAAATACGTCTCATCGCCGACAAAGACGGCCAACCGTTTGGGCAAGGCGTATTCGTAGATCTCTCCCAACAAATCAGCACCGACCCCCAACGCTCCATCGCTCTCACCCTCGACCCCGAACTAGAGAACGTTAATGTGACCCACTTCTTTCTGGATTGATCCCTAGCAAGAAATCAGAGAAGAGACTGCCGAATATTAACCCGAAAAAATGCGTCATCCCCGAAACGTTTCTGTCGGGGACCCAGCCTTTGGTTCTTAACCCCTGGGTCCCCGACAGAAACGTTTCGGGGATGACGAGTTGTTATAATGGGATGACGGATCTATCTAGGATGCTTATTGGGAAAGATCTCCAAGATTATCAAGCGCAGCTTGGAGTAATTTTTGGGCATCGGGGATGTCAGGACCTGAGGTAGCCAAGCCGAACTTTATGCTGCTGGCCTCGCCCTCGCTGCCTTCATGCAAATCTTTTACTTGCTCGCGAATGCGCCCGGCGGCGATGAGCGCGCCTTCGTGGGCGGTGTCGGGGAGAATGAGCGCCAGGGTGCTGGTTTCGATGCGGGCGCCTACATCGCAGGTGCGCACAAAGGGTGGGCGAAGGAAGTTGGCGGCGGATGTCAAAAGCTGGCCGGTTGCGGACGGTTCTGCAATCTTGATGAGCATGAGACTGACTACTTGTTGACTGCGGGCAGCGCGCGCCAACTCGGCGCCTAGTCTTTGATCTAGGTAGGCGCGGTTGAATAGTCCGGTCTCGGTATCGCGTAACTCTTGGCTGCCGAGTTGTTGGATGGCATTGGCGTTGACCGCCACTCCCTCCATCCATTCCAGTGCCTGGGCCAGATCACGGGAGGCGAAAAACTGGCTGCGGGCCGAATCTCGATCGCCGGTGGATAGCAAGAAGGAACCCAAATTATGCAACTGCTTGGCCTCGCCCAGTTTGTCGCCGATGGTGCGGGAAAGGGTAATGGCGCGTTCAAAGAAAGTCTGGGCGCCTTCCTTTTTGAATCGGTGGCACAAGACGCCAAGATTGCCGTACAAGCGCACCAACTCACCCTGATCGTCGGCCGATTCACAGACCGAGGCGGCTTCGGCCATAAGCGATTGGGCCAGCTCGGGATTGTTTTCGGTCAACGCCAATCTTCCCAGCCGACCCAAACTTCGGCCCCGTACCGAACCTTCTGGATCTTCGCCGCGGAGGGAGGCGGACAATTCTTGTGCTTCTTCCAGGTGGGTTTTGGCGCTGGCGTCTTGCTTGCCGGCCAGATCGATTTCGGCCGCCTCCAGCAAGGCCCAAGCCTGGCATCGTTGGTCTTGGGACTGGCGGGCAAAGCCCAGTGCTTGGTGAATGAGGCGGGTCGCGTCGGTCAGCTTGCCGCTTTGTCGGTTGAGTCGGGCTACATGGCGTTGGGACTCGGCCGAGAGCTGAGAAGATTTTGCCTGGCCGGCCGTGGTCAAGGCGTTTTGAAAGCACTGATAAGCCAGGGTCGGGTTTCCGCCTAGTTCGTAAGCACGTCCGGCTTGGATGCCGGTGCGGGTGGCGGTAGTGGCCAGTGCTTCGTCTCCCTGGAGCAGATCGGCGAGCAACTGCAAATATTTGGCGGCTCGCTCGAATTCTCCGCTGGGCAGCAAAAAGTTGCCGGCTCGTTCGAGATAGAAAATTGCTTTTTGCCGGTCATCACTTTGGCTGAAAAAATCGGCCAAGCGCGGAAGTTGGTTTTTGTGTTTGCCTTCCGGATGGGCTTCGAGAGCAGCGCCCAGATGGCCGAACATACTGGAGCGCTGGCCGGTGAGCAGGCTTTCCATGGCGGATTGATGAAGCAATTCGTGGGCAAACGAGAAGTGATTGCCGACAGCGGTCAACAGTCCGCGTTCGGCCATCCCCTTTAACCACTGTGGCCCGCGGCGCACTTCATTGGCTGCTTGCGAGACGATGTCGGCCGGAAAAGTGCTGCCGTACAATGCGCCGGCTTGCAATAGGTGCTTCTGGTCAATGGGCAAGGCATCGATGCGGCTGCGTACCATGCTGGCAAGTTCCAGGCCACCGGCGGCGGTGCCCAAATCTTCTCTGACCATGGTACGGCCCTGGGACTGGTAGATGTAACCTGCTTCTTCTAAAGACGCGACCAACTCCAGGATGTAACGAGGATTGCCGGCGGCCTGTTCGGCGAGAAATTCCGCGGCGGCAGGGGGAAGGCGGTCGATTTGCAAACGCGCGCAAGCCAAGGCGACGCTGGCGTCTGCATCCAGGGCTTTGATGGTGGCACTACGAAACCATGCCGCGCTAGGAAACAGGGCCGCGGTCCGACTACGGCGAACCGTGACCAAACGCAAGCTGTCCGGCGGTCCGGCCGACCATAGCTTGGCAAAGATTTTCCGCGAGTGATCGTCGAAGCGTTCGACGGCGTCAATAAATAACAGAGTGCGACTCTTGGCCAACGCGGAGAACAGGGCCCGGCAGGAGGCCAACATACCCTGCTGGATGCCCTGGCTGTCGAGCTTGCCTACCTCAGAAGATTCGGCGGCGGCCGCGTGCTTTAGGAACAGTTGCCAGCCAGACTCTAGGCCCAGGTCTCGCAGTCGGTCGAGCTTTTGCAGCAGGCGGGTGGGCGAGTCATTGACCTCGATGCCGCACACGGCCCTGACCAACGCTCCGATCGATCCGTAAGGACGTTGTTGATCGGTGTTCGGTGCCGAGGCAATGACGGCGGGGGTGCTGGTTGCCGATTGCTGGTTCCAGCGCGCGGCTACTTCTTCGATAAGGCGGGTCTTGCCCGCACCTTCGTCGCCATGGAGATCGAGGACCAAGGCCGGCAACGATGCCTGACGCAGGGCCTTGCCCAAAGCCTGTAGCTGTTGATCGCGGCCGATCAGGCCGATGCTTTGGGCCTGCGATGCTTGCACCTGCTCACGAACCGCTTGATACACTTGCACTGCTTTGCTGATGCCTTTGACCCGGATGGGCGCGAGTTTTTCAAAGGCGATATCGCGTTGGGCTGCTCTTTGGACCGACTCGGATACCAGTACTTGACCGGCGGTAGCCGCCGCCTCTAATCGCTGTGACAGGTTGACCGTGTTGCCCAAGACCGTGTAGTCCATGCGGGTCTTGGAACCCAGGTTGCCGGAGACCAAGGGGCCATAGTTGACCCCCACCGATAGGCCCAGCGGTTTGGCCAAGCTCTTGTTGTACTCTTCTAAAAAAGTAAACATCTCCATGCAAGCGCGCACCGCGCGGGTGGCATCGTCACCATGGGCCGCCGGGACGCCGAAGACGGCCATCAAGCAGTCACCGATGAATTTGTCCACCACGCCGCCGTGTTTTTCTACGGTATCAACCAGACCTTCGAAGCAACCGTTCATGATAGCCAGCACTTGTTCAGGCTCCATGCGCTCGCTCATGGACGTGAAACCGGAGATGTCGGCAAACACCACCGCGGCCACCGCGTTCTGACCAACCGGTGCTTGCCGCTCGACCAGAAGATGGCGCACCAGGGCGTCGGGCAAGTAGCGACAAAGCAGTTCGATGCGTTCTTCCACTTGTCGCTGGGCGGCATCGGCGTCGGCCAAATCGCGGGGCGTGCCGCAGTGGGGGCAATATCGATGTTCGGCGTCTAATGGCTGGCTGCAACGTCTACAGCTCTCGTCCATAAGTGGTACTCATTTCCGGGAAAAGAGATCCCCCAAACTTTAAGGTTAGATTCAAAAGTACCTCTAGAACCGAGTTCACGCAAGATTCGGGCGCCCAATTTAAGCGCCATTGTGGTGAAAAAAACTTCACTTTTTTCTTTACAAAGGAAAAAAGCCCAACTACGCTACTGCCCATAGTAAGAAGTTATAAGTTGCTCACTTGCTGGCAGGGTAGGTGGGCTAACAATTGAAGTGAATTGTTGCGAAAGGAGAATAGCATGACCCGGACGAGATTCTGCTTTCCCCGGCTACGAATGGTAACTTGGGCAGGATTGCTTACAGCCCTTGTCTTTGTGCCACAAAGTGCGATCGCCCAAGACGCACCGGCAGGGGACGAGGCCATGGCAGAAGAAGAAGGAAAGAAAGACGTTGAAGAGATTGTTGTCACCGGCTCGTTGATCAAGCGTAAAGACTTGACCACTTCGGCACCGGTAGCGATGATCGGCCGGTTGGAGATGGATGCCTCCGGTATGGTGTCGATTGGTGACATTCTTCAAAACTTGCCGGCGCAATCCAACGCCATCAATATCCAGGTAAACAACGGCGGTACCGGCGCCACCCGCATCAACTTGCGTGGTATCGGCTCCCACCGCACCCTGGTCTTGCTCAACGGTCGTCGTATGGTTTACGGCGGTTTGGGCGCCAACGCTTCCGTCGATTTGAACTCGATTCCCACCGCGGTTATCGAGCGGGTCGAGATTCTCAAAGACGGCGCTTCCTCCATTTACGGCTCCGACGCCATCGGTGGCGTGGTCAACATCATTACCCGCAAGGGTTTTGAGGGCGTTGAAGGCAGCGCCTATGTTGGTACCACCCAGCGCGGCGACGGCACCGTCTACGACCTGAGCGTGACCGCGGGCACCAAGTCTGATCGTGGCCACATCATGTTCTCGGCCGGCGTCTACAGCAACAAAGAAATCTGGGCCGGTGATCGAGACTATTCAACATTTGATAACCAAGTCTGGGACTGGGATCCCGATCAGGACGCCGCCAATTGTCCGAACCCATTGGTGGGCGGCATCTGCGTTGGCAAGGGTGGTTCTTCCGCTCCTCCCGAGGGTCTTATCATCGACCGCCTGGGTGAAGACGGCAATGCGGCCTGGCAAGATCTGCAGACCAATCCCGACGCCGACGGCACCTGGTTCCGTGATCCGACCAGCGGTGAGTACCGTCCCTGGAACACCGACGGTACTTCCGATATCGGTGAGGGTGACCTTTACAACTACCAGCCGGCCAATTACTTGTTGACGCCCCAAGACCGCTTCAACGTGTATGCCTCCGGTGGCTACGATTTCAGCGAGTATGTCAGCGGCTTCTTTGAAGCTACTTACACCAAACGTCACTCCGATCAGAAACTGGCTCCCGAGCCTCTGTTCACCATCTTTGAGGATCTGACCGTTACCGCCGACAACTTCTACAATCCCTTCGATCGTAACTTCATTGACGTTCGTCGCCGCATGGTCGAAGCCGGCAACCGTAACTTCATCCAAGATCTGTCCACCTTCCGCACCAGCCTCGGCTTGGAAGGCGCCCTGCCGGAAGGCTTGGGTCCCTTGAGCAGCTGGACTTGGGAATTGGCCTACATCTACGGACTCACCGAAGGTACCGAGATCAACCGCGGTAACTTCAACCGGCCTCGCCTTATTGACGCTCTCGGCGACAGCTTCAGAGACACCGACGGCGTCGTCAAGTGCGGTAGCCCGGGTGCAGTAATTGCCGGCTGCGTGCCCCTGAACCTCTTCGGCGGTGCAGGCACCATCACGGGCGACATGCT
>JAUVBB010000228.1 GCA_030591445.1 Deltaproteobacteria bacterium | reverse complement strand
GGTGGCTACCAAGAATATCCCGGTGGTGATGGTGACCACCAAGGGCGATGCGGCAAAGGTGGAAGAGTCGTTCTCGGTCGGCTGCGATGACTATCTTACCAAGCCGATAAGCAAAGCGGAACTATTGGAAAAAGTAAGGACCCATCTGGAGTAAGCATTTCCCTGCAACGGGAGGAAAACATGGCTGAGAATCGAGTTCCGGATCGGGCGAGAAAAGTACTTCAAGTTTTTGAAGAAGGGAAGCGCTTTACCGAAGATCTGATGAAAGAAAACGAGAACCTGCGCTTGTTGGTGGCCAAGCAAAAGAGTGAGAAGAAAGAAATGGAGCGAGAGTACATCCAAGTGGATGTGCCCAGAATGCGAGAAAAAATAAACATCATGGAGGAGGAGCTCAAGGAACTGCGAGCAGAAAACAAAGAACTAAAGAACGAGTTCTCCTCGGTGGCCAAGGAAAATCGTGAGTTCGCCGACCGCTACATTCAGGTGGAACGGCAGAACTCGGATTTGATTAACATGTATGTAGCCACCTACCGACTGCATTCCACCTTGCAGTACGACGAGGTGCTGCAAATCGTCAAAGAGATCGTCATTAATATGATCGGGACCGAGGTTTTCGGCATCTACCTGATAGACGAACAGGAGCAGCAGCTGGTCATGATTGACCACGAAGGTCTGGAGGATCAGAAAGAAAAGGCGATTCCATTTGGCGAGGGACTGATTGGGAAAGCGGCAGTGAACGGTGAAATCGTGGCGGAAAACGAAGCGCCGGACGGTCGTGCCGATGGCGAACCCATCGCCTGTATTCCCTTAAAGGTTGGTGATCGGGTCCTGGGGGTCATCGCCATTTACCGCTTGTTGGAGCAGAAGGAAAGATTTCAGACCTTGGATTTCGAATTGTTCGAGATGCTGGGCGGTCATGCGGCGACGGCCATCTATGGGGCTCGGCTTTATACTTCTTCGGAAAGAAAGCGTAACACCTTGGAAGGCTTCGTCGATTTGCTCAAGACGGATGTACGCGAACCCGGTTAAGGTTTGGCCGATGCAGTAGGAGCGTCAGCATGTTCAGTGGCAACCTCAAAGACCTACCGATAACCGATGTGTTGCAATTGCTGCACATCTCGCGAAAATCTGGAACTCTCTGCTTGGAGGGTCCCGGGGGTGAAGTCAGGATTGTTCTCAAGGACGGTGGTGTTATCGGGGCCAATCATCCTTCTGATAAAATCAATATCGGCAGGATCCTGGTGGAGAAAGGCCAGGTCAGCGAGCAGGACATAACGGCAGCGTTGCGCCGACAAGAGATGGCCGGCCCGGATCGCAAACCCTTACTGGCGACTCTGATTGAAATGGATCGTATCGATCAGAAGCAGGGCTGGGAGGGACTGGAAAAACTTATTGAAGAGGCGCTGGTAGAAGTCGTGAGTTGGCGGCGGGGAAACTTCAGTTTCGAGGTGGACAATATCGAGGTTTTTGATGAGTTTCGCCACTTTCCCGACGATGGGGCCAATCGGGTTCCCCTGGATACCCAAAGATTACTCATGGACGCGATTCGCATCCTGGACGAGCGCAACCGGGTTGCCGATCAAGCAAGTAGCCATGAAGCGCAGATAGAGGAATCAGAAGCACCGGCTGGCGACTCTCTCTCAACGCCGACAGGGGATGAGCCGCCCCTGGCGAATATTCTATCCGCGGTAACACCGGTGGCTGCCGAAGACTTACTGGCGGCGATGTTGACGGACAAAGAGCAGGGCGCGGGGACCAGAAGAAACAGCTCTGATCGGAAAGCGGTTCTGTTTTGCCAGGATGGTTTGGTCAAGAATTCCCTGCATACGATATGCAAAGAGCAGCGCATCGATGCTTTTATCTCGGAATTTGATTCGGAGATTTCCCGTCGTCTTGACCACTGGACGCGGGATGGGAAGCAAGCCATTCTGGTGGTGGATTTGCCGGCCACGCCGAACGATGCGCGATGGTTGGGCAAAGGAAAACGTCTCTTGCAGCAAACCCGACGCGTGCATCCGGAAGTGCCCATGGTGCTGCTGGGTGATAACAGCTGGGAGACGCAACAAGCCGCCTACGCCCTGGGGGCTAAAACAGTATTGCCCCGGCCGACCCGCAATGGCCAGCAGGTTGAGTACGTGGAAGAAATGAAATCATTTTTTCCGGTCCTGACCCAGTGTCTCAACTCGATCTTCGATCAACGAGACGATATGGCCCGGGAAGTTGTTCGTTGCAAACAACAGATGGCCGTGCTGCGCCAGCGCTTGAATGAGATCCAGTGGCGAGGAGAGGAGTCTCCCGAGATTTCTCTGGTGGTACTGCGCTATGTGGCCGATTTTCTGGACCGCTGCATCATCTTTTTGGTGCGTCCCGATGATCTAAGGGGCCTGGGGGCCTTCGGGGTAGACGAGAGCGGAGAGACCTTGACCTCGGCGGTGGTGAAACTCGAGATTTCGCTGGCGACCGACTCCATTTTCAAGCAAGTGGTGGATGGGGGAATGGTATTTCACGGTGAGTGTGACGACTCTATCTTGAAAGATCATCTGTACCCCAGCATCGGCTTGCCCGAGAGTCCGGAGATCGTATTGTTGCCCTTACAAACCGAGACCAACACCGTGGCTTTGATCTACGGAGATTTCGGTTCTCGCCCGGCCGCGCCCATCCAAACCGATGCTTTGGAGATCATCGCTAGCCAGGCCGGGATGGCTTTTCAGATTGCCTTGTTGAAAAGGAACGAAGCCGGGAAAAAACTTCACTCGTAAACCAACCGGCTTTGGGCGCGCCAAGCGCACAGAGCCCAGGAGAAAAGGATGACAAATCAAGTGGGAAAAGAGACAGGAGCAAAGGGAAGGCGACGCCGGTGTTTGCCGGTTTTGCTGCACTTGGCTTGGGCCGGACTTTTGCTTCCGCTCGCAGTTGGCTCATGCATTGGCGAGGGGGATGCCTGCGATGAAAACATGGTTTTCACCGATGGCGCTTGTGTCCCGGTGGTTCCGGATGGGGGCCCGGATCCGGATGGCGGTAACAACGGGAGCGATGAAGATGACAATTTGCCCACGGGCATGGGCGACAATTGCCAAAGCGATGAAGATTGTACCGGCGAGGCTGGCTATTGCTCCTTCAATCCCCAGGCGGGCAGCGGTTATTGCACTTTGAAGGATTGTGTGGAAGAGCCCAACGATTGCCCGGGGACCTACAGCTGCTTCGACATGTCGATTTTTGGACCGACGCTGCCCACGGTTTGCCTCAACGAGGCGGACTACCAGGCCTTGACCGGTAACGGGGATGAACTGCCCGCGGGCATGGGCGACGATTGTCAAAGCGAGGAGGATTGTACCGCCGAAGCCGGCTATTGCACCTACACCCCCCGCTCGGGCACCGGCTATTGCACTTTGTCGGATTGCGTGGAGGATCCCAACGACTGCCCGGGGACCTATACCTGCTTCGACATGTCGATTTTCGGGCCCACTCTGCCCAAGATTTGTCTCAACGAGGAAGACTACCAAGCCTTGACCGGCGGTTGATAGCGGTCGAACAGAGCGAGGAAGGAGCCCAATATGTACCGTATCTTTATTCCATTGGTGGCCATCACATTCTGCGCCGTTCCGGTCTGGGCACAAAGCCCGGAACCGGCCGCAGATGAAAAACTGAACCAATCCGTCCAGCGGCTGGAAGAACACGCGCGGCAACAAGAGGAGAAAATCAAAAGCCTCGACGAAGCGCTGCAGAAAATGGCCGCGCAGAACGAAGAGCAATTGCAAAGACAGGAGGACAGTGAAGCCGAAGCGCTGGCGGCCCTTTCCGATCAGGACAAAACGCTACGGGTCTATGGTTTCACCGACGCCGTGGCCTATCGCTTCTTCATTCCCAAGGACAGCTATTTAAGCGGCTTGGCTGATGACGGCGGTTCCTCCTTTGCCTCCTGGCACTTAAATCTCTACCTGGAACGTCAGCTCAACGACTCGTTTCGGACGCTGGCCGAGGTCCGTTTTCTCACCGATCCCAATGGCGAGGTGGAGGAATTGCCTACCCCCATGGGCGGGGAGTTCAAGCGAGTCGACACCACGGTCAGTGATTCCTTCGGTTCTTCCACTTTTCGCTGGGGTGGAGTATTGATCGAGAGAGCCTGGATTGAATACAAATTGTCGGACTACTTCGCCATGAAAGTCGGACATTTCTTGACCCCCTACGGTATCTGGAACGTCGAACACAGCCCGACCGTGACCATTCCGGCCCGGCAACCCTATTTGGTTTACAAAGAAGATATTCCTGGGTCGCAAACCGGGCTTTCCTTCTATGGGCGCATGTTTCCCTCGGACTCGACCCGCTTCGATTATGGTCTCACCATCTCCAACGGCAGAGGCCCCATGGACACCCTGCAGGATCTCGATGACAACAAAGCCTTTGGCTTACGTTTGCAGCTGAGCTACGAAGGCCAGTACAATTTGTCCTTGGGAACTTATTTGTTTACGGGCGAATACACCAACATTACCAAGAAAATAGAAAGCTTCGAACCCTTCCACGTAGCCGTCGAAAGAACCGAATGGTACCGGGAAAGCGCGGCGGCTTTCGACTTACGCTTCGAATGGGAAGGTTTCTTGATCCAGTCCGAGTATGTGCTGCGTCAGATTGAATACCTGGGTGGCCGGCGGCCGGCGATCGATCATGCGGGCACGCAGCTCGAACCCGATCATTACGGCCAATCCCAGTATGTCTTGCTGGCCTACCGCTTGCCCATCGAAGGGATCGAGTTAAGACCCTATTTCTTGGTGCAGTGGATGGATAAATCGAACTTCGCCGACAATGATACCTCATGGATTTACACTGGCGGTCTCAACTGGAAGATCAATTCCTTTGTGGTGGCCAAAGTCGAGCTTACCTATATCGACATGCCCGAAAATGATACTGATAATTGGTACATGGTCTCCAGCCAATTGGCGGCCTCCTTTTAGGAGGTTGTGGAAGCGAACCGGGAGGAATAAATGTTATCCAGGTACCTTCTAACGATACTGCTTGCCAGTTTGGCCTTGCCTTTGATCGCCCATGCGGATGACCCGCGGGATGTCATGATCATCGTCAACAAATCCGTTTCCCAGAACAGTTTGTCCGTCGGCGAACTTAAACAAATTTTTCTGAAGAAGAAAGGCAACTGGGGTGGCGGTGCCCGCATCGTCTGCATCAACGCCCCCGAGAACACGAAACTCAGGGAATCTTTCCGCTCGAAAGTGTTGGGCATGTCCAAAGACGAAGAAGCCCAGTATTGGCAAAACGAGCGCATCAAAGGCAAACTCTCGCCGCCACCCACCTTCAGAAACATCGTGAAGGCGATCTTCAAACTGCGCGCTTCCGTGAGTTATGTCTATCGCAAAGACCTTCCCGGCAAAGCGGTCAAGGTCGTTGCGGTGATAAAGTAGGTCGTGGTAAAGTCACCAGAATCTCGAAGGTGATTGTGGAGGGAGGGATTCTTGGGCTCGACCACGGAGTCAGACTTAGCTCCTGGCCTGAAACTGCCAGCGAAAACGGTCTTTGTCTGCTGTTGGTTCTTGGCGATGATGGCTATCGCGCGACCGGCCTTGCCCAATTCAGCTAGCATTGCCTCGGCCCAAGAATACAGAATCAAGGCCGCCTTCCTGTATAAATTTTTACTTTTTACCGAAATTCCTCCGGCGGCACCGGCAAACCAAGAGGATACTATCGCTTTGTGTGTGATCGGTTCCGATCCGCCGCCAGAGGCGTTTGCGGAAATAGTCGGCAAACCGATTCGGGGTAAATCGCTTCGCATCCGCTACCTCGATACAGATTCGCCGGCCGAATCTCTGGCAAACTGCCACATCCTGTTTTTTGCTAAGGTTCATGAGCAGAGTTTTCATCGATTGCTGTCGCGCCTGGGCGAGAATCCCGTGGTTAGCGTTGGCGAGATATCCGGCTTTCTCGAAAGCGGTGGCTTGATCAATTTTTTGCGCCAGGGCAAACGGATTACCTTTGAAATCAATCGCCAGGCGGCGGCCAAATCCGGGGTCAAGTTCCGATCCAGCTTGCTGCGCGTTGCCCATCGCGTCATCGAGGGTCAAGGCTCATGAGCGCGAACGTGAGGAAAACCTCTATTCGCAAGCGCCTGGTCGGCTTGATCATGCTGATCTGTACCGTGGCCATCTTGCTGGCTTGCAGCGCCTTTTTTAGCTACTCCTGGCTCAATCTCCGCAGCCGCCAGGTTCGAGATTTATCCACCCATGCCGCGCTGATGGCCAGCACCTGCCAGGTGGCACTGGCCTTCGATGATGCGGTCGACGGCAGCGAGGCGCTGACCTCCCTGCAGGCCACCCCAACCACGGCTTACGGACTCTTGATGCGCCCCGATGGCAGCTCCTTCGCCGAGTATCGGCGATTGGGCTTTGCGCTTTCGCCCCAAGCCAGACCGGATGAGACGGGTTTTCGTTTTGACTCCGACTGGCTGGTGGTTGAGAAAGCCATTTTGCTCAATGGAGAAAAGATAGGTTCGGTCTTTTTACAATCCGATTTGAGCGAACTGACTGCTTTCTATCAGCAGAGCGCTATTACCATCTTCATTATCATCGTTGCCGTACTTCTCATTATCTATGTCTTGACCTTGCGGCTCCAGGGTGTCATTTCGACCCCCATCGCCCAGCTGGCCCAAACCGCCAGCCAGATCTCCGGTGCCAAAGATTACTCGACCCGGGCCCAGAAGCACGCCAATGACGAAATCGGAGAACTCACCGACGCTTTCAACGACATGCTGGAGCAAATCGAGAAAAGGGATCAGGCGCTACGCCAAGGCGCGGAGTTGTTGCGGGCCACTTTTGAATCAACCGGCGATGGCCTGTTGGTGATCGATGCCACGGGAAAAATTGCTGAGTACAACGACAACTTTGTCAAGATGTGGCAGATTTCCGAAGATGTGTTGGCGACCGGGGACATTAACAAAATGATTGCCAGTGTATCGAGGGAAGTATTGGACCCGGGGGGGTTCAAGCAGAAAATTGAGCAGCTGACCCAGAGTGATTCGGAGAGCATCGACGAGATAACGCTCAAAGGTGATCGCGTTTTTGAACGGGTTTCTTGCCCCCTGATCATGGACGGCCGCGCCACCGGCCGGGTGTCGAGCTTTCGGGATGTCAGCGAGAGTAAGAAGGCGGCTCATGAGCTCAACAGCCTGCGATCTTTGCTCAGCAACGTGATTGATTCCATGCCCTCGATCATCGCCAGTATCGATACCGAGCATCGGGTCTTGTTGTGGAATCGCGAGGCCGCGATCCTGACTGGGGTGAGCCCCGAGCAAGCCAAAGGCCGCAAGCTGCCATCTCTGCTACCGCAGATGAGTCAGCAGCTGGAACGATTGCAAGAGGCGATCGCCCAGCGCAACCCCCAGTTCAAACGCGCACTGCCGGTCGAGAGCGACGACCAGAACCGGTTCTGGGACCTGACCATCTACCCGCTGGTGTCCAACGGAGTCGAAGGGGCCGTGGTGCGGATGGACGATGTGACCGAACGGGTGCGCATCGAAGAAATGATGATTCAGTCCGAGAAAATGCTTTCGGTGGGTGGCTTGGCCGCCGGCATGGCCCATGAGCTCAACAACCCCCTGGCCGGCATTCTTCAGAACGTCCAAGTGTTGAGAAATCGCTTGTTGGGCGACCTACGCGCCAACCAGGCGGCCGCCAATGCCTGCGGCATCGACCTTACCGCCATTGCCGACTACGCGGCCAAGCGCGACCTTCCTCAGACCATCGATACCATTCTTAGTTCGGGCAAACGAGCGGTAAGGATCATCGAAAACATGCTTAACTTCAGCCAGAAAAGTGACGATCACTTTGCCGCCCACGATCTGGCTAAGTTGCTGGACGATACCCTCGAACTGGCGGCCAACGATTACGATATGAAAAAGAAATATGATTTCAGGAAAATTGAAATAGCGCGCCATTACCAGGCTGATACCCCCAAGGTAATGTGTGAAAGCGTCAAGATTCAGCAAGTTTTTTTGAACCTGCTCAAGAACGGCGCCCAGGCGATGACCGCCAACAATGCACCGCGGCGAGCCCGACCGCGCTTCGATCTGCGGGTAAGCGCGGATCAAGAGCTGGTGCAAGTGGAGGTCGAGGACAACGGAGTGGGCATGGATGTCGATTGCGCCAAGCGGGTTTTCGAGCCTTTCTTCACCACCAAGGAAGTAGGCGTGGGCACCGGTCTGGGGCTTTCCATCTCCTATTTTATCATCACCGAAAACCACGGCGGCACCATCACGGTAGAGACCCAACCGGGCAAAGGGGCGCGTTTTATCGTCCGTCTGCCCCAGCGCCGGCAGTTGCGCGAGGTTGCCTCATGACCCGGCTATTGATCATCGACGACGACTTGTCGGTCCGCCAGAGTTTTTCCCGTTATCTGACCGATATGGAATTCGAGGTGGTCGCGGTCTCGTCAGCAGAAGAGGGCCTGGCCCTGCTCGCGCACGAAAGTTTTCAGGTGGCGGTAGTAGACGTGCGTCTACCCGGGATGGACGGCGACATTTTCATCCCCCAGGCCCACGAAATCCAACCTCTGCTCGGCTATATTTTGGTCACCGGTTCAGCCAGCTATCAACCATCCGCGTCTCTGGTCAAGATGGGTATGCAGCCGAGCCAAGTATTTCGAAAACCGATTTTGGAAATGGAGTCACTGGTGGTGGCCATCAACAAAGTTGCCGCCCGAGGCAAGGAGTGAACATGGCTCATTTGAACTCGGACGCCAAGAAGGATGGAAATATTCCTGCCCGCGAGCCTGCGGCCGTGATTCTGGTTATCGATGACGAACGGGCGATTCGGCAGAGTCTGCAGGGTTTCTTAGAAGATTGTGGCTACACGGTGTGGTGTGCGGAAAATGGCAAGCAGGGGCTTTCGGTCTTGGCCGAGAAGTCTTGTGATTTGATCCTGGTGGATCTGCGCATGCCGGAGATGGATGGCTTCGAGTTAATCGAACGAGTCAAGCAGATAGCGCCCGAATTGCCTACCGTGGTGATTTCTGGAACCGGCGTGGTTAGAGATGCCGTGTCTGCCATTCGCAAGGGCGCGGCCGATTACTTGATGAAGCCCATCGAAGACCTGTCGGTGGTGCAACACATCATTGAGCGAAACCTGGAACGGGTCAGGCTGCGTCGGGAAAGCCAAAGTCACCAGGAGCATCTGGAGGAAGAAGTTGCGCGCCGAACCGAAGAGCTAAGCGCGAGCAATGCGAAACTACGTGAGAGCGAGTCTCGTTATCGCCTGCTGGCGGAAAATGCGACCGATGTTATCTGGACCATGGATTTGAATGGGCGATTTACCTACGCTAGCCCTTCGGTGATTGACCTCTTGGGTTATTCGCCGGAAGAACGCCTGCAAATCCCGATGGGGCAACTGATGACCCCGGGCTCTCGGGAAATCATTGCCCGAAGATTTTCCCAGGAGCTGACTCTACCTGTCGACCAGCGCAGCGCTAAGGGTACGGTCGAGATCCAGCACGTAAAAAAAGACGGTTCACTGATTGACGTCGAGTTGTCTATGAGCTGGATCTTGGATGCGCAAGGAGAAACCGTCGGGGTGCAAGGTATCACTCGTGATATCTCCGCGCGCAAGCAGGCCGCGCAAGAAAAGCAAGAACTGGCGGAGCAACTTCGTCATGCCCAGAAGATGGAATCCATTGGTCGACTGGTGGGAGGCATTGCCCATGATATCAACAACTTCTTAATTCCGATCATTGGTTATGCGGATCTGATGCGTGCCGATCTTGCCAGCGATGATCCGCAATATCTGCGCCTGGGCGAAATCGAGAAGGCCGGTGGCTTGGCGCGGGACTTGATCGCCAAGCTGATGGCCTTTAGTCGCAAGCAAGTATTGGATGTCCAGACCGCTGACCTGGTTCAGACCATCCAGGATTTTGAGAAGATTCTGCGGGCAACGCTGCGCGAAGATATCACGGTAGAGCTGCGTTTGCCGGCGACGCCGAAATATATCAAAGCGGATGTCTCTCAGATCAGTCAGATTCTAATGAATCTTGCCGTTAATGCGCAGGATGCCATGCCCCAGGGCGGAAAACTGGCTATCGAGATAGCGGAGGGCATTTCCCCTGCTGATTGGGTGACTTTGTCTTTTAGTGACACCGGCAGTGGCATGGAGCAGGAGCTGCTAGCGAATATCTTTGAGCCTTTTTTTACCACCAAAGAACAGGGCAAAGGAACTGGTTTGGGCTTGTCCATGGTTCACGGCATTGTCAAACAGCATGGCGGCAATATTGAAGTAGCTAGCCAAATCGGCAAAGGAACCAAGTTTACCATTCGTTTCCCCCGCTGCCGGGAAAAAGAGCAAGCACCGCCGGACGCGATAGCCGAAAAGACCGTCATCGCCGGTCGCGCCTCGATTCTGGTGGTGGAAGACAATGAGCTGGTTCGCGAATTCGTGGGCACGGTTTTACGCGAGCAGGGCTATCGGGTGCTTGAAGATGGCGATGCCCAACACTGCCTAGATGAAATTGGCCGGATTGAAGAGCACATTGATTTGCTGCTTACCGATGTTGTGATGGGTTCTGTCAATGGACGCGAGCTTTATCAGCAGCTGCAAGAAAGCCTGCCCGACCTGAAAGTTTTGTACATGTCGGGATACGCCGCCGACGTCATTGCCGACCGCGGAGTGTTGGATAGCCGGGCGGATTTCATCCCCAAGCCGCTCACGGTTGAGTCTCTGACCAAGAAGGTGCGTGAAGTCCTTGGCCAGACCGAATCGAGTGCCGGCTGAGACCCGGTTTGGAAAGAGGGAAAGAGATGCCAGGGCACTTACTGTTGAGTACGGTTCTCATTCTTGGCCTGCCGTTTTTGGCCGCCGCCGAAACAGCCGGCGCGGATAGCGAAGCTGTCAGTTTGTTCGATCTTTCCATCGAGGAGCTGCAAACGGTCGTCATATCATCGGCGTCCAAGCGCCCCGAGACTTCGGCCCAGGCTCCCGCCGGAGTGGTGGTCATTACCCGGCAGGATATTGAGATCTATGGCTACCAGACCCTCGAAGAGCTCATGCAGCACATCCCGGGTTTTTACCAAGTGGATACCTATGAAGATCTGCTGATCGGGGTACGCGGTATCCTCGGTGCTTCGATGCAGGTTCTGGTGGACGGAGTTGTGCGGCACCCGGTTCGCATTAAAGGTCTGGCGGTGCCGGAACGGGAGCGTTTCAATATTCCCATTGAGTCCATTGACCGAATAGAAATCGTGCGGGGACCGATGTCGGTGAT
>JAUVBB010000387.1 GCA_030591445.1 Deltaproteobacteria bacterium | reverse complement strand
GTTGAGATACCGTTCTGCTGGCTATGCCGCCCACGCCAACCCAGTAGGCAAAGCGCTCTTGGTTGATCTCGAAGCGAATCGGCTTCACGGTCGGGTCGTAATGTCCCAACTTCTCGAGGAACTTCCCCTCCCGTGCCTTGCGCGAATCTATCGCGACCACGTGATAAAACGGGTTGTTCCTGGCTCCTGCTCTTCTCAGTCTGATTGCCACTGCCATGACTGCCTTCCTTCTTCCTTGCCGAAAGGTTACATTTGGCCTTTCATCAGGCCACGCATCATTGACTTCATACCAAAACGGTTGATTTTCTTCATCATCTTCTTCATTTCCAGGTACTGCTTTATGAACTGATTGACCTCTTGCACCGAGGTGCCCGATCCTTTGGCAATCCGGCGGCGCCGGCTGCCATTGAGGATGGCGTGATTCACCCGCTCTTTTTTGGTCATCGAGTTAATGATGGCCTCGATGTGTCCCAGCTCTTCTTCCGGTGCCATCGCCGCCGGCATTTTTTTCATCATGCCCGCCATGCCCGGAATCTTCTCCATCAAGTCGGAAATGGGACCCATGTTACGCAACTGCTTGAGATGCTCGCGGAAGTCATCAATGGTAAATTCGTTCTTGCGGAACTTCTTCTGCAGCTCTTCCGCTTTTTTCTGGTCGTAGGATTCCTGGGCCTGTTCCACCAGGCTTAGAATGTCGCCCATGCCCAAGATGCGAGAAGCCATGCGGTCCGGATGGAACACATCCAGATCCGTCATTTTTTCTCCGGTACCCGCGAACAAAATCGGCTTGCCGCAAACCGCCTTGATAGACAGGGCCGCACCACCACGGGCATCGCCATCGAGCTTGGTCAGCACCACGCCGTCGATGCCCAGGTCTTCATCAAACTTCTCGGCCACGTTGACCGCGTCTTGGCCAGTCATGGAATCGGCCACCAGCAAAATCTGCTTAGGCCGCACCTCGCGCCGAATAACGCGCAGCTCTTCCATCAACTCTTCATCGATATGCAGCCGACCGGCTGTATCCAACAGCACCGTATCGTATCCCCGGCGCTCGGCCTCAACCATGGCCGCCTTACAAATCGCCACCGGATTCTCATCGGTAGTCGAAGGATGAACCGGTATCCCCAAGTCGGAGGCCACCTTAGTCAACTGATCAATAGCCGCCGGCCGGTAAACATCAGCCGGAACCAAATAAGGTTTCCTACCCGCGTTCTTGAGTCTTAGCGCCAGCTTGCCCACCGAAGTGGTCTTACCCGACCCCTGCAAGCCCGCCACCATCACCGCCACCGGCGACCGACCCGCCAAATCCAGATCGCAAGCCTGCCCACCCATCAGCGCCGTCAACTCGTCGCTAACCACCTTGATAAACACCTGCCCCGGGGTCAAACTGGTCATCACCTCTTTGCCCATCGCCCGCTTCTTCACCGCGTTGACAAAGTCTTTGACCACCCGGTAATTGACATCCGCCTCCAACAACGACAGACGCACTTCCCGCAAAGCATCCTTAATGTTTGACTCAGACAACTTGCCATGACCCTTCAATTTCTTGAAAGTCGAGCCAAGTCTATCTGTCAAGCTGTCAAACATACACCTCTCCTCTATTCGCCCACCGGGCACCAGCCCCACGCGGATCCGAATCGACCCCGCAACAGCCGGAAGCACGAGAAGCTATCTATATAAGTGCCCATTGTCAAGGAAAAACACGGCAGTTATCGGTCAACCGAAGATACTAACCTCAATGCCCAGACTCATTTTTTCTCAACCACTCATCCGCTTCCCTGAAAAACCCCTGCCCCTCCACCGAAGTCTGACTTTGAAAGAATTTCCTAGCTTTTCTAGCCAATTGTACAGCCCGCTCGACCTCGGTCCCATTTTTAGCCAAAATCTGAGCCAACCCAAATTGGGCCATGGAGAGCGTCTGCTGCTTATCCCCTTGGCACTTGTCCGCCCCACAAATGGTTAATACGCGTTCAAAATAGTCTTTCGCTTCATTATCTCTGCCTTTTTTGGAACTCTTCCGCCCCAAATTGATGAGCACTTCTGCCACATCTATACGCATCGGTCCCGGGGCTTTCTCGTATATCTCTAATGACCGATTGAAGGCCTCCATTGCCCGATGAGAATCACCCATGGTATCCGCCAAAACTCCTAAGTTGATCAAAACCGAGGCCACTCGCGGATGGTCTGGCCCAAAGATCCTTTCTCTTATTTTCAGCGAACGTTTTTGGTATTTCAGGGCTTGGTCGTAGTCACCTTTGGCGCGTAATTCATTGCCAATGTTGTTCAACACCATTGCCACATCTGAATTCTGCGGGCCTACCGACTTTTCCCAGATACCTAGAGCTTGCTTGAAATACTCAAGTGCCTTATCTCGTTCACCTTTTCCCTTATAAGCAAATCCGATATTGTAAAGCGTGGTGGCAACGTCTGGATGATCGGGTCCCAGAGTCTTCTCGAAAATCTCCAAAACCTGCATATAGTACTCTAAAGCCTTATCGAACTTACCTTGGTTGGACAAAACCATTCCTAGGTTGTTTCTAGCCAAAGCCGCTCTTACATGATCCGGCCCAAACGATTTTTTCCAAATGGATAGGGCTCGCTCAAAATAGGTAAGTGATCGTTCATACTCGGCCCATTCATTGAATATGAGCCCCATACTGGTCAGTACCATGGCAGTTGTGGGATGCTGCGGACCAAATACTTTCTCCCGGATCGAAAGAGCTTGCTTATAGTGTTTCATGGCCTGGTCTGTATCGCTTTTTTGCGCATACATAATGCCGATATCTCGATGAAAGGCGGCTCTGAGTCCGCCGTTCTCATGGAGACGGTCCAATACAGCCTTGGCCGAGACACCAATTTTCAAGGCATCGTCGAATCGACCCTGGCGGTAGCCAACCACCCAGATCAGATCAACCAGTGCATTGGCTCTGATTTCATCGCTACCTGAAACATCGGCAAACACGACCGCTTTCTTCAAGGTCGACTCTGCTTGCGCATACTTTGCAAGTTGATCTTCCGCCGAGCCAAGCTGGAGTAAAACTTCTGCCTCTATGGGCAGGTAGTCCAGCTCCTGTGCCACAGTCAAAGCGGCCTGGGCTTCTTGGTAGCTCTCGGAATACTTGCCAGCATTCTCCAGGGAAGTTGCCTTGTCTACTTGCTTGCGTAAATCTTCTACCTTGCGACGAACAGCTGGGTCTTTTGGTAGCGGAACCCTGGCTGACAAGGCTCTGGTATCTTGGCAGTCAGAAAGGGAGGTCTGTGCGGTTACTGCGGAAACGGCATTGTCTACGACTTTGGCGTCGGCTTGGGTGCTGAATATTGTAATGAGTTCTTTCATGGCGGCCCGCTTGCGGTCCAGGCAGGCCATGCGTAGGTCCATGAGTTGGTCCGATTGAGTGCCGCGGATCATGGTGGCTTCGCAAGCCTCGGTGCGGGCGGTGTGCCAAGTTTGGAGGTAGAGGTCGAGGCCTTGGGCGACGCGGTTGTAGGTATCTTGGGCGTTGTGGCGGCCGGTGGCTAGGAAGGCGGTTTCTACTTTTTTCTTTAGGGTCTGGTCCCAGACGCCGGCCATTTCTAGGTCGGTGCTTTGGCAGAGGCCTAGGCGATAGTTCTTGAGCAAGGCAAATACGCCGAGTGTCAGGGCGGCAATGACAACTACGGCGGCGGCGGCGGTGCGACGGTGTTTTTGGCGGAAATGGCGTTGGCTTTTGTTCAGGAAGGCTTTTTCGGCCGGGTTGAGTTTCAAGTGCTCGGCTTGAGCTTTAATGATGGCCAGGCGGCTGGGGGCCATGAGTAGGCCGAAGCGTTCGTGGTTGACCATTTCTTGGCGCAGCAGTTCGCGGGCTTTTTTTAGCTCGCGGTCTTTCTCTTCGATCCACTTGCCAATCTCGTCGATGAGATATTCGTGGCTCAGCTCGAAGCTTTCGCCGTCATCGTCACCGAACTTGCGAACCAGGCGGGCTTGGATGAGTTGGTCGAGTACCCCCTTGATGCTGCGTAGTGGGCGGCCCATTTCCTGGGCAATGTCTTTGGCGGTCACCACGCTTTTGGTGCCCAGGGAGGTAACCAGGGCTTTTAACACTTGGCGGGTCAGCTCTTTGGCCTCGGTGGTGCGGGTGCCGAGGAAGCGTTCGAGATAGCTGCCTAGAATGCCCTTGGCGCCGCCCAGGCGGTCGTAGTGCTCGGATTTGAACTCGTGTTGGCCTTCTTGTAGCTCGTCGTAGAGTCGATCGCAGATGATCTGCAACGGGGGGGGCTCGGAGCCGACGGTGCCTAGATCGGCCAGGATGCGGTCGACCAGGCCGGGGGCGAAAGACAATTTGGCCAGGCGCGCCGGGGCCTCCATGGCCCGGGCCATGCCGGCCGGGCTAAGATTCTCCAGCAGAAACTCGTGGTGGAGAATATCGGGTACCTTCGACTTGAATTTGGATAGGTGAGAGACAAAGTCGTTGCGCATGGACAGAACAAAACGAACGTTCAATGCCTTGTCGCGAACAATGGCGCCCAACTGGGCGGCAAAGGCCATCCGGACTTTGTGCGAATGACGAATGAAAAACTCCTCGAACTGATCCAGGATAATGATCAGGGGGCTGGCCAGCGTTGCCACGTATTTGGCCAAAAACTCGTGCAGATGAAAAGACAGCACGCCGCTTACCCATTCATCTGACCCGGGCGCCGCCTTTTCTCCCGGCGCGGTTGTTTCTTGCACCAGTTGCCCCACCCCAAGCCGAATCTCTTGCTCCAGATCCTTCAAGGGGCGGCGCAAGATCACCCGATAGCCTTCCCGTCTCAACTGCGGCAGCACGCCGGCATTGAGCAAGGAGGTCTTGCCGGTGCCGGAAGCGCCGTGTAAAACCACCAGGCGATGAGAGACGATCTGGCCAAAGAGCTTGCGCTTCTCTTCATCCCGGCCAAAGAAAATATCTTCGTCTTCTTCTTGAAAGAAACTCAAGAATTTATATGGGCGCTTCCAGGGCAGGGCATCTTGGCTGCCTACCAGATGGGAAGCCTGCGCTTCTTTCTGAATGCGCCGCTCGTCCTCGAGCGCGGCCAATGATTTTCCTAACTGGCGGGCAAAGTCCATCTCGTCTGCTTGGGCCAAGTGCAAACCACGCCGCTGCCAGGTACCGCGAACCCCGGGCGCCAGCTTGACCGAAACCCCCATGGCCTTGATCAAACCCAGCTCGGTGTGGGCGGTGAGCGCCTTGAACAAGCGCTTGAAACGAGCGTCGCTCCAACGAAAACCCACGAAGAAGAGTTGCCGGGTGGCCAAGGCGCCCAGGAATTCTTCGGGGGCATATTTCAACATACTCAAACGCACGCTCACATCGTCTTCGGTCAAGGCTAGTGATTCCGGCTCTTGCACATCGCCAAAGAGCTTGAGCAAGACGGTTTGCCCCTCTTCCGCCTGCGTCGAGACGGCCTCATCCAGCCGGACCCGGCGCTTGACCTGTCGCCCCGCCTGGGCCAGGGCCGTGTCCATGCGCATGTCGATATCGGTGGTGATCACCAGGTCGAAGGGCAGAGAAGCAAGACCGCCCAGAATACCGGCCGGCAATTCTTTTTGTTCGGCTACTTCCCGCCCGACCAGGCGCAGCAACTCCTCGCGCCCAAACTCTTCTTCATAAAGGGAGGCCAAGCGGGCAAGATCCAAGCGCCGTTCGTCGCCACCGAGCAAGGAGGACAGCTGGCGGGCTACCCGGGCAGCCATGCTTGCTTGCCGAGAGCCCAGGCTCAATCCGCCCAATACCAGAATACTCTTCTTCTGCTTGACGGCCCGGGCCAAGGCCGGCAGCATCTCTTTTTCCAATACCCGGCGCCGGGCAGAATCGATATCCTCCGAACGCCACAATATCTGAACCAGGGCCTGCTTTTCCGAAAGGCCCTTGAGCTTGAAGTCGCCCAAATGTTCGACTTCGGTATTGACCGCCGTGGCCCCCTGCCAGGCCGTCAGACTGGCGTAGATCTGATCCGATTGGGCAAGCTCTTCAATCCGAGCCGCCACATTGACCGCGTCTCCGTGCACGTCGAGGATGGCCGGCGCTGCTTGCTGGTCGTTTTCCACGATCACGGGCCCCAGATGGACCCCGATGCGGATGTGCAGGCGGTCGGCGGGCGGGGCCTGCTGGTTGTAGCCCGCCATGGCCCGCTGCATGCCAATCGCGCAAGCCACCGCCAGCTTGGCGCGGGAAAAGGTAACCATCAGCGAATCGCCAATGGTCTTGATAAGCGTGCCCTCGAATCGTTCCAGCTGCTCGGTCAGCAATTGCTGGTGGGTGGCCACCAGCGCCCGCGCCATCGAATCGCCACGCTCGTGGTAGAGCTTGCTTGAGCCCACCAAGTCGGTAAACATCAAGGCCAAGGGACGATGACTGGCCAATTCCGACGGTCCGGAATTTTCACTGATCCCCAAGGGAAGTCCTCCCACAACCCACTAGCAAAGCAAAAAAAATCAAAGTAGTATTAATTCTAGCAGGTAAATGGAGCCTTTATGAAATGTTTTGACTACTTTTGTTTGGTTTTAGCCATCATTTTACCAAACCGGCTGAACGCTGAACAAACGAGTCCCCAAAATCGGACATCGATTCATGCCCACGACCTGGAAAAACATCGCCATGAGTCTTTACGAGCTCGTATCTTGCCATCCCCGCAACAAATCGAACTGGCCCAAACGCGCAGCCTAAGCCGGGTGGTGTACGGATATTATCCTTATTGGGCCCATGATTTGAGTGCCATTCAATGGCAGAACCTCAGTCATCTGGCCTGGTTCGCCATCGAGTTGGACGCGGGCGCCCAGGTCGACAATGCGCACGGCTGGCCGGACTTAGACACGGTGGCGGGAGCCCATGCCGCCGGGGTTCGAGTCGACTTATGTTTCACTGCTTTCAGCCTCGCCGCCTCTCAATGGCCCACCTTCCTCGGCAATCCCGAACTGCCCGATCGCATGATCGATCTGATGGTGGCCGGCAATGCCGACGGGATTTCCGT
>JAUVBB010000157.1 GCA_030591445.1 Deltaproteobacteria bacterium | reverse complement strand
GCGGCCAGTTGGCCTCGGCATAGTCTTTGCTCACCGCCAGCAGTCTGGGAATGAGCCCCCGCAAGTCTGGCGTCAAATTTCCCAACATGTCCCGGTCACGGATGTCGCCTTCGGCGCCGGCCGTCGCCCGTCTGCGGCCGACCGAACATTCATGGATGAGACCCTTGGGACGGCCATTTAAATTGTAGACCGCCGCCACCAGGATGATGCCGATATTGGGCTGGCGCCGCGAGCCGGCCTCGGCCAAAAGTCGGGCCTTATGCTCATGTAACTGAGCAAATTCCTCCTGATCAGACAAGCGCTCAAACTTGGCCAGATCTAACCAAACCTGCGGCTGCACCCGTCGACGCCGAGCGGCTTTGCGCAGCAGATGCTGGGTGGCGACAAATTGAGACTCATCCAATATTTCCGCTAATTCTCGCCGGCACCCACCCTCGGAACGAAGCCATTTTCGCCACAAGCCCACTTCGCCCACGCCCTGCGCACGAAGCGCCTGCTGGTAACATAGCCGGGCCGAGTCCCGATCGCCGCGCAAAGTCTGCAAGTCGCCCAAATAGGCATGGTCCTTCGCCAGGGCCTGCCTTTGCCCGGTCAACTCGACCAAGTGCCGATGCGCGTCCCTCATGTCTCCAATCAAATAGGCAAACAGGGCCCGTCGTCTCAGGGTCCCGGCTTCGCTGCGGGCCAGATGAATCTCCCGTTGGCAGGCGGCACAATCTTCCACGGAGAAGGAATCGTAATCAAGCTGCTCCAAAGGCACGTACTGCAAGGCCAAGGCCCGCAACATTTCCGCCGGCGCGGGAATGTGCATCCGCCGCCGAAACAGGCGCTCGTGTTCCAGGGTAAAAGCCGCGGCCTTGGCGGGCTGGTTAGAAGCCGCGTACAACATGGCCAGGCGCGACAGCGCCGAGAGCCTACCGTGGCGAATATTGAGATGCTCGTAGATATGGATGGCCGACTCCAGGGTACTTTCGGTTCCCATGTGCTCGTAAAGCCGGGCCAAAAAGCTCAAACGGTCAATGTCGGTCTCGAAGCCGCGCATCTTACCCAAAGTCTCCAAGGTCTCCTGGGCGGCCGAAAAATCGCCGATTCGTTCCTGAATCCATGCCTTCTGCAAAACCGCCATTTTGTAAACCAAGGGAGATTTTCCCTGCTCTCGCCCTGCCAGCTCATCACAGACGCCAAGGGCGCCGGAAAAGTCACGCGCCCGAAACTTGGCAAAGGCACGCTCCATCTCGACTTGGGACTCGTGTTTGGGAGCGTAGACCTCATCACCCACCGCCAGGAAGGGCAGTCCCGTCAAGTCGTCGTCCTTGGCCAAGCGGTGGATAATGTTGAGATACACCAGGACCTCTTGCGGTCGAGAGCTTCTCATCTCCACGCCGTGCCAAAGCCGAATGGCCTGGGTGATGCGGCCCTGGATGTGGTAGACCTTGGCCAGCAGGTTCAGAGCCGCCAAACTGCTGGCATCAATGGCGATGGCCTCGGTGGCCATGTCCTCGGCCTCTGCCACCATGCCCGCCGCCAACAAAACCCGCCCCACCACCAGCCAATCGCCCAGCGAAGCTACCGAATGAACCAACTCGTCCGTCTCGGAACCAGTCGCATCCTCGGCCAAGCCCGCCTGCTCCGCCTCGACCAGCGCCCGTTGGGCCCCCCGGCTGTCACCATCGCGCTCGTAAATATGAGCCAACAAACGCAGAACTTGCGAATCCGAGGGCGTTTTGTGCAGCTCCTCCAGGACGATCTCCAGCAGTCCATCCATGGGCTCCGGGGGCTTGCGGGAAAGGTAGCGTTCGATTTCCTCGAACATATCGTGCCGAGAAATCGTACCGGCGGCCGCCTCGGTTCTCATTTTGGCTATGCTTTGTTTTCCCATGATGGCCACAAAATAATGCAGCTTAGCAAGGCGTCAATCCGGCAAGGCACGCTCTTGCAACCAATGATCAACTTTTACCAAATTCTTCTGCCAAAATTCTCCTGGAGACTGGGCCAAACGACGGCGGGACTGCTGACTAAGGAGGATGGCTCGTTTTCGATCCTGCTTGGAACTCCACAAAGCGCGCGCCAGCAGGAACTTGGTAATGGCCACCACCTTGGGGGTCAGCTCGGCCTGGGCGAAAATCGCAAGCGCCCGTTCCAGCAAAGGCACGGCCTTAGACGCTTGGCCCATGCCCAGGGTCGCATCCGCCAAGCAGGTCAAGTGATAGGCATGGGCCGGATGATCGGAGGCCAGGGCAGCTTCGCCGATGCGCAAAGCCCGCCGGCAATGCTTCTGTCCCAGGGAATATTGGCCATGCCCATTATAGAATTCGCCTAAATTATTCGAAACCATGGCCACATCGGGATGCCCGGGTCCCAGCGCGTTTTCATACAAGGCCAGCGCCCGTTGGTAAGTCCTTTTGGCATCCTGGTCCCGGCTCTGGTACTCGAACACCACCGCCAACACGTTCAAGGCACTGGCCACATCCGGATGTTGGGCATAGCCATTTTGATCATACAGGGCGATCGCGCGCTCGAGATATTCGCGGGCTGGTTCCATCTCGCCTTTATCCCAAAAAACCACCCCAATATTGGTCAAACTGCGGGCACAAATCCACGGGTCGCTGCCCGTGCGCGGCAATTCTGATTCGGCCACCTGTCCGAAGGCCAGGGCTTCGTCATGCCGGCCCAGGTGATAGCCAACCACGTAAACCAGCTGCAGTTTCACCTTGGCCAGGAGCTTGTCATCGCGGGCCTCGGCAGCCGCGCCCAGGGCCCGCCTGAGACTTTTCTCGGCCGGCTTGGCCGAACCAGCATCAGACTGCAGGGAGCCCAACTCGAAAAAGTACTCCGCCCGCACCGGGGCATAGGTCAGAGATTTAACCAGATCGGCGGCGTCCTGGAGCAATGCCAGGCCGTCGGCAAATTTCCCCGCGCGCCGCAAGGCCTTGGCCGCACCCACCCCCACCCTCAGTTCTTTCACCCGCGCTCGCGTTTCTTTGTTCGCCGGCAAGGGTACGGCCGCGTTGAGTTCCTCGGCATCGGCACAGCCGCGCAAGGATGCAATGGACATTATCGCAGGCACGGCGCGGTCTACCACTTTGGCGTCCGCCCCGGCGGCAAACAAAGCGGTCAGAGCCCGAAGCTCTTGCCGGCGCCGATCCAGACAAGCCATGCGTAAATCCAACAAGCGGTCGGATTGTACCCCCCGGACATGGGTTGCTTCACAAGCTTCGACCCGCATGGCCATCCAGGCCTTTACTTTTCGGTCCAGGATCTGCTCGACCCGCCGGAGACTGTCTTCGGCATAGGACAGATGAGTGGCACGAAAACTCTTGGCCACCGCGCTTTGGGTGACCCGATCCCACACGCCGGTCATCTCGCTCGCGGATGGCTGACAAAATCGATGTCCTTTGGTCGCTCCGTACCAGATACCAAAGGCAGCCACCAAGAGAGCGGCCAATCCCATCACGCCCATGGCCAAGCCACGCCGCCGCCGGTGTCGCGCTGCTTGACTGGCTGCTTCGGGGTCGGCAGCGAGATGCCCCAACAAAGCCTCCATCGACGCGTAACGCTGCGCGGGATCCGACTGTAGACCGCGCAGAATTACCTGGGTCAACCAATCGGGTACATTCTTTTTGTCCTCAGGAAGCGCCACCTTTCCCTTCAGCACATTGGCTACGAATTTCCGGAAAGTCTGGCCTTGAAATGGCCGGCAGCCAAAAAGGCTTTCAAAAAGTACCACGCAAAAACTGAACTGATCGGAGCGTTCGTCCACCTTCTGGCCCAGATGTTGTTCGGGAGCCATATAGCGAGGAGTACCCATGATGGATCCCGCTTGGGTCAAGGAGGAAGACAGCAGGCTTCCAGAGCTGTCCATCTCACCACGGTCCATCTGTTCGATACGATCTAAATGCCGCTGTACCAAGCGTTTGGATTCTTGGCCGGTCAGCGGCTCCGGATCCACCGCCCGGGCCAACCCAAAATCCAGTACCCGAACCCGATCATCGCGGCCAATGATAATGTTGGCCGGCTTGAAATCTCGATGGATAATTCCCGCCTGGTGGGCCGCGGCCAATCCCGCGCCGGCCGCTTGCATCACCGCGCAGATCTCCTCGCGGTTCTGTGTTTTCTCCGTTCGCCAGTCTGCCAGCGTCTGACCTTCGACCAGTTCCATGGCGATAAAAACCGAATCATCCACCACGCCCACATCGTAGACCGTGACCACATTGGGATGGGCAAGCTGGGCCAAGGCCTGCGCCTCGCGCAACAAGCGAGAACGGTGCAGCGAGTCGGCATCCGAATCATCCTGATTTTTTCGCTTGAGCGTAAGCAACTTCAAGGCCACCGGGCGGTTCAAATCGGGATCAAAGGCCTGGTAGACCTCGCCCATGCCACCCTTGCCAATCCGGGCCGCCACCAGATAGCGACCGACACAGGTCCCTTTTTCAAGCACCGGCTCGTCGTGAGCCGACGGCCCCGGCGTCTCCCCCTGATCCATCTCGGTCCGGTCCACGGTTTGACCGTCCACCCCCGTGTCCAAGACCTGTGGACCGAATTTTTTCTCTTCGGTCGCCATGGTTTCTTTTTTCTTTGTTGGCTGCTACTTAATTCTAGCAGAGCTTGGGGGTAAAAAGAAAGAACTGGAGGCAGCCGTGGCCGAGAGCAAACGCAGCTTTTTGGCACTACGTTTTTCCCAGGAAGTCAACGCAAACTTGGTCCGGCTGCAGCAGGAACTCAAGTCTCAGTGGGGAGATCGGGCCAAGATTAAGTGGGTGGCGGCCGAAAACATTCATCTGACCCTTCAGTTTCTGGGTCAAGTCGAGGGCGACCTACTGGCTTTGCTGGCCGAAGAATTGTCCGGATCCTTTGCTCACATCCCCGCGTTCGAGGTATCTCTGCAGGGCCTGGGCGCCTTTCCCCGCCCCCAGCGGCCCCGGGTGGTTTGGCTGGGATTCGATCAGGGGGGCCGGCAAATGGAAGACGTTTTTCGCGCGGTGGAACGAGTTACCGAAGCCTGCGGATTCAAACCCGAGACCCGTGCTTTTCGTCCTCACCTTACCCTGGGCCGGATCAAAGTCGCCAAGCAAGCGAGTGACATTTCCAAGCTCATTGAGCGTTTCCAGGATCACCACGCCGGAAAATGTCAGATCGCGGCGGTAGAGTTGTTGGCAAGCGAATTGAGACCCGAAGGGCCGATTTACACAAGACTTGACAGCTTCCCTTTGGGTGGGTACGATACTGAACACTTGAACAGGTAATCACGGAGGCGTCATGATTAAACCCATCGATCGGAACAAAGCCCTGGAACTGACCATCAGCTCCATCGAAAAACAATTCGGCAAGGGATCCATTATGCGATTGAATGGTGACCAAGGCATCATTCACGACATCGCCGTAATTCCCACCGGCGCCATGTCTTTGAATTTGGCCTTGGGTATTGGCGGGGTGCCCCGCGGTCGGGTGGTCGAGATTTTCGGCCCGGAATCCTCGGGAAAAACCACCCTGGCCTTACACATCATCGCCGAGGCCAACCGCACGGGCGGCGTGGCCGCCTTCATCGACGCCGAACATGCCCTCGACGTCAAGTACGCCCGTAACCTGGGCGTCAACACCGACGATCTACTGGTCTCGCAACCGGACACCGGGGAACAAGCCCTGGAGATCGCCGACATGTTGGTGCATTCCAGCGCCCTGGACGTACTGGTCATCGACTCGGTGGCGGCGCTGGTGCCCCGGGCTGAAATCGAAGGGGAAATGGGCGACAGCCACATGGGTCTGCAAGCCCGCCTCATGAGCCAGGCCCTTAGGAAGCTGACCGGTAGCATCGCCAAAAGCCGCACTTGCGTCATTTTCATCAACCAGCTACGCATGAAAATCGGGGTTATGTTCGGCAACCCCGAGACCACCACCGGCGGCAACGCTTTGAAATTCTATTCCAGCGTCCGCATCGATATTCGCCGCATTGGCGCGCTCAAGAAGGGCAACGATGTGATTGGCAACCGCACCCGGGTCAAGGTGGTCAAAAACAAACTGGCACCCCCCTTCCGCGACTGCGAATTCGATATCCTTTACAACGAGGGCATTTCCAAAATTGGCGACTTGATCGATCTGGCGGTAGAAGCGCAGGTGATCGAGAAAAGCGGTTCCTGGTATTCCTTTGGCGACGATCGCATCGGCCAGGGCCGCGAAAACGTCCGCACATTTCTCGCCGAACATGAAGATATTTTAGAGCAAATCGAAGCCCTCACGCGGGAGCATTACGGCTTGCCACCCGAGCCCGCGTCCGCCGGCTCGGCGCCAGAAGCAGGCGCCAAGAATCAGGCCAAATCCGCCCCGGGCGGCAACGGCAAAGACCCCAAACAAGCTGTCGAAATCGCTGCCGACGCCCCCCGCAAGGCCCAAGCACGTTCTTGATGCTAGGTTTGCAAGACTTCGTGTACCTGATCGGGCTCAAAACCGCGGCCTAGCAAATAGCGATACGCCTTGCTGCGCAGTTTGAGATCATCGCCCGTAAGCGCCCGCTCGCCAAATCGCTTCTTCACTAATTTTCGCATAATGCTGACACAAGACTGGCTGCCATAGGCTTGTTCGATGGCCTGGTCGATTTGATCGGAGGCAAGGCCGTAGCGGCTCAAATCCCAACGCAGCTTGCGCGGCCCCCAGCCTTTGCTCTTGCCCATGGCCCGGGCGCGCTCACGGGCAAAACGATGGTCATCGAGCAAGCCTGATTGGCACAAACGCTCTACCACCTGGTCGGCCAGGTCATCGGCAAAGCTCGCCGCCAATAGCCGATCTTTGATTTCCTTGCAGGAACGATTGCGCACCCCGAGCAAACGCAAAGCCTTGTTATACGCCTTGGCGCTTGGATCCGGGTCGACGTGGCTCGTCATGAGGCGGTCACTCAGAATCGCTCAATGGGAATGTCACCGCCGGGACTACCCTGGGGCGTAGAACCTTGCGGTCCGCCGCCACCCGGGGCCGGGCCACCGCCACCGCCACCCTCGCCGCCTTGCCCCGAACCACCCTTGTCGAACTGATCCCAGTTTCCGTCCGAGGTAGCCGAAATGCCGGAGACCCGCAGCGCGAAATCGTCGGGATTGGTGCATTGGCGCAGCGCATCTTCGTAGTTAATCAGTTTTTGCCGCAACAAGGCCATAAGTGCCTGATCGAAGGTTTGCATGCCGTAGGTCACATTGCCCTGGGCAATGGCATCGGTAATTTCCTTGGTGCGATCTTTGTCCTCGACCATCTCGCGCACGCGCGCGGTGGCAATTAAAATCTCCAGGGCGGCCACCCGACCACGGCCGTCTGCGCGCGGCAACAGCCGCTGGGAGATAATGGAACGCAGGGTAGAGCCGAGTTGCATGCGGATTTGTTTCTGTTGGAAAGGCGGAAAGACCGCGATGATGCGATTGATGGTCTCGGTGGCATCGAGCGTATGCAGGGTGCTCATCACCAGATGGCCGGTCTCGGCGGCCAGCAGGGCGGTCTCGATGGTTTCGAGATCTCGCATTTCGCCGACCAGAATGGTGTCTGGATCCTGGCGTAATGCGCTCTTGAGGGCTTGGGCAAAACTAACGGTATCCACGCCCACTTCCCGCTGGTTGATGATGGACCGTTTGTCCCGAATGAGAAACTCAATGGGATCTTCGATGGTCATCAAGTGGCAAGTCTTGTGGGTGTTGACGTGGTCGACCATCGAAGCCAAGGTGGTGGATTTTCCCGAGCCAGTGGTGCCGGTCACCAATATCAGGCCGCGTTCCTCCATGGCGATTTTTTCCAGCACCTTGGGCAAAAGCAGCTCTTCGATCGAATGAATCTTGAAAGGAATCACCCGCAAAACGATGCCGATGGTGCCGCGTTGCTGAAAGGCATTGACCCGGAACCGGCCCAGGCCGGGCACTCCGTAGGCCAAATCGAGTTCGTTGAGTTCCTTGAATCGCTCTTTCTGGTAATTGTTCATAATGCTAAAAGCCATGCGCGATATTTCTTCCGGCGGCAGGCGGCGGGCGTCTTTCAAGGGCACCAAGCGCCCATCCACCCGAAACATCGGCGGCAAACCTGCTTTCAGGTGGATATCGGATGCCCCACCCTTCATGGCCACTTTCAGGATGTCATTCAACTCCATGGAGGCTCCTCGGTCAGAATGATTTGGAGTAAACAGGGTATCATAGGCCCCGAAAGCCAATCAAGCTAGAAAAGATCTCATATTAGCGCGTGGTGTGAAATTGGATCTCCTGAGACTGCGCCAAGGGATTGCCCAGAAGATCTGTAACTTGTTCAGTGACTTGCAAACGATAGCGCACCCCGCCGATCAGCGGCAGCCATGGCTGTAATTCCACCAGGCCCAGGCCTTGATCGTCGACACTTACCAGGAAGGAGGCAGTGACAGACTGGCTACCGCTTTGCAAAGAAATGCTCTGGGAGTCGACGGTCTCCGGCGCTATCGGCTCGGAAAACCAAATTTTGATCCGGATTCCCCGGGGCACCTGAATCCATCCCGCAGCCGGCAGGGTGGCCAGCAAGCGGGGAGCTTCTTGGTCGTAAAGATCAAAAAGATTCTCATCACCGATCTGCATGCAGCCGGAGATCAGAACCACAATCGGCCACAGATAAAGAGCGGTATTACGTTTTACGGACATCGCAGCTCCAGTTCAGCTGCCGGATGACATTTCAAACAAGGTGCTCGGTTGCGCCCTTGCAACAGACGACATCGTTGCCGAAAGCCAGGGGGATGAGGACGCACACCCAAGCCGATGCCGCTGGCACCGTGACAGCGAATGCAATCGGACTCACGGTGGCAGGCGGTACAAGCCTTGAGGTTTCTACGGGCATCGCGCCCATGCCGATCACGATACCCTGGCGGATGCAGGCGCATATTTTGCGGTCGTTTGGGCGCAGACTCGGCTACCCCGGTCTGGCGATGACAGGCCAAACAAGAGTATTGACTGCGGTGGCAACTGTCACATTTCATCAAGCCGGCGCGCGCCGGACCCGGATGGGACAACTCCCAGTCAGCGGGATGCCAACGCATGGGCCGAATCACCCCGCGGTGACAGGCATCGCAATGACGCTGCTGGTGGCATCGAAAACAAGCCGGCCTTCGGCCACCACGACCATGGCTGCGCTCCCAGCCGGCGCCATGATCATCGCCCCCGTGTCCTCCCCGGGGCGATAATTTGTCCATGCTCCAGCGGATGATCAGTTTTCCGTCGGCCCCGGCCGGATGGCAAGCGTCGCAGCGATTGCGCATGGCCTGGTCATGGCAGGGCGTACATCGTGCGGCCAGGGGCAACAAGCCGATGGGGCCATCCTCCTGTTCGGTCAGATGACAAGTCACGCAGCTTTCCGGGGTGTCTTCATGTAAGCGATGATTGAACTTCAAGCGCGCAGTCGGCCCCAGACGCAGCCGCCCGGAGATTTCGGTCCCGGCATGGCAAGGCTGACAGCGGGTCGAACGTTTGCCGTTACGATCGGTCTGCGCATGGCATTGTTCACAGGCGGCATGTTCGTGCCGCTGATGCGAAAAAGATGGCCGCTTCTCGCCGGCCGGATACACCGGATGGTTCTGGCGTCCCGCCCCCGCACCGGTCGCGCTCATCAACACCAAGACCGCACTCGCTATGCGCATTACGTTCATGGAAAAACTCCGCTGCCGCCAAATTGAAACGCCAGATCTAATACCAGCAACAAGCGCAACTGGAAGGGATGAAATCTGTTTCCATTTAAGTGGGCCATGGCTACCAATGCCTTGCTTGGCGCAAAACGCCAGCTCAAGGATGCGGAACCACCCACGCTCAAGGCCTGTTGCCGTTCTTGCACCGGATCGACAAATGAATGCAACACCGCCCGGGTATCGAGCCACAGCGAGGGCAAGGGCAAGCCGGTCCGCAGGCAGGCGGCGAGCAGCCAACGGCGACCCCCGGAACCATCCTCGTAGCCCATATTCACAGAGGCGTGGGCTCGCCGCCCCCAAGGAACGCGACCCTCGAAATCCAGACCGTTGGCCATCTGCCCAGCACCGTCACCGCTGTCTCCGGCCGAACCATAGCGCCGGTTGGTAAAGACCAGGCGCAAACTCAGCGGTGCGGCAAAGAGCGCGTTTCGAGGTTGCCAACGCAGGCCGGTACGGACCTCGTCGAAGGGCTGGGCTTGGAAAAAATGAAAGATAGAACTCATGGCAAAACGGGGGCGACTGCGCAAGAATCCAGACTCCAGGCGAACATGATCCAAGGGACCAAACAAACGCAACCAAGTCTCGGCACGCAGTCGATCCCATTGATCTTTGCCCAAATCAAAAACCGCACCCAAATCGAGTCCCAGGCGCCGCTGCCATAGCCGCGCCGAGGCCCAGGCACCGGCCAACTCTTCCTCCAGCGGCCAATCCTCGGCCCACAAAACCACGCGGCGATAACTTAGCCCGGCCCACAAGATTGGTCCTTGAAAAAGAAAACTTGCCCCCACCATCGGCGCCGGCTCCGTCCGCTCATCCTCCCCGTTGAGCTGAAGCAACTCACCGGCCAGATAGGCCCGGTCACGCTGACAAAAGCCGGCCAGCAGCTGCAGACTAAAATTATGCGGAAATTGATAGTCGACCCGCAAACCGTCATAGGCCAGAAAATCCAGTTCATCAAAGTGTAGAATGCGCCCGAAGCTTACGGCCAGTCTGCTTGCGCGACGATGCCAGCGCAGTTGCAAAAGCATGAGCTCGGCCATTTCGTCGCCAAAGCTGTTTAGCTCGTCTCCTTGTCCCATATCGAACTGGAGCCTAAAACTGGACGCGAGACTAAGCCCGTCCTGGCCCCACAATCGTTGCGCCCGCAGGTCCACCCATTGAATCAATCGCCTCCGATCAATCAGGTCGCCGTCGGCGGTACGCGTCTGGTATCCTTGCCCCATCAAAGTCATATGCAAGTCGACTTCGGCACCGGCGGCCGGCCGGCTAAAAAGAAACAGGACGGCCACCACCCCTACCCCCAGGATGGCAATTGTCCGCGGGCAAAAAAGCGGCGGCTTAGCCCGAGTGGTTCCCGTCACCGTCACTAGGCGGCTCTTTGGTGGTGGTTTCGCCCGGCGGGGGCGGCTCTGGTTCATCCAGGTCTTCGATGGCGGCGCGTATTTCGCCACGAACATCAAGTGAATTTCTGATTTCGTCCATCCCCACTTCTTCGGCAATTTGCTCCTTGAGGCCGTCCAGGTTCACTTCTTTTTTTACTTCTTCAACTGATTTACGCAGCGAGATTAAGGTCTTGCCGAGGGACTTGGCAACTTCGGGGAACTTGGTAGGCCCAAGTATAATCAGGCCCAACACCAAAATAACCAACAGTTCCCAGGTACCTATGCCAAACATGATTCGTGACGGGAAAAGCCGAGTAGACTTTACTCTGTATCCTTACCGGCTTCGACGGGAGCTTTTTCTTGCGTTTTGGCAACCGGCTGGGCAGCTTGCCCCGCTGGCAACTTCTCGGAGTCCGGACTTTGTTCCAAACGCCGGGCCTCGCCCTGGACTTCTTTCGGCTCCCCCTTGAAGGACTTGCGAAAATTGCGGATGGACTTGCCCAAAGAATCGCCGAGTTGAGGTAATTTGTTGACGCCAAAGATCACGACCACAATCAGCAATATTAGCACCAACTCCCAAACCCCGAAGGTGGCAAACCGAACTTCCATGACTCACTCCTCTGTTCGCGCCGGTCTTGTCTCACTGCCAGTAAGAATCAGGAAGAAGGGACAAAAAAGCGCAGGTCGAGTTCACCTTCGGTCAAATGAGCAGGAAATGCAACCACAACTTTGTCCGCGGGGGCACTAGGCAAAACGGTGTAGGTCTCGGGCGGGGCAATGTCGACCTCCTGCCCCAATTGCGCCAACTTGGCGGCCGCATTGCCGCAAACCATATTGGCAAATTCACGCACCGCATCCTCAATCACTTCTTCTGGTTCGTCGCTGGCATCCTCGCGCAGCATACTGGTAGCAATCGTCACCGCCAACTCGCTGCTTACGCTAAGCAAGTACAGAACCGAAGTCGAGCCGATATAGGAAATACCTACGGTAAGATGGAGATCACGGGCCTCACTCACAGTGCCGGCTTCTTTCTCGATCTGACCCGGGCCAACTTTCAACAACAATCCAACCACGCGGTGGAACATTTTTCTGGTTAGGTCAACACTGACCTCCAACACCAGGGAGCCGGGCACTTCGTCGAGTATCTCCACTTTTTCTAATGCGTAGCGGGCTTGCTCTTCTTTGAAAATAGACAATTCCCGTTCCAAGATGTCTTCGGTAACATGACCGAGTTCCAACAAGGACTCGCCCAAAAACAGGTGATTGTTTTTCTGTAGGGTCAAAATTTCGCGCGCCTGGGCTTCGTTGAGCTCCCCCAGGGCCACCGCCAAATCGGCAAACTGAATATCCTGCCTTTTCTGCTCGTCGTTGATCCGCTTGACCTGTTCTTCGGAGAGGTATTTTTTCTGCATCGCCACCTCACCAAACTTCAGATTGCGGTACTCTTGCAACTCCAGGGCTTCGATGAGCTGACCCCGGGTGATCACCCACCGGTCGATGAGAAATTCGCCAAAAAATTGAATACCCATTAGCCTTGCTCCTGCCCAAAAAGACGGTTCAGGATCGTCCTCACCTTGTCTGGCTCAAAGGGCTTGGAGACGACATTCATAGCGCCCAAGCGCAGTGCTTCTTCTGCTTTCTGTCCCGATCCACCCAAGGAAGATATCACCACCACTTTGGCTTCCGGATCGAGGCGGACCAAGGTGCGTAGCGCTTGTAAGCCATCCATCATGGGCATAACGATGTCCATGAAAACCACGTCGGGACCCAGGGTTTTGAATAGCTTGATCGCTTCGGCGCCGTTTTTCGCGTGGCCGATGACATCGAAGTCTTCTATTTCATCCACGATCTTGGTCAGTTGTCGGGCCACGGAAAGGCTGTCGTCCACCACCAATACTTTACGGTTCATCTGAGGCCCCTTTGGCAGCGAACCGCCCCCTCGAACGGCTCCCCTGCAGGAATGGTTCGAATTTATAGCAAATATAATAACGAGGACCCAAGCACACAGTCAAGAAAATCGCCGCTCTGCGCCAGAAAGACTTGGGCTCAGCGATCGCTCAGTCCCAGCCGAATTTGCTTCTGTTGGGTCCAGGCGCGCACTAGCTTGCCGAGTTTTTGCCAACGATCGCCCTCGGCGGAGGCCAGCGCGCTAGCCACCTTCTGGGTCAAACGCCGGGCCCGATCTCGATCCTGCCCGGTTTGCCAAAGCACTTGGGCCAGAAAAAAACGGATATGGGCCAGCTTAAAGGCATCGCCGGATTCGGCCAAGCGAATAGCCAGCACCCGCTCAAGAAAGGGCAAGGCGCGGGCCGCCTGCCCTTGGGCCCGCAAACACTTTGCCAGGCCGATCAGCGGATAGGTCAACAAAGGGTGTTGCCGACCATAGGCGTGCTCCCAGATTTCCAGGGCCTGGGCATAAAACTTTTTCGCTTGGTCGTACTCTTTCAAATCAAAGTAGACACTGCCGAGATTGTTCACCGGAAAAGCTGTTTGAGGGTGTTGCGCGCCCAGGGTTTTTTCTCGAAGCGCGGCGGCTTTTTTATTGAACTCAATGGCCTTGTCAAAATCACCTTGGCCTTGATAAACGTCAGCCAGATTGCACAAGGTATAGGCCGTATGCGGGTGGGTCGGGCCCAGCAATTTCTGCCAGAGCACCATGGCCCGCTGATGGTAAGCTGCCGCCTCTTGGTACTCCTCATGGAGCATGTGCACAATGCCCAAGTTATTCAGCACGTTGGCCAAATAAGGCTCTTCGGGTCCGGCGGCCTTTTCTTGCAGAGCCAGGGAACGCGAAAAATAGGCAACCGCCTTGGGGTAGTCTCCCGATTCTCCATACACCACTCCCAAATTACCCAGGGATTTCGCGCGCAATTCGTCCGCGTGGCTTACCCGCATCAAGGCCGCCTCCACCACGGTCTCGAGCATCAAGACCTCCTGATAGCGGGCCTGGTGATAACCGACCACGGAAATCAAGACCACCATGGCCTTGGCGAAGGTCAAATCGTCGCGGGCCGCCACCGCCACTACCATGGCTTGCTTGAGGCT
>JAUVBB010000280.1 GCA_030591445.1 Deltaproteobacteria bacterium | reverse complement strand
CCCAGTTGCCTACGTTGTTCTCGTGGGCGAAGACCATGACTGAGTTGCCTTCGATTTGGAGGCCGGAGAAGAATAACTTGGCGGCACCGTTTTCGTATCCGGTCCAGGCGACTTGATAGCCATTTAGCAGGTTCTTGTACTTCTGGCCGGAGGCCTGGTTGATGTTGCCATCGAGATGCAGATTGGGGATGGGGATAGACCAGGAACTGGTGTTGATTACTACGACCATTTCCTGACCATTGTCGATGCGGGAAAAGGCCATCAGGCCGCTGCTGAACCAGTCACCCCAGCGAAAGACGGTGCCGCCATATTTCAAAGGATTGCAGGATCGGCGCAGGTGGGTGAATTTGCGGGCGGTGCGGTAAACGTGGTGATCGCGGTTCAGGTAGGGATCACTGTGCCAGTCCTGCCAAACGAAATTATCAGCATGGCCGATATAGGCCAGGTTGTTGATGGAGTCCACCGTACTGCCCAGGCGCCAGCCAGAACCGATGAACATGTTTTGCCGATAGAGGGCATGGTTGTAACCCTGGCGGCAGATATCCATCTGCTGGCCATTGGCGGCCCCGGCGTTCATGTTGTCAAAGTGACAGTCGCCGCTGAAGCCTTGCTCCATGCCGTAGTAAATGACTGGTACGCCTTGGGAGCTGAGCAAATAGCCCAGGCCCAGAGATGATTTATAGGGATTGTCTTTGACATCTTTGACGAAGCGCGGCCAGTCGTGGATTTCTAAGATGTTCCAGTTGAGGCGGGGGTCGGCTTGTCCGGCCAGGGTGTGGTAGATGTCCCCGTTGAGATAGTTACCCAACTCTGCGCTGGCTTTCTGATTAAGCAGGATTTCGCGGGCGGTGCCGGATTGGGCAAAGTCGTATACGGCGTTGAGGCCTGGGAAAAGGGCGGCTGCGTTGCTGAGATACTTGTCTTTCAGCTCCCACAGTCTGTTGGTCAAGGTTTGGGGCACCCAACCATGGTCGTTGGGATTGTGAGGGTTGGAGAACATAGTGCCCAGGCGGCGGCCGGCCCAGTCGGCGGGGCCGGCTACTTCGCCGACGATCATGAAATTGTGCTTGCCGATGGAACGGGCATAGTCCCGCATCTCGGTGGAGAAATGGGCCACGAAGTCAGCAGTGACGTGCTTGGCGGCATCCATGCGGAAGCCGTCGACGTCGGCATAGGCGATCCAGAACTTGTGCAGATTGGCGAAGATGTCCTGGAAATCTTGGTTGCGGGTGTCAAAGTCGTACATGCCATCTACAAAATCGCCAAATACTGCTTCCGGACCGGTGCCGGCCATCTCGTCGTGAGAGTTGGCGCCGCAGCGATTGAAAAACTCTTGCTTGCGGAGGGGGCCAAAAAATTCGTTCGAGAATCCTAAGGCGCCTTGGGCGGACGAGCCACCGGGCTCACCACTCCAATATTTGTCGGAGGCATTGCGCGAACACCAGTAGTGATCGGGCCAGGTAGAATAATTGCTGTTACGATCACACATATGATTGACCACTACGTCGAGCACCACCCGGATACCGCGGCGGTGAGCCTCGGCGGTAAGTTGGCGTAGGTCCTCGTTGGTACCGAAGCCCGGGTCTACATAGGTGAAGTCAGCCGTGCAGTAGCCGTGATAGTCGCCGGTGTGCTTGAAGACTGGCGTGAGCCATAAAGTAGTAACGCCCAGATCCTGCAGGTAATCCATCCGGTTCATGATTCCGCGCAGATCGCCGCCCTGCCGGTAGTCATGCATGTCCCATAGATCGGGCCCGTCTTGATGGGCCACTTGCTTGGGGGGCAGGTTGGCCCCGTTATTGGAAAGGTCGCCGTCGTTGAAGCGATCGACTTGGATTTGATACACGATCTCACTGGCCCAAAAATCAGGCGAACCATAATGACCGATTCCCTGTTGCCAGAAATTGTTTTGTGCCCATAGAACCCGCTCCCAGGCCCAACTCTTGACCGCTTCCACGCCGACTTCCTGGATATTGGGTGAGCCGAGGGCTTGGCCTTCGGAGACAAAACGGGATGAGTTATCTTTAGATGTCTCTCCCGCTTCAGTGGACAAGTCACTGATGGTGCCGTTACAACCGTTGATGGCCAAGAAAGCCAGAAGCAAGCTAATTCGAAATTTCATGGTTATCCTCCAATTGGTATTTAGTCGAGAAGCGTAGTAACTCATTGCAGTGTTACTAGCAAATGCTGTGCCAGTATTCTTGCCAATTAAATAACAATTGAACTTCAGTCACTTACGATTTTCCCTTTGAGCTCGGGCACTTTGCGAGGCCTGCGATCTGTATTCTGAAATTGACACATCGTGTCAGCGGACAAGAGCTAAGTCGCGGAAGGTGCAAGGAAAAACATCCTGGGCTGAACTGTATCTTAAAGTGCAACAGAGTAGCCTATACGCTACGGTGTCTGGAAAAGGGTGAAATTTTCAAGTAGATAGAAAGAACATAGAGGTATAATGGTCGATTATTAGCGTCATTGGCATTGTTTTTGTAGTTGAAAAGTGACAAAACCAGGATTTGACAAAACGGTTGGCGTACTTTTTCCCAACAAATTCAATAGTTCTGTATTCATGTTGCTTGGCACGGCATTTGCTTTGATACCTAGCTACAATCAGCAGTAATCGACTGACCGAAATTTTTTCGGACGGAGGGATGAACGATGATAAGATATTTGATGATTATTATTTCTTTTACTTTCATTCAGTTAGGATGTAGTGGCACGGGCAGCATTTCCTCCTTGCCCGGCGCCGGCGAAGACATTACTGCCACGGTTTCGCAAGAAGACGCGCTGTTGATTGCCAGCAATTGGCTCAAAGCCAAAGACCAAAGCGGTCGTACCAATTTTAGTATTCGTGAAGTACGGGCCGCCGAATTCGAGCAAGATGGCCAGAAAGTGACCACCTCCTACCTGGTCATTTTTGAAAAAGGTGGATTTGTCCTGGTATCGGCCGATCTGTCCTTGCGACCAGTCCTTGGTTATTCAATGATAGGCAACCCGACTGTCAATCTACCCGCCGACAAGGGTGTCAATCGCTTCCTGACCTCGATCAATGAGCAAATCGGTGTGGCCTTGTTCTCTGGCCAATTAAAGCTGCCGCAGCAGCCCGCGTGGCAAGTACTACGATCCGGTTCCTATGCCGTATCCGATGCCTACCAGGTGGTGGAGCCGCTCATTACCGCCAGCTGGTCACAGGGCCATCCTTACAATCTGCATACTCCGACAATCGACAACATTCAGACTCCGGTGGGCTGCGGTGCGGTGGCCTTGGGGCAGATCATGCGTTACCACGCCTATCCGAACCATGGAAAAGGAACGAGTGCTTACCAGTGGAACGACCAAGCTCTGAAGGTCGATTTTCTGTACTCGTCCTATGATTGGTCCTTGATGACCGATAAACTTACCGTGGAGGGTGTAACGGAAGAACAAAAGGATGAGACGGCGCGTTTTTTGTATGAGGTCGGCGTCAGTATGCGTATGGATTACCGCGTCGGTTCTTCCTGGGCTTTTACCAACCGTGTGGTGACGGCCATGAAGGAGTACTATCGTTTCGACCCCGCGTTGCGTAACGTCTACAAAAATGGCTATAGCGAAGAAGATTGGAACCAGTTGATTCAGACCGAGCTGTTGGAAGAGCGTCCGGTGTTCTATCGTGGGGCGCAAGAGAATGGCAGCGGCGGCCACTTCTTTGTAGTCGATGGCCAGGACAGCGACGGTTATTTTCACGTCAATTGGGGTTGGGGCGGAAGCTCCGACGGTTATTTCTATCTGAACAATCTTACTCCCACCCTGCATTACGGCAACAGCGCCATTCTCGGTGCCAAGCCTATCGAAGCCGCCGCCGGTGAAGCGTGCGCTGGTTATGCCGGTACCCGTTGCCAAGCGGAACTGGCTTGCAAGAATAAGATCAATACCATCGGTATTTGCCAGCCGCTCGATTGGTGTGCGGCGGACACGGCCGTGGCTGATTGCATAGACGCGGAGCCTGGTACCGAGAGCGGTAGCTGGACTTGCCCAAGCAACGCCTGTGTGTGGCTTCCCAGCGGTGGGGCCGAACTTTTTGAAAACGAAGCCACTATTTCCGATGGCGAGTGGAATCATTTTGGCCCGTTTACGGTTACTGCTGGTGGTAGCTTGGACGCAGAACTGACCATGACTGCCGGCGATGCCGACTTGTACGTTCGCCGCGACGCAACTCCGCAAGAATACTCCTACGATTGCCGTCCTTATGATGGTGGCACCACCACCGAGACTTGCTCTTTCAGCGGTCCGGGGGTCTTTTATGTCTCCATAAATGGCTATGGCTATAGCACTCCTTATCGGCTGACCGTGGCTTATAGCAGCGAGGGTGGCGAGCCCATCCCCGACCCGGTTTGTGGCAATGCTGTGGCCGAGGGACTGGAAGTTTGCGACGCAAGCAACTTGGACTGCGCTGAGCTCGATCCTGATTTCTATGCCGGAACCGCCGTATGCAATGAGCACTGTGATGGTCTTGACACCAGCGCCTGTCTTACTCCCATTTGCGGCAACGAAATTCAAGAAGGCGATGAATTCTGCGAGTTTGGCTGGGGCATCGAGTGTTCCGACCTTAGCAGCAAATGGAGGACGGGTACCGCAGTATGTAATTTAGATTGTTCCAACTGGGATGAGCGGGATTGCCGAGAATATATTTGCAACGACGGCCAGGTCGAAGATGGTGAGACTTGTGAAATTGGCGATACCATTGCTTGTAACGCGCTAAACCCCGGTTATGCTAGTGGCACGGCCGTTTGTGCTACCAACTGTTTGAGCTGGGTCTTGGACGAGTGCGTCAAGGAAGAATTTTGTGGCAACGCCGTTACCGAAGGCAACGAAGTGTGCGATGAAAACAAGCAGGACTGTATTGATTTGGATCCCGATACCTGGATTACTGGCGTAGCCTACTGTTTAATGGATTGCAGTGGGTACGACACCGCCGGTTGCATAGCGCACCCGGTTTGCGGCAACGGTGAGGTCGAGATCAACGAACAATGCGACCAGACCGACCCTCTCGATTGTACCGAACTGAGTTCCAAGTTTGGCAGTGGTTTGGCCTATTGTACCAACTGCACTGGCTGGAACCAGGATGATTGTGTGTTGGCACTGGTCTGTGGCGATGGCATTGTCAACAATGACGAAGTATGCGATGGCCAAATTGTTCCCTGTACCGATCTGGGCCCGCAATATTCCGGCGGCGAGGCCAAGTGTTTTTCCACTTGCGACGGCTGGACCACTGATTATTGCGAAATGGCGGGACCGACCCAGGTGACGGTCAACGAGACCGGCACGGTGGCCAAGTATGGCTGGATGCACTACGGGCCTTTCGATGCTTCCTCTGGTGAGTTCAAGGCCATCATGACTGGCGATGGCGATGCCGACATTTACGTGAAAATGGGTAGTCAACCGACCTCGTCTTCTTATGATTGCCGGCCCTATGACGGCAGCACCAACGAGACCTGCACCCTTTCCGGTCCCGGCCAATTTTATGTGTCGGTCAATGGCTATGCCACCAGCTCGAACTTTGCGCTGACCATTACCTATTGGACTGGCGGCTCGGCTCCGGAACCCGTGGTAGTAACCGATTCCGGCTCGGTGCAGCAATCTCAATGGCACTTCATCGGGGCCTTTGATACTGGCGACGGCGAATTCAAGGTGGTCATGACCGGCGACGGCGATGCCGATTTGTACGTGCGCGAGGATGGCAAGCCGGACGCCGACAATTACGTGTGTCGTCCCTACGAATATGGCTCATCCGAATCCTGCACTTTGCAAGGACCCGGTAATTTCTTTGTCTCGGTCTACGGTTACGAGCCATCCAACTACAACATCACCATTACCTATCTGCCTGCTAGCTAGTTTCAGTCTGTAGCCCACTCCTGTAGCTTTTCTTCACAGTGAGAGTAGTATGCACGGCGATCATCGCCCGTATGGCGAGGAATGTCTTTTGATCTCGGCTTGTTATGCTCAAGGGGATCTGGCATGATGCTTGCTTTGTTTCTGGCCCAGGAGGATTTTACTCATGAAATATGCCAGCTTGACTCTGTTCTGTGTTGTCTCCTTGTTTGCCTCGACGGTATCGGCCGAAGAACTTACCCCTGCTGCTTGTCCCGAGGAAAGTCTTGCTGATAAGAAAGCCCGCAATCTGTACGAAGAGGCTTTGACCAGCGAAGTGACCGGTGATTTGGGCGGGGCGCGGCGGATGTTTCAGACTTTGATGGAGAGCTATCCAAAAACACGGTTTTCATGTTGGGCCGACGAGCATTTGGGTGACTTGAAACTGGGCAAGGCGCGCATTAACAAAGAGGGGCGTGCTCAGTTCATCATCGGCACCACTACTTTTGGCGCCTGGGCCGGTTTTGCCTTTACCGGCATGCTGGTTACCGGCGACGACGAATTTAGCGAGAACGAGGCCAAGGCCGCCATCTGGGCCAGCATCGGCGGGGCGGCCGCGGGCTTGTTGCCCTCTGTTTTCTTGTCCGCCGATTTGCCTATGTCTACCGGCCGGGCCACTCTGATCAATTTTGCTTGGACCTGGGGCCTATGGCACGGAATGGCCTTTTCGCTGATGCCGGAAGACGATTTGAGCCCACCGGGAATCTTTGGGTTGAGTTTGGCCATGAGTGCCGCCGGATTTGCCGGCGCTTACACCTTGACTCATTACGTCGATGTGGCCGACGGCGATGCCGCGTTAATCTCGGCCGCCGGTTTGTGGTCGTCATGGTTTACCTTGGCCACCGGCTTGTTGATTTCGGAAGAATTCCTCGATGATGAAAGCGTTTGGATTCCCATTACCCTGACCGGTGGCGATATCGGCGTGGGCATGGCCGCGCTGATGTCTGGTCGCTTCAATATGAGCGCCGGTCGAGTGGGTCTTATCAACCTGGGCGGGCTTTTGGGCGGATTGGTGGGCGCTGGAGTCTTGGCCACTGCCGAGGTGGATGAGATGCGTGCCGCGGTCGGAATCATGATGGCCTCCACCCTGGCCGGCTTGGCGGCCGGCGCCATATTCACCCGTGATTACGACAATGGCCATGGGGCCGGAAGCGGCGTAGCCTTGCTGGAGTTCGGGGTTGACGGATGGAAAGTCGGGGCCCCCATCCCACAAATCTTGCCGGCATCGGTAGATGGCAAGCAGGGTTTTGCGGTTCAGGTACCCTTGCTGGCCGGTATTCTGTAGTGATTTAATACTTTACTAGTCCGATCTTAGTACACGTCGTCTCTGACGCCGTCGGTGCCGTTGTTGCCTGAGCTGGAGCCGCCCGATCCTCCCGAGCCGAGGCTGAAGGTATTGCCGGTCTGGGTAAGTGTCCCAGCGTTGCTGATGATGCCGATAGAGGGACCACCGCCGCCGCCACCGCCGTGACCACCGTTTCCGCCGCTTCCGCCTGCTCTGCCCCAGCCGCCGCAACCGCCGTCCTCCTGTTCGCTGGAGCCGCTGTGCGTTCCGCCGGCGCCACCGGCTCCGCCGGCAGTGCCGCTACCGCCCGTGCCTCCGGTTCCGCCCGTGCCACCGTCCCCGGTTTTGATGGAAGAGTTGGTGACGACGATGTCGTCGGAGTCGTATAGCCAAATCGCGAAGGAGCCGCCGGCACCGGTGCCATGAGTGCCGAGAGTGCCGGCACAGCCGCCTCCACCCCCGCCCCCACCAGCGCTACCGTAGCTGTCACAAAAATCATCTCCCCCCTTGCCTCCTCCGCCCCCGCCTCCACCTCCGCCGTCGTCACCATCGGTGCCGTTGACTCCGTTCGCCGGGTCGTAGCCGGATGCCGTCATGGTGCCGAAGTTTGCCCCCCCGGCGTTGTTGTTGCCGTTTGCTCCGGCAGACCCATCGGCGCCGTGCTGAACGTAGCTTGGGTTGGTGGCGGGATCTACGCAGACGCAGGTAGCCGCGCCGCAGGTGTCTTGTGTCGTTCCGGCGGCGCCGCCGGCACCGCCCGAGCCAATGCCGGCTATTCCCGAATCGCCATTGGCGCCGCCAAGTCCGGGCCGACCTCCATTTCCACCCGTGTTGTCGCAATCCGAGCTGCCACCTGCTCCACTCAAAGGTCGACTGCACGATTCGCAGCCAAAGCCGGCGTTCTCGCATCCCGGCTGGCCGGCACCGCCGCTGCCGCTGGCGGCCGAGCTGGAGCCGTTGCTGCCGCCGGAGCCGTTGCCACTTAGGCCGGCAATGATCGTGCATTTGCGCACGGTGATTTTCGTGCAGCTATCAAGGAGGAGGCCGTAGGAAGAACCACCGCTCGCTAAGTTTTCGACAGCCTCTATGCTGAGGTGATCCAGGATGATGTTCGTGACACTGTCGCCCCGGACCGGGGTATTTAAGTTGTAGATGCCGGTGTCGTTGCCCGTTCGGTCCCAGTTGGCGGCGTAGCCGCCGTAGATGGAGACGTTGGACCGGAGGTCCAGGTAGCCGGAGGACTGGTCGTAGTTGCCTGAGGCCACCAGAACCTGTTCTCGACTATTGGCGGTGGCCGTATCAAGGCCGGCCTGGATGGTTTTCTTGGGGGCGCTCGGCAGGAGCCCGCTGTTTGAGTCGTTTCCATTGCTGCCATCGACGAAGACGGCCTGGCTGAGGTCCCCGTCGATACCATCGCAGTTGGCGTCGATGAAGGAGTCGTCCGGGTAGTCAGTGGCAGCGTAGCCGGGGATCGAGAAGTAATCGCAAGATTGCCACCCGGCAGCGCCGCCGCAGGGCTGCGTGGATCCGGCGCAAACGCCCAGCTGTTTTGGGCACAAGGGAACATCCCCGGCGTCGATGTTGTCGGTGAGGCCGTCGCAGTCGTCGTCGATCCCGTTACAGATTTCCACGTCCGGGTTGAAGGTGCAGACGCCCAGGCTGGCTGGAAGATTGCAATCGTAGCAGTCTGCCGAGCAGTCCACGTTACAACAGACGTCGTCCGAGCAGGTAAGCCCCGTCTGGCAGTCACTGTTCTCGTTGCAAGCCTCGCCCTGCGCCACGTCGGGCTGGCAGCTGCCGTCGCAGTGGGCCGCGGCATCGCAATCAGAGTCCTGGGCGCACGAGGAGGGGCAGGCCGGGGGACTTTGCACCTGATCACCGCTGCAATAGATATCCTCGTACAGACCGCAAGAATCGGCCAGAACAGTTGCGTTACATGCCGAATCATCGTTCATCATGCTGGACCCGCAGGTATTTGCCGTACAGGTGGCATCTGTCCGGGTGCCCTGGCAGTTGGCCGGGTCATCGCAGTTGGGGGCCGAGGCATACCCGCCCGGGCAGTCTCCCGCGCTGGTACAGCAGTCGCCGGAGCCGCAGCAGAAGCCGTTCTGGCAGTGCCCACTTTCGCAATCCGAGTTTTCATCGCAGCCGCTGCCGTTACCGAGGTCGGCCTGGCAGGTACTGTCGCAGTGGGCGCCGGTATCACAATCGCCGTCCACGCTGCAAGTGGAAGGGCAGGTGGGTGTTGACTGGTCCGGGGTTCCGTCACAGAAGACGGCAGGGTACAGGCCACAGTCGCTGACCATCATGGTGGCATCGCAAGCCGAGTCGTCGTTCGTGCCGGCCGATCCACAAACATTGGCGGTGCAAGTCGCGTCCGTCCGGGTGCCTTGGCAACTGGCCGGGTCATCGCAGTTGGCGGCCGAGGCATACCCGCCCGGGCAGTCTCCCGCGCTGGTACAGCAGTCACCGGAGCCGCAGCAGAAGCCGTTCTGGCAGTGGTCGCTTACGCAATCCGAGT
>JAUVBB010000046.1 GCA_030591445.1 Deltaproteobacteria bacterium | reverse complement strand
TGAGTTTTTGCGGGTGCTGGCTCTGCTCGGAGCCCTGCGCGCCGGCCGCACGCCAGCGGCAGCCATCAAAGAAGTGCTGGGTCAGGAGGCCGATTTGCTCGAAGCCGAATGGCGGAACGATATCCGGTGACCCGCGTCACTCTTCCTTACGCTCCCAGTCGCTAAGACCAGAGGCAATGCTGGCGCGCACATCTGCCATCAGCCGGCGACGATCTTCGACCGGGTAGTCCTTGGCTTCGATGGGCGGGTGAAAACGGATGCGGATGATGCCGGGCAAGAGCCTAGACGAATTTTTGGGCAAGACGTGCCGCGAGCCGGAGATGGAGATGGGCAGAATGGGCACGCCCAGTTCCTGGGCCACGTGAAACCCACCCGATTTGAACGGAAGCATGCGCCCGTTGTTGCTGCGGTTGCCTTCGGGAAAAAACATCACCGAAATCCCGTCGGCCAGTACTTGCTTGGCCATCTGCAAAGAGCGAAGCGATTTCTCCTGGCTGGAGCGATCGATAAAGACATGGCCGCCAGCCGAACAATACCAACCAATACCGGGCACCTTGCGCAGCTGCTCCTTCATGACCCAACGAAACTGCCGCCAATAATGACCGTAGAAGGCCATCACATCGTACAGGCTCTGGTGATTGCTCATCAGCACGTAAGACTGACCAGGCTGGAGATGCTCGCGCCCATTGATCTGCACCCAAATCGGCGCCAAGCGGCACAGTGTCCAGGCCCAGATGTTGGCGACATGGTGGGCGGCCCGCGGGCTCAGTTTGCACAGCAGAACCGCCACCACACCACAGGCAACCGTAAAAATGCCAAAAAAGGGAGTGTAGATCAGCAGTACATAGGGATACCACAACCAACGCAGGACCTTGCGCAGACGGGCTCCCGGCTCTGGTTGGTTTTCTGCCACTGTCCCTGATTTCGCGGTCCTTGCCACCTTCGGTCGATCTCCTTTTACCAGCCGGACTTGCAGAAATTAACCTAAGCTATCGACTTTGGCAACCTTCAAATTAATAAAACACTCTTGTCCCGGGGAAATTCCGGCGATAGTATAGGAGATTCGCCGTCAGCCGGCGGTGAGAGGGGTGTAGACATGCAATGCACAATCAAAGGGTGTCTGTGGATAAGCAGCTTGGGCTTTTTGCTCCTGTCCGGCTGCGGCCGAGTGCAACCCACGGCCTCGGGAGATCTGGCCTCCATTCGTATTCATCCCCAGCTTGGCGAACTCTATCTGAACCAAATCGTCCAGCTCTCGGTCGAAGCCACCTATGTCGAACGCGACGCCGAAGGCTGGCAACAACACACCCGCGACATCACCCACGAACTGGGTCTGAGCTGGCGACAAAGCAGCGGTATGGTCGTCGAGCTGCTGGACGGAGCCCGCCTGCTAGGCCGTCAGGCGGGCGACACCCGCCTGCAGGTTTTTTATGATGGTCGCCAGGACACGCTCGATTTGTCGGTCCGTTATGCCACCCTCGAGGGGCTCACCCTCTCCCCCGCGGATCTGCAATTGGATTTGGGTGAGTACCGGCAACTGACGGTGTCCGGCCAGCTATCCGACGATAGCCTCATCAATTTGAGCCTACCGGCTACCGGCACCCGTTATGTCTCTTCGGACCGAACCGTGGCCGTGGTTTCGGCCGAGGGTATTGTCTTCGGTCTGGCCGAGGGGATTTGCACCATTCAGGTCGAAAACGAAGATTTTGCCGCCAGCGGTTCGGTACAGGTTGGCCAGCCGGCCCGGCTCACTACCCTGGAGCTGAGTCCCGCGCAGCTCGAGCTCGAAGTCGGCAGCAACAGCCAACTGCACTTGATCGGGAGCTACGACGACGGAACTTCCAAAGACTTGACCCAAAACCCGAAGACAAGTTTCGCTTCGCTTTCGCCCACGGTGGCCACGGTTTCGGCAACCGGCCAGGTGCAGGCTCTGGCCACCGGCACCGCCACCATCACCGCCATCCACCAGGATTACGGTGACTGGACCACGGTCACGGTCGTGACTGGCAATATGCCAATCGCCATCGAAATCAGCCCGGCCAATTTGGAGCTGACGCCTGGTCAATGGCAAGCCTTGTCGGTAGCGGCGCAATACGACGACGGCACCCAAGAGGATGTTACCTTCGAAGCGCAATACCAGTCATCAAATCCTGAGCTGGTCCAGGTAGCCGCCGACGGTCGGGTGCTGGGTCAGCGACCGGGCACGGCCACCATCGTCGCCGAATATCTGGGTTGGACCGACAGCTGCGCGGTCACGGTGCACGAAGCCCGCACTTTGCAAGGCATAAGCATTACGCCGGCCACGGCGCAAATCAACAAAGGCGAGAACCTGCAATTGACCGTAACCGGCAACTATTCCGACGGCAGCCAAAGCGACTTGACCGCGGCCACCACCGGCACTTACTACCGCAGCTTCGCTCCCGAGCTGGCCACCATTTCTCTCGACGGGCTAGTCACGGCCCTGTCGGCCGGCGGCCCGGTAAGGATCATGGCCAGCCACCAGATTTTCAACGTCGATGCCGAAATCATGGTGCAAGAATTCCATGCCCAGCCAGTGGCCGAAACCTGCTTGCCCCAGCAAGTACCCGCGGGGGCGAGCAACTTTTATTTCAAGATCTATGGCCAAGGCTTCGACCAAAGCTCGGTGATCCTCTGGGATGGCAATGCGCTCGATACCACGCTACGCGGTATCAATACGCTAGAGACCATTGTACCGGATTCGGCACTGACCAGCTTTGGCAGCCATTCGATAGCCGTGTTCAATCCGACTCCGGGCGGCGGGATTTCCAATAGCTTAACCTTGCTGGGGGTCGAACCCCCGGTCTTACAAACCGTGGCGCCAGACAGCGGGCTGCAGGGGCAAGACATCCGGGTGGTCATTTCCGGCAGCGGCTTGTTGGGCTGTTTGGTGCAGGCCGAAAACCATAGAATCAAGGTCAGTGATATCTACTTTGCCCCCGACGGAAGTTTCCTGGCGGCTACCTTCACCATCTATGATGATGCGCCTCCGGGTCCAACCCTGTTTTATCTGACCAACGCAGCCGGCCGGATCCCATTCAACTTTACCGTGATAGAAGATCAGGTCTGGCCGGATCTGATTATCGAAGGTCCGGGGACGGTTTCACTCGAAGGCGTCCAGACCTACCACAACATCCTGATCAAAACTGGGGCGGTGGTCATCGGCGACGGCAGCGAAGCCTTGCAATTACTGGCCACCGGCCAGGTGACCATCTACGGTGAAATCCATGTCTCCGGAAAAAGCGGTGCTGACGGTTACTTCGATCCAGCGCCCGGCGGCGCGGCCGGTCCCGGCGGCGGTGGTGGTGGCGGCGGCGGCGACGGCGACAGTCTGCTGGGCGCCAGCGGCGGACCGGGCACTCCGGCGGGTGAAGATGCCGCGGTCGGCAGTGGGGCCGGAACCGGCTCGGGTGCCGGTGGTGGCACCGGCGGTGGCGCTGGCATCGAAGGCGGCTGCGGTCAGGCCGGGGGCGGCGGCGGCTTTGGCGGCCACGGCGGCGGGGGCGGCGGCGACGCCGGCCCGGGCACGGGCGGGCCCGGCGGCACGGCCAACGAACATGGTTCGGATTGCCATGGCGGCGTAGGTGGCGGTGGCGGTTCGACCTGCGGAACCGACAGCGGCGGCGGGGGTGGCGGCGGCGGCGGAGTTCTGGTCATCGCCACCGTGGCCGGCGGCGACATCATCATCAAGGGAGCCTTGCATGCCAATGGCGGCCGGGGCGGCGCTGGCCATCTGGTCACCGGCGGCGGCGGCGGCGGCTCCGGGGGACGCATCACCCTTACTGCTACCGGCGGTCACATTCTAGTAGAAGACGTGCTCTCGGTTCGCGGCGGCGCTGGCGGTAACTCCTATCGCAATGACGGTGGCGGCGGCGGCGGTGGCGGCCGTATTTTCATCAATGCCGGCGGCGGGTCGGTAGACGACAGCAATGCCTGGTATGACCTTGAAGGCGGCCCCGGCGGTCTGAGCCTCGACCCGATTCCACCCGAACTCGGCAACAACGGTAATGCCGGTACCGATGGCCCCATCGACATTCAGCAATAGGAAAGCTCGTGACTCTGAATCCAGAACGCAAACGCAAGCAAGCAAAACCCAGCAAGCAAGCGATCCCGCGCATGGTGCGTGAAGAAGAGCAGATGCTGAAAAAAGTAAAGAATGCGCTAGCAACGGCGCGGCCGGGGAAATTTTCCGACTATGATCAGGCCATGATTCAGCTGCGGGACGCCATGTCGGAAGAGAAACTGCTCGACGACCGCGCCCGCATGCTGGAACAAATGGATCGGCTGGCAGCCATCTCACGTACCCGGGCCCAATTCACACCGGGAATGGTAGACCAGGAAAGCCCCTACTTCGCACACCTGGGTCTGGAAACCGACGAAGGCCACCGCTCCGACGTGCTGCTGGGCAAGCAAACCTTCATCAAGGGCGGGGTACGGATCGTCGACTGGCGCAATGCGCCCATCAGCAAGGTATTCTATCGTTACCGGGAGGGCGATCCTTTCCTGGAAGAAATCGCCGACCGAGAAATGTCTGGCAAGGTACGCAGCCGACGCACGGTCACCATCGTGGACGGAAAGCTTCGGCGAGTCGCTTCGCGCGACGAAGTGTATTTAAACACCTCGGCCGGTTGGCAAGATATTTCCGAACAAAGCACCGCCTTGCGCGGCGGGGCCGGTTTGGCCACCCGCCCAGACACGGCCAAGCCGCTCCTGGGGCTTTCCTCTGACTCAGCTACCATGCACCGGCCGGACAAACACCTGCCCGAAATCGCCGCTTTGCTCGACCAGGAGCAGTTCGACTTGCTGACCAAAAAAGGAGACGCGCTGCTGGTGGTCACCGGCGGGGCCGGCTCGGGCAAGACCACCGTGGCATTACACCGATTGGCCTTCCTGTCTTTCCAGGATCCCGAGCGCTACCGCCCCCAGCGAATGCAGGTACTGGTATTTAGCGCGGCCTTGGCCCGTTACATCGCCTGGGTCCTGCCCGCCCTGGGGGTCGAAGGCGTGCCGGTGCGAACCTTACGCAGCTGGGCCGAGGGCAATCAACACCGGCATTTTCCCAAACTGGTTCGCCGTTTCGCAGACAACACCCCGGCCAGCGTAGTGCGCTTCAAGACCCACCGGATCATGATACCCATGCTCGAAGAGGCCGCCCGCGCTGCCCCCGGCGCTTATCCGCCCACGCTCTTCGACGAGCTGTTTACCGATCGCGGCTGGATGCGCAAGGGCGTAAATAAATACGCGCCGGGCGCCTTCTCGACGGTCCAGATCGAAGAAATTCACCGCTGGTGCACCGATCAGCAGTTTCGGCGCTACGACGGCGCCGAGCCCGACGACGAGCCAGCTTGTTACGACGAAGAAGACAGCATGATCTTGCTGCGGATGTTCCAACTGCTACGCGGCCGCCTGCACTTCAACCAGAAAAGACGCCTGTCTTACGATCACCTGATGGTGGATGAAGCCCAGGACTTCAGTCCTCTGGAACTATCCGTGCTGATGGATACCGTCCAGGGCGAGTCCATTACTTTCGCCGGCGATCCGGCCCAGAAAATCACCGAGAACGATTTTTCCGATTGGTCAGAAGTGCTCCAATCGATTCACCTGGATCACTACCAGATCTCGCCGCTACAAATCGCCTACCGTTCCACCCGCCAGATCATGGAATTTGCCCACGCAGTGCTCGGTCCGCTGGCACCGGACGAGCCATTGCAAACGGTGCGCGAGGGCGCCCCGGTCGAATTGTTCCGATTCGGCGGCCAGGGTGAAGCTCTTACTTTTCTAAGCGACGCCTTGTTCGACCTGCAAAGACGCGAACCCAACGCCTCGGTGGCGGTCCTGACCCGCAGCCCCGCCCAGGCCGACGAAGCCTACCGCCTTTTACGCCGCACCGATCTGATCAACTTAGGGAGAATCTCCGATCAGGAATTCTCCTTCGGCCCCGGGGTAGAAGTGACCGACGTGGCCCAAACCAAAGGCCTCGAGTTCGACTATGTGGTCCTGCTCAACGTCGACCGGGAGAGTTATACCAACACACCCTCGGCCCGCCACCTGTTACACGTAGGCGCCACCCGGGCCATCCACCAGCTCTGGCTCTTGTGCTGGAATCCGCGCAGTCCCTTGCTCCCCAAAGATCTGCTCTCCCAAGTAGCCGGTTAAAACAGGGTCCTAGGTTTCCGGGATGCAGGTCACATCGTCAAAGCTGCCGATATTGTTGTGCTCGCGGCACTCCGAGTGTATGCCGGCGGGATGGTTGCCGGCCGCATCCCAGCCTTCATCATCCACCACCACAAAGATCTCGGTCGGCTGATTGGCTGGCGGATCGGGCCAGAGGAAAGTGAGCTGCTCGCTCTGTCCGGGTGCCAGTACTTTGGTGGTACGAACGGTGCCCAAGTAGCTACCGCCCAGGCGGGGATCGCCCCGATAGAAACTAACCGGTAGCCCGGGCGCAACCGTCTGCAAACCGCGATTGACCACCAGGGCGTAGAGCACAATCCCTTGGCTGACACAGGCATCGGCGCGAGTTCCCTGCCCCCGCACGGTCAGATCAGGCGCGTCAAAAAGGCCGCCGCCTTGGACATTCTGACGAAAATTATTCAAGTCCGGATCCAACCAGTTGGCCGGTTCGCGGGTGGGGATGGCGCCGTTTTCCTCCACATTGGTCACATGATAGCTATGCTGATTCCAGATCCGGCGCGAGCTGACCCAGTTGTCCTGGCTATCGCCAAAAACGCGGATGCCCTTGAACTTTTCCGGGGCATCCTCCAACAGGCTGTTCTGGGCAATGATAATCTCGGCGTTACCATCGGAATCCACATCGGCAATCACCGGATACTCGCAGGCGGTCAGCGAGGAGTGTGGCTGGCGATACAGTTGCCGGCCATCGCTGCCCCGCAAGACCCACAGGGCCACCTCGTCGGCATAGACCACCTCGGCGCGCCGGTCCCCTTCAAAATCAAAAACAGCCGAGCCGGTGATATTGGAACTCGAATCGCGGGTGGGCACGCTCCAGAGCACATCGCCCCCTACCCCATCAAGCACCAGGTAAACATCGGCGCCGGCCACCCCGATCTCGGGCTTACCGTCGCCGTCAAAATCAGCCACCGTCGGCGGCCCCAATAAACCACAGTTGGGGTCGCACTCGGGCCGAGCGTTGAGTTCGGCGGCAGTGCGCAGCCAGAGTATTTCGCCCGTGGTGGATGTCTGCAGGCGAACGGCCCCCCGGGAGACCACCACGATCTCGGGCTGCTCGCTGAGGTTGAAATTGGCCACGGCCACGAACCCGTCACCGTTGCCGGTATTCCATAGCTCGGTGCCCAGGTGATCGTAGAGCACATCGCCGGTGACAATCTCCATGTCGCCATCGTCATCAACATCGACCGGAACCGAGAAAGGCGCGGCGGTAGCCGTGCCCGGCTGCTCGCCCCGGGAACCGGTCTTGCTCCAGAGTACCTGGCCCTGAGCATCGATAACCGCGGCGCCCATGACGATCTCGGCCGGGCCCTGACCGTCGAGGTTGGCAATGGCCGGCCCACCCCAACCCACCACCAATTGCCCGCCGGTGGTGGCCCATTTAAAGCTGCCGTCAGCCTCGAAACAGATCAGATCCCGACCGCCGCTCTTGCCGGTGACGATCTCCGGTCGGCCGTCGCCGTCGATATCGCCGGCGGCAATGTTGCTCACTGGATGGGTGCGTTGCGCTTCGTCGGTAATACTGAAAATCTCCGCGCCGGTGTCGCCGCGCAGAGCCCGCAGCACGCCGTCTTGGCTGTAGCCACCTTGCTTGCGAAAGCTGTTGAAGATCACCGCCGGCACCGCATAGACACCCGGCGCGGCTTGGTCTTCGAGATCAATGACCACCGGGGTCATCATAACTTCATCCCATTCCGGGGCCTGCTGCGGATTTTGCCAAACCCATTCCTCGACCGGCGTGAACTCGCCCTCGGGCGGAATGTGCTCACAGCGCGGTTCGGGCTCCGGCCGAACCTCCCAGGGCAGGCAACCGCCTTGCTCGGGATCGCAATAGCTATCGTTTTGGCAATGATCCTCGTCACCCGGCACACAATCGGGATCGGGCACCACTTCCACGCAGAAACCATTGAAACAGATCGTAGGCTCGCTGCAATCGGCCGGACCGGCACAAGGAGAAAGACTACCGCCATCAAAAGGCCCCCAATCACCACCCGGGCCGCCGTCGTCATCCTTGCCGTCGGTAACACCACCGTCACCCGCGGCAGTTTTGTCGGAACAAGCTACCAGACCCAAGGAAAGCAGAAACATCCCGCCGAGGAAGATTCGTGAGATCATTTCGTGTCCTTAATTAACTCAGGTATTTGGTGTAGTGGCGCAAGACGTCTTTGATGAAATCGGTGAGGTTGACTTGATTGCGCTTAGCAATCGTAAGCAGGCGATCGAACTCTTCGGTTTCTATATCCAGGGTGATGGAACGAAACTCGTGGGGCGGATCGGCCAGCTCCGGGACCGGCAGGACGATGCCCCCGGGAGTCTGTTTGGCCGGGCTGGTACCCTGGCGCTCTTGCTCTTCGTCATCGGACTCGTCATCGGAGATGAAGCTGTCCGCATCATCCGGGCCGAGTTCATCAGGTACCTTGCTGTCGGCCAGTTCGTCGGCAAAAATTTGGCGCATGAAATTCGAAAGATGAATATTGGTGGGATTGAACTCGTGTCGGGCCAGAAACTGGTCGATGTCGTATTGCATGTCCCAGGCGGTCTGGTAACGTTCTTCCCGATTACGGCTTAGCGCCTTCATCAAGATGTCTTCGACCTCTTCGGGAATGTCTTCCCGGAAATACGAGGGCGGATAAATCTTGCCGGAGACAACGTTCTGGTAGACTTCCATGTCGGTACGGCCGCTAAACAGCGAATGGCCGGAGACCCACTCGTACAAGACCGTGCCCAAGCTGAACAAATCCGAGCGTCGATCCACCGACTTGCCGGATATTTGCTCTGGACTGAGATAAGCCAGCTTACCCTTGATCTGGCCGGCTTGGGTCTCGGACACTAGGTTTTCCGCTTTGGCAATGCCAAAATCGAGAATCTTCACCTCACCGCTGAAGGAGACCATGACGTTTTCCGGGGTCACGTCCCGGTGAACGATACGCAGGGGCTGGCCCTGGCCGTCGACCTTGCGATGGGCATAGTACAAGCCTTCACATATTTCCCGGGCAATTTTCAGCGAGTATTCCAAAGGAAAGACAATGCCCATCTTCTCGGCCTTGGGCACCACCATACGCATGTCCCGGCCGTTGATGTACTCCATGGCAATGAAATACGAATCGCCGATGCAACCTAAATCGTAAATCTGGGCGATGCGAGAATGATTTAGCCCGGCCGCTAGTTTGGCTTCGTTGAGAAACATATTTACAAAAGAAGTCTGCTTACTCAACTGCGGACGGATGCGCTTGATCACGATGGTCTTTTGAAAACCTTCCATCCCGGTTCGGCGGGCAACAAAAATTTCGGCCATGCCACCGATGGCGATACGCTGCAAGAGCTTGTACTTGCCAAACATCCGAGCCAACTGGGTCCTGCCTTTCTTCGCCAATTTGTTGCCGGCAGTGTACCGCATCCCCCCCGGCAGAAGCCACCTATTGCTTGAATCTCTTGTCAGCAAGAATGGGGAGACATAAACTCGATGAGACAGAAAGCGAGGCGACATGGAACGACTCTGGATCCGCAATGGACTGCTTTGGACCGGAGGCGATGCAGCGCAAGTGCTCGAAGGCGGCTTGCTCACAGCCGGTGATCACATCGAAGCCGTGGGCAAAGACGACGAGCTGCGTGCCCAGGCTGGCGATGCCACCGAGCTGGATGTTTCAGGTCGGCTGGTGATCCCCGGCTTTATCAACGCCCACATGCACCTGTACTCCACCCTTGCCCGGGGGTTGGCCTTGGCGGGAGACCCGCCGCGAAACTTCCCCGAAGTCCTCGAGCGGCTTTGGTGGCGCCTGGATCGTGCGCTTGAACCCGCGGATCTGACCGTCAGCGCCGAAGTAGCTTTGCTTGAATCGCTGCAAGCCGGGGTAACCACGGTCATCGATCATCACGCCAGCCCCTCCTGTATCGATGGCTCGCTCGATCGGCTGGCTGACGCGGCTCAGAAGCTCGGCCCCCGCCTGGCCGCCTGTTACGAGGTCTCCGAACGCAACGGGTACGAAGAAGCCCAGGCCGGTATCGAAGAGAACTTACGCTTTGCCGCTCGCGCCCAACCAGCGACCGGCCTGGCCGCATTGTTCGGCCTGCACGCCGGCTTCACTCTGTCCGATCAAAGTCTGGCCCGCTGTGCCCAGGCCGGTCGCGATGCCGGCTTGGCTTTCCACGTCCACGTAGCCGAGGATCGCAAGGATGTCGATGACGCCCGGGCCCAGGGCCATGACGGCGCCCTGGCCCGCCTCCACGCCCTGGGTCTCATCACCCCCGGCAGTTTGGCCATCCACTGCGTACACACCAGTCGCCAAGAATGGGACTTGCTGGTCGAAGCCCAGGCCCATGCCATCCATAATCCCCAGTCCAACCTGAACAACGCCGTGGGGGTAGCCCCTATCGCCAAGATGATCGAAAAAGGCGTATCGGTGGGTATCGGCAGCGATGGCATGCAAGCCGACATTCGAGAAGAAGTCCGCGCCGCCTTCCTGCTGGGCCATCATGCCTCTTGGGATCCGTCCGGCATGTGGCCCGAGCTAGCAAGCCTCTTACGGACCAACCGCCACATCGCCGGCTCATTGTTTGGCCTGCCATTGGGCGTGTTGGAACCCGGCGCCGGTGCCGATATCGCGGTCTTCGACTCTCGGCCGCCCACGCCGCTCACTGCGCAAAATTTCTTTGGTCACTTGTTGTTTGGCCTCCATCGGGCCACGGCCCACACCGTGATCGGCCAAGGCCGGCTGCTGCTGCAAGAGGGCCAACCCACCCAAATCGATCCGACCGAGTTGGCCGCTCGCGCCCGCGCGCAAGCCCGCCGGCTATGGCAAAGAATCTAAACCAGAATAACCGCGCCCAATGTTTGTTTTTTCGGAAGATAACACCGTATAATTGATCATTAGAGTCTGCTTTTGGGGAAAACAACATGCGCGTGAGAAACACGCTCTTCGCCAGCGGCTTGATCCTGTTAGGGCTTTCGTTATCGGGGCAGGGCATGGGTCTGCCCACCCTGACCACTGTCACCGTCGATGGCAACTTCGACGATTGGCGCGACGTCTTGCTCAACCCGCTGCAAGTATCCCACGATGGCAACGGCTATGGCTTCGGCGATCCGCCGGCCTGCCTGGATTACACCACCGACCGCGACTGTGGCGGCGCCAGCCACATGGGCGGAACCGGCCGCGACCTGCTCACCTTCGCCTGGACTTACGACGACGACCATGTTTCGGTGTACATCGAACGCTGGGGCTCGACCGCCAACACCATCAACTTCTATTTCCTGATGGATCTCGACGGCGATGGGGCCGCCGGCACCAGCGATCGGGTTTTCGAAACCAAGTGGTCAGGCAGCAACGGCTCGACCACCAGTACCTTGTATGCCTATCAACCAGCCGATGGCGTCAATCCCGACTCTCTGACCGACGGCGAAGGCTATGTGGACGGCTACGACATGCCCGGTTTTCTGGGCGCGGCCATCACCGATTTCGGCACCAAAAACGGCGGCGACGTTTCGAACGGGCCCATGGATGGCATGCGCTTTGAAGAACAAATACCCTGGAGTGATCTGGGCATAGCGACCGGCACGCCTATCTTGTGGCATGTGTCGAGCAACAACACCGGCGACATTCACTTACCATCGGACAACATCGGGGGGCCGGGCGGCAAGCTGGGCAGCTTCGCTTTCGGTAGCATTGCCATTACCGAATCCTGGACCTTGAGCGTGGGCTCACCGGGTATTGCCTGGCTGCCGCACAGCCTTGAAAACAGTGGCAATATCAGTGATCACTTCGATCTCATCGGCAGCACCGTTCTGGGCAGCTCACTCAGCTACTATACCGATAATTTCGGCGGCGGCGCCGATGGCGATCCCAGCGGCGAGACCTTGCTGGCAACCGATGCCAACGGCGACGGCGACTTTTCCGATGCCGGCGATGTTCTTAGCAGCGATGGCAACGGCAACGGGCTACTCGATGTGTTTGTCTCGGCCAATGGCACAACTGACATGGTGCTGGTGGCCGAAGTCGCCGCCGGTCTCGACGGCCAAATCGAAAATATCGATCTGCGGGTGGAATGGGCCATGATGCCCCTTTTCTATTATGATGAGACCAGCGACCAGCTCATCATCGGCGCCCTGTCGATCTACCCCGACCACCAGGCCGCGGCCATGGCCGGCCTGACCGTGCCCTTCGCTCATCGCATCACCAACAACGCCAACGAAGCCGACACCGCCGAATTGCAGCTGACTTCCAGCCAAGGCTGGCCGCTGCGCCTTTATGCTGACCCAAACCTCGACGACAGCCCAGACGCATTGCTGGCCGAAGACATCGACGGCGACGGCAACTGGGATATTGTAGCCCCGGGCGCTGATAACAACGGCGACGCCAATCCCGACACCGGTGAGTTGGCCGCTTTTGGCGGTACCACCGGCATTGTCATCGAAGTGATGGTGCCCGGCGGCACCGCCCTCGACACGGTGGATCTGACCACGGCCCGAATCAGTTCTGCCACCTACCCCAGCCGGACCGGCACCGCCCGTAATCGCACCACGGTCAAACCACGGGTGACTATCGAACCCGACTATCTTTACCCCAGCACCCACTTGACCGGCGCGGCCAACAGTTCCGTGTATTTCCCCTACCTGTTGACCAACGCCTGGCTGGCAACAGACAGTTTTGCCCTTGCCACCGTCAGTTCCCAGCCCTGGACGGTCCAGATCTGGTCCGATCCCAACGGCGACGGCAACCCAACCGACGGCACCCTGATCAGCAATAGCTCGGCGGTGGCCGGCCTGGGCGGAACTTTCCCCCTGGTTCTGGAGGTTCAGATTCCCGCTGATACCGCCAACGGCACCACCAATATCCTGACCCTCACCGCCCAGAACGCCGAGGCCAGCGATTCGGCCCAAGGCGATCTCGAGGTGCGCTTGCTGCAGAGCTTCCGGGATGAACTGTACCTTTTCCAAGCCAGTTATTTTTCCACTTGCCAACGAGTCTTTACCGAAATGGGCGGCATGGCGACCAATGAGACCGGCCGCTACACTCTGCGTTATTACAGCGACAACAAAGCTCTGCTGGAAGAGACGCAGGACATCGCCTCCGATGTCCTGGGCCAAGCACAAGCCCAGCGCCTATTCGACACCGGCGACCCGCTGGACAATCCATGGGTGCTGGAGCTTACCGACGCTGGCGCACCGATGGACGAAATCGCCATCTGGCATGAGCGCGCCGGGGCCATCGATCCCCCGGTCATCGCCCCCCAGCCGGCCGTGGTTGGCGGCCGACTGCAAGTATCGATGATGGCAACCAACCAGAACTTGCGCGCACCCTTTAGCGAGACCCGGCTGCTGACCCGCATCCTGACCCCGACCGGCGGCTCGAACCAAGTTCTGATGGCCGATGGCAACTTTGTCCCTTATGACGGCAGCCAGGTCACCCAAGCGGCCACTTTCGGCAAACTGGCCCCGGGCGATTTTTTCAGCCACGGCTTCACCGTCGCCGCCGTCAACTATCCCGCCGCCGAACTCGGCGACTACCGCATTGAGGTAAGCTGGCAGACCATCCTTAGTGACCCCATTACCAAGGCCATCTTGTGCCAGGTCGAAATCGCCAGCGCCGCCACCACCGTAAGCGTGGTCGACTGCGCGAACGATGCCGACTGCGACGACGGCGAAGACTGTAGCAGCGACACCTGTACCGGCGGCGCTTGCGTCCACGCCACCTTGGCCGATACCACCCCCTGCGCCGGTGGCGACGGCAACTCCTGCACTTCGACTTGCCTGGCCGGCGCTTGCGTAGGCGGCCCGGTCAATTGTGACGATGGGCTCATCTGCAGCGCCGACTTCTGCGATCCGGCCGACGGCAGTTGCCTAAATCCTCTGTTTGCCGACGGGACCGGCTGCGACGGTGGCGACGGCAATCCTTGCAACTCCTCCTGTGCGGCCGGCGCCTGTGTGGCCGTGGCCGTGCTTTGCGATGACTTGATCGACTGTACCATCGACAGCTGCGATCCCGCCGATGGCGCCTGCCATTTTGCCCCCGACAACACTCTCTGCCCTGATAACGGCTTGTTCTGCGACGGCACCGAGTTTTGCCATGGGCTGGCCGGCTGTATTCCCAGCGGCGACCCCTGCCTGGGCGCGGGCCAGGTCTGCGACGAAGCAAGCGACCGCTGCGCCGCTTGCACCCAAGACCCAGACTGCGACGACGCGGTGGCCTGTACGGTCGACACTTGTCTAGACGGCGACTGTGTCCATGCCTCAGAGTCGCAGCTTTGTGCCGATGACAACATCTTTTGCAATGGTAGCGAAATCTGCGATCCGCTCGCCGGTTGTGTCTCCGTCGGCGACCCTTGCCTGGCTGCGGGCAAGCTCTGTGACGAAAACAGCCTAAGCTGCCAAGATTGCCTCATCGACGCCCAGTGCCATGACGGCGTCGCTTGCACCGACGACACCTGCGTAGACGGCAGTTGCGTCTCGACCACCAATGATGCCAACTGCCCCGACGACTGCCTCTATTGCACCGGGGTCGAGTCCTGCGACCCGCTAAGGGGCTGTGTGTCTACCGGCAACCCCTGCCTGGGCTTCGGCCAAGTCTGCGACGAGGCAGGCAAGATTTGCGTCGACTGCCTGGCCGATGACGAATGTAACGATGGCATAGCCTGTACTGTAGATGCCTGTGTCAGCCAGCTGTGCGTCTCAACCGCCGACGACCAGCGTTGTGCCGACGATGGCCTGTTCTGCAACGGGACCGAATTTTGCGCCCAAGATCTTGGCTGTTTGTCCACCGGCGACCCCTGTGCTCCCGGCTTGCTTTGCGACGAGACGGCCGACTTGTGTGGCGACTGCCTGGCCGATGATGACTGCAACGATGGCATCGGCTGCACCGTTGACACTTGCGCCGGCGGCACTTGCCTGTTTGTGCCCAGCAATGCGCTATGCGCTGACGACGGGCTCTATTGCAGCGGTACCGAGTTTTGCGACGTCATGTTCGACTGTGTCGCCAGCGGCGATCCTTGCGCCTTCGAGGGCCTGATTTGCCGCGAAGACACCGACCGTTGCCAGGTCTGTGCCACCGCGGCCGACTGCGACGACGGCATCGGCTGCACCACCGATAGCTGCAGCCTGGGCCAGTGCCTGCACACGCCTGATTCCAGTCTTTGCCCGGACGATTCACTCTTCTGCACCGGCGACGAATACTGTGCACTCGGTGCCGGCTGTGTCTCGGACGGCGACCCCTGCCTGGGCTCCGGCCGGCTGTGCGCCGAGAGTGTCGATCAATGTGTTGCCTGCCAGGCAGACGGCGATTGTAACGACGGTGTGGCCTGCACCCGGGACGATTGTGTGGGCGGGTTCTGTATCGCCGTACCACTCGATACCGACTGCGCCACCGACGGGGTCTTTTGCAACGGCGAAGAAATCTGCGATCCGGTCCTGGGCTGCCAATCCGAAGGCGACCCCTGCCCCGCGACCGGTAAAGTTTGTAACGAAGCGGGCGCCATTTGCGCCGACTGTGCCATCGATAATGACTGCGACGACGGCGTCACCTGCACCGCTGATTCCTGCCCCGCCGGCAGCTGTCTACATCAGCCCATTGATGGCAACTGCGTAGACTACGGCGTCTACTGCAACGGCGCCGAGATCTGCGACCTCCTCCTGGGCTGTGGCTCAACCGGCGACCCCTGTGTGGCCGTAGGCTTGATCTGCAACGAAGGCGGCCAAAGCTGTGACCCTTGTACCGTCGATGGCGAATGCGATGACGGCATCGACTGCACGGTCGACAGCTGCAACACCGGCACCTGCCTGCACAGCGCCGATGATGCCATCTGCGCCGATGGCGTCTTTTGCAATGGCACCGAGAGCTGTGATCCACAAAACGGCTGCCTCTCCGCGGGAGATCCTTGCCCCGCGGCCGGGCTATTGTGCGCCGAAGCCAGCACCACCTGTGTCGAGTGCTTGGTCGACGGTGACTGTGACGATAGCATCTCTTGCACCATCGATCACTGCGTCGACAGAGTCTGTGTCATTGCTGCCCACGATGCCAGTTGTCCGGACGACGGGCTCTTCTGCACGGGGGTAAACCTGTGCCAAACCGAGACCGGCTGCAAGACCAGTGGCGATCCCTGTGCCGCCGCCGGCCTGCTCTGTGACGAGGCCGCCTCCGCCTGTATGTTCTGCATCGATGACCAGGATTGCGATGACCAAATCGCCTGCACCCTCGATAGCTGCCCAGACGGATTTTGCGCCTTTGCCCCAGACGACAGTCAATGCGCCGATGACGGCAGCTTCTGCAACGGCAACGAAGCCTGTGATCCGAGCCTGGGCTGCATTTCGACCGGCGATCCCTGCTTAGGCACGGGCAAGGTTTGCTCCGAACTCGGCCCGGCCTGCGTCGACTGCACTTTGGACCCAGACTGTAGCGACGGCATCGATTGCACTGACGATCTATGCCTGGGCGGAACCTGCACCTCCAGCGTAAACCACGGCCTTTGTCCCGACGACGGCTTGTTTTGCAGCGGCAGCGAGCTCTGTGATCCAAGCCTTGGTTGCCGGTCGGCTGGCGACCCATGTACCGGCAGCTTCTGCAACGAGGCCGGCGATTTCTGCGGCGAGTGCGAGCTCGATGCCAACTGCGACGACGCGGTAGCCTGCACCGACAACCACTGCCTGGCTGGCACCTGTTCTTTCCTGCCGGTCCACGCCGCCTGTGCCAATGACGGACTCTTCTGTAACGGCTCCGAATACTGTGATCGTTTGGCCGGTTGTGTGGCCAGCGGCAATCCCTGCCCCGACGGCAGTCTCTGTGATGAGAGCCGGGATGCTTGCGGTGCCTGTTTGGGCGACGCCGACTGCGACGACACCATCGCCTGCACCTTAGACACTTGCATCGACAGCATTTGCCGCCGCACGGCCGATCACGGCCAGTGCCTAGACGACCTGCAGTTTTGCAATGGCACCGAGCTTTGTGATCTCCAGGTCGGCTGCATCTCCGGCGGCGACCCCTGCGCGCCAGTGGGCCTGGTGTGTGACGACCTGACCGACACCTGCGGCGTCTGTGGGCAAGACAGCGACTGCGATGACGGCATCGCTTGCACGGTCGACACCTGTAGCGCCGGCGAGTGCATCATCAGCGCCGACGACAGTCTCTGCGCAGACGACGGCGTCTTTTGCAACGGCGCCGAGCTTTGTAGCCTCCAGGCCGGATGCCTCTCGGCCGGCGACCCTTGTGCCGGGAGCTTCTGCGCGGAAGCAGATGACGCCTGCACCGAATGCGGTGACGACGCCAATTGCGATGACGGCGTTGCCTGCACCGAAGACAGCTGCCAGCAAGGCATCTGTGTCTTTACCGCCCTCGATAATCTTTGTCCGGACAATGGTCAATTTTGTCTGGGCCAGCCCCGCTGTGACTTAGCAGCCGGCTGTCTAGCTAGCGGCGATCCCTGCGCCGCGCTGGGCCTGGTTTGCAATGAAGACCACGAGCGTTGTGACTTGTGTCAAGCAGACGCCGATTGCGACGACCGCATCGACTGCACCCTCGACCGCTGCGATTTGCTCTTAGGCACCTGTCGCTTTGCCCCCGACGATACGGCTTGTGCCGACGATGGCAGTTTCTGCAACGGGGTCGAGTACTGCGACTCCGGGGCCGGCTGCGTCCCCGCCGGCGATCCCTGCGCCCCCCACGGCAGCCTGTGCAACGAGACAGACCAGCGCTGCGATGCCTGTACCCTCGATACCGACTGCGACGACGGCATAAACTGCACCGAGGATCTCTGCCGTTTGGGTCACTGCGCCCATCGGCCCGACGACAGTCAATGCCCCGACGACGGCAGCTTCTGCAACGGCCCCGAACGCTGCGACCTGCAGGGAGGCTGCCTAGGCACGGGCAATCCCTGCGCAGCTACCGAGATCTGTGATGAGGCCTTAGACAGTTGCGCGGTCTGCGCCGATGACTCCGATTGCGATGACGGCATCGGCTGTACCGTCGACACCTGCGCTAGCGGCAGCTGCGTTTTTTCCGCCGACCACACCCAGTGCCTCAACGACGGCCTGTTCTGTAACGGCGCCGAACTTTGTGACCCGGCTGCCGGATGTTTGCCTGCCGGCGATCCTTGCCTGGGCTCAGGCCTGGTTTGTCACGAGCAAAGCGACCGCTGTGACCGCTGCAGTGATGATGGCCAGTGTAACGACCAAATAGCCTGCACCACCGATAGCTGTGTTAGCGGCCGCTGTACGCACAACGCCGATGACAGTCTTTGCCCCGACGACGGCCTGTTCTGCAATGGCATCGAATTCTGCGCCGCCGATGGGGGCTGTCAGTCGGCCGGCGATCCTTGCCTTGGTGCCGGCCAACGATGTGACGAACCCACCGCCCGCTGCGTCGACTGCCGCTTCCACCAGGATTGTAGCGATGCCGCCTCCTGCACCGAAGACTACTGCGACATCGCCGGCGGGGTCTGCGCCGCGGTCGCCTTCGATGCTCGCTGCGACGACGGGCAATTTTGTAACGGCATCGAGACCTGTGATCCGGCCACCGATTGTAGCGCCGGCGCGGACCCCTGTCCTGACCAGGTTTGCTCGGCAGCCACCGACAGCTGTGTCGACTGCCTGGTCGATAACGACTGCGACGATCAGCTTAGCTGTACCCTCGATCACTGTGTGGCTGGCCCGCAAAACTGCGCGCACACACCCGACGACAGCCTGTGCGACGATCAAGACGACTGCACCGCCGATAGCTGTTCGGCCAGCGCCGGCTGCCAGCATAGCTACCTAGACCTTGACGGCGACGGTACCTGCGATGCCGATGACCCCTGCCCCGACGATCCGGACAACGCCTGTATTGCCTGCACCGACAGCGACGGCGACGGCATCTGCGACCCCTTCGACCTGTGCCCACAAGACGCCAACGATAAGTGCCCGGCCTGCGCCGACGACGACTTAGACGGCATCTGCAATGCCCAAGACGAATGTCCCGACGACCCGAACGACAGCTGCCGACCCTGCGCCGACGCCGACCAGGATCAACTCTGCGACGATGTCGACCCCTGCCCCGCGGATGCCGACAACAGCTGCGGCTCTTGCACCAACCAAGTTGATGTCGACGGCGACGGCCGGCCTACCTGTGTCGACCCCTGTCCCGCCGACCCCTACGATAGCTGTGTCCCTTGCGCCGATGCCGACGGCGACGACATTTGTGATCCCTTCGACCCCTGTCCCTACGACCCGACAAACACTTGCCCCGCCTGCGCCGACGACGATGCCGACGGCGCCTGCAACCTCGAAGATCCTTGCCCAGACGACCCCCTGGATCTGTGCCCAAGTTGCCCCGATCTCGATCGCGACGGCCTATGCGATGGGCAAGATCCTTGCCCCAACGACCCATCCAATACTTGTGCCGGCTGTCGTGACCCGCGGGATCCTGACGGCGACGGGCTATCAAATTGCATAGATCCCTGCCCCACCGATCACAGAAACGATAGCCTGCATTGCCCCGATGCCGACCAGGATGGCAACTGCGACGCCGACGATCCTTGCCCCCGCGACGATCAGGATCAATGTTTCTCCTGGGACCAGGCCCAGATCAAAGGCGGCGGTTGTGCCTGTGCCAGCCCGGGCGGAAGCCATTCTGGTTTGCCCTTGCTGCTGTTACTCGCCTTGCTGGGAACCATGCTAGCGCGCTTCAAACCCTGACAATAATTGCTCCAGCTACGCAATAATATCGCTAAGTTGTAAGTCCTGATCGGCGGACAAAATGCCCGTATCTCCTGAGAATCACTAAATAGACCCTATTAGGTTTCCTTTGGCATGCGCTTTGCTTGTTTTTTTGGGTAAGCCAAACATGGATTACTTTGGTCGAAAATACGGTCATTAGTTTGTTTTTGCATCACAATCTACCGTATAATCGACCACTGAGGTTCGGTTTCCGGCAGGGCCGGCCTCGGGACTCGACATCTACCAAAGGAAGAACCAAATGACCGTGAAAAACGCGTCGTATATGATCCTTCTCTGTTTGCTCCTGGCTTTAGGTCTTTCGGTACCCGGTTGGAGTGTCGGCTTGCCTACCCTGACTTCCATCACGGTGGGTGACAACGACGTTAGCGATTGGCAGGAAGTGCTACTCAATCCGGTGCAAGTCTCTCATGACGGCGATGGTTTGAGCTTCGGAAAGAATCCGGCCTGTCTAGCCTTCACCAGCGATCTCGACTGCAGTTCCACTGAAATGACTGCCGGGCGCGATCTGCTCACCTTCGCCTGGACCTACGATGATACCTACGTCTACATGTACGTAGAGCGCTGGGGTTCGACGGTCAACACGGTTGACTTTTTCTTTATCATGGATCTTGATGGCGATCTCCTGGTTGACGCCGGCATCGACAAAGTCTGTCACGTACCCTGGCACGGCGGCCTGGGAACCACCGCCGTCCGCCTCACCAAATACGCTCCGAACGTCCCCGCCGGCGATCCGCTGGAAAATCCTATCGACGATCCCAAAATAGGATACATCGATGGCTACGACATGCCCGGCGCGCTTGGCATCGAGCTACCCTTGGGTGAAATTCATCCTGAAAAGGGCGGCATCATCAGTGGACCACTTGACGGAAGAGCCTTCGAGGCCCGGATTCTTTGGACCGCTCTGGGCGTACCCGCCGGCTATCCCATCAACTGGCATGTAGCAAGTGCGAACAACGATAAACTCAACAGCACCATGGACAACATCGGCGGACCCAACGGCAAATTGGGAAGTTTTGCCTACGGCAACGTCAGCATCGAAAACAGCTGGACCCAGAGCGTGGGCTCACCGGGCACGGTCTGGCTGCCCCACACGGTTAGCACCAGCGGCAATATCGCCGACCACTTCGATATCCAGGGAAGCTCGGCGCTGGGTATTTCACTGTCGTACTACGACGATCCGACCGGAACCGGTACCCCTGATACGCTGATGGCGGTCGATGCCAACGGCGACGGCGACTTCAACGACACCGGCGACAGCTTGCCCCCGGCCCATGACGGCAACGGCAACGGCTTGCTCGACGTGTACCTCAGCGCGGGCGGCAGTTTCGATTTCGTGGTGGTGGCCGATGTGCCGGCCGGTTTTGACGATCAGACCGACTTGATCCGCTTGCGAGTTGAGTGGGACGATGACCCCAACACCTACTTTGACGAGACCGAAGACACCCTGCTCATCGGCTTCCTCTCCGTCTATCCCGACAACTCCGCCACCGCCATTGCCAACCTGGACGTCCAGTTTCCCCATCAGATCACCAACAACAATACCATCGACGAGACGGTGGAGATGACCGTCGAGTCCTCGGAAAACTGGTCGGTGAAACTGTACCTGGCGCCCAACACCCTGCTGGCCACCGATAGCGACGGCGACGGCGCCTGGGACATTCTCGAACCAGGTGCGGACAGCAACGGCGACGGCAACCCGGATACCGTGGTAACCGGCCTGGGTGGCAGCACCGGCATTGTGGTGGAAGTACATGTTCCGGTTACGGCCACCGAACCTACCGTCGATACCACTACCATCACGGTTTTTTCCTATGACAATCCCACCCGAACCGACTTTGCCCAGGATTTCACCACCGTAAAACCGCGGGTCACTCTCGAACCAGACTATTTATCACCGAACACCCACCTGATCGGCGCCGAGGGAAGCTCGGTGTACTTTCCTTTCCGGTTGACCAACGCCTGGATTGACCAGGACGACTTCTTGCTGTCGGTGTTGCCGGTGGCCCCCTGGACAGTCGTGATCTGGTCCGACCCAAACGGCGACGGCAATGTCTCAGACGGCGTCCCCATCACCGACACCGGCTGGGTCGCCGGCCTTGGCGGTACCTTCGACATTGTAGTAGAGGTACAAATTCCCGCCGGCACGGCCCTGGGCGCAACTTACCAGATCGTGCTGACCGCCGAATCGAAGGACTCGGCGGCGATCACCGACAGTGCCACCGGTGACCTGGTGGTTCACCTATTGCAAACATTCAAGGACTCTTTGTACTTGTTTCAGAGTGCCTATTTTTCGACCTGTCAAACGGTGTACACCGATGTGGGTGGTATGGACCCCGCTGAAACCGCCCGTTACACTCTCGACTATTACAGCGACGCTAAAACCATCCTGGTCGAAACCCAGAACCTGGCCTCCGATGCCCGCGGCGGCTCGCAAACTTCACGCTTGTTTGGCCCCGGCGATTCGCTCAACAATCCCTGGGTGCTGGAGTTGCTCGATGCCGGTTCTCCCATAGACGAGGTCTCCATCTGGCACGAACGCGCCGGTCAAGTAAACCCGCTGACCGTGACCCCCGATCCCATCCTGGACGGCAACAATCTGCAAATGTCGATGGTCTGTACCAACCTCAATGGCATGGCCCCCTATTTGGAGACCCGCATCGTCAGCAAAGTATTCACTCCGGCGGGCGTCGTCCCGCAACTGATCCTCCTGGAAGATGGCAGCTTCGTTTTCTACGACGGCAGCCAGGAGACTAACAGCGCCACATTCGACGAACTCGACCCCAGCGATTTCATCACCCACGGCTTTACCATCTCCGCGGTGAATTTCCCCACCGACGAATACGGCGACTACGAAGTCGAAGTCACCTGGGAATCCATTCTCACCGATCCCGACACTCTGATCGTGCAATGCAATGCCCCCATCGCCACCGCCGTGTCCACGCTAAGTTACGTCTCGTGCCTGCAAGACAGTGATTGTGATGACAGTGAGGAATGTACGGTAGACACCTGCCTTGGGGACGGTACTTGTTCCCATACCTCTCTTGTCGACGATACGCCCTGTGACGGCGGTGACGCAAACTTCTGCAACTCAACCTGCCAAACGGGCATTTGTGTTGCGGATATCGTCCCCGACGGAACTCCTTGTACAGACGACGGTTCCTACTGCAACGGCACCGAGGAATGTCAGACCGGCGCCTGCGTGCACACCGGCGACCCCTGTCCTGGTCCCGATGCTGATATAGATTGTTCTGAATCGTGCGATGAAAACACCGACAGTTGTACTGCCAACGACACCAACGGCACCGTTTGCACCGACGACGGTGACTTCTGTAACGGCACCGAAGAATGTCAGGCCGGTGCCTGCGTCAGCCCCGGTGATCCCTGTGCCGCGGGCGGCAAAGACTGTGACGAGGTCAATAACATCTGTGTGACCTGCGGCGACGGCTTTGCCAGTGCCG
>JAUVBB010000274.1 GCA_030591445.1 Deltaproteobacteria bacterium | reverse complement strand
GCCATCCCCTGGATTACCGAGTTCGATGTGCTGGAATCTTTACAAGCCCTGGGGCATGAAGTCCGGCCGCTGGGCGTTTACGATGACCTGGCCACCATTCGCCTGGCCATCCGGGAGTTTGCGCCCCACATTGCCTTCAACTTGATGGAAGCCTTTGGCGGGGTGGCCCAATACGATCAAAACGTGGTGGGTTACCTGGAACTCAAGCGGACGGCTTATACCGGTTGCAACCCCAAAGGCCTGATGCTGGCCCGCGACAAGGCCTTGAGCAAGAAACTGCTGGCCTACCATCGCATCCGGGTGCCCGACTTTGCCGTGTTTCCCCGCGGTCGCAAATTTCGCCGGCCGGCGCGACTTCGCTTTCCGCTCTTTGTCAAATCGGTCACCGAAGATGCCTCTTTCGGCATTTCCCAAGCCTCCCTGGTGCGCGACGACGAAAGCCTGGCCGCGCGGGTCGCCTTTGTCCATCAGCACGCCAAAACCGATGCCCTCGCCGAAGAGTTCATCGCCGGCCGTGAGCTCTATGTGGGCGTGCTGGGCAACCGGCGCCTGGATGTCTTTCCCATTTGGGAACTCATCTTCAACAAGAAGCCCGAGGACGAACCGCTAATCGCCACCGCCACCGCCAAGTGGAATATGAAGTACCAGAAGAAATGGGGCATCACCAGCCGGGCCGCCAAAGACCAGAGCCCGCAGTTTTGTAACCAAGTGGCCAAACGATGCCGACGTATCTACCGCATCCTGGAGTTGAGCGGCTATGCGCGTATGGATTTTCGCCTGGACCCCACGGGCGCCTTGTACTTTCTGGAAGCCAATCCCAATCCGGCCCTGGCCCGCTTGGAAGATTTTGCCGAATCGGGTCGGGTGGCGGGCTTGTCCTACCAGCGCCTGATTCACCGCATCGTCAGCCTGGGACTGCGCTACGCTCCGCATTGAGCTTTGGCGCACGCTTAATCTAAGGAGACAAAAACCATGCACCACGCGCATGCTGCCGGGCTGGCCTTTGCCGCCAGCGCCTGGCCTCTGGATGACAGCCGAAACACGCTGCTATTTATCCACGGCGCCGGCAGCTCGGGCGCCTTTTGGGCCGAACAAATGCGCGGACTCGCAGCCCGGTACAACCTGCTGGCGGTAGATCTACCCGGTCGGGGCGGCAGCCCGGGGCCGGGTAAAGAGCGCATCGCAGACTACGCCCAGGCCCTCAACGCTCTGGTGCGCGAGTTGGCAGCCCCCCGCATGGTAGCAGTCGGCTTTAGCATGGGCGGGGCCATTGTCCAGCAAATGCTGCTCGACCGCCCCCAGTCCCTGGGGGCCGCGGTTTTGATTGCCACCGGCGCCAAGCTGCGGGTTCATCCCCAGATTCTAGAATTGATTGGAAGCGACTACCCTGCTTACCTCAGCCAGATAGCGGCCACCGCGGCCTCGCCCCAGACCCCGCCGGCCCAAATCCAAGCGGCCATCGATGATCGGGCCCAGTGCGATCCCAAGGTGTGCTTGGGTGATTTTCTGGCCTGTGATAGATTCGATCTAAGAGAGCAGATCACGGCCATCGACGTACCGGTACTAATCATCAACGCCAGCGACGATCTACTCACCCCGCCGGCCTTTGCGGATTTTTTGGCCCAGCAAATCCCGCACAGCCAGCGGGTGCAGTTGCGCGATGCCGGACATTTTGTGGCGGTAGAAAAACCGGCCGCGGTCAACCAGGCCATCGAGGAGTTCCTACGCGAACTCAATTGAGCATGCGCAGGCAGAGGAGACCAGCATGAGCAACATAACCAGCCCAAAGAAATTCTATCTCCTTATCACTTGGCTCACGGCGACTCTGCTAACCGCTGCCGGCTGCTTATCCAGTTCCGAGGCACCGCTTTGCGAAGATGAGTGCCCCAGCGAAGGGCAAAGCAGCTGCGCGGATCTGGCCAGTAAAACCTGTGGCCAATATGACCAAGATTCTTGCTTGGAATGGAGCGCGGAGACCGCCTGCGCCGAGGGTGAACTATGCATCGACGGCGCCTGCCGACCCTCCTCATGCCCGCTGGTCGAGTGCCAGCCCGGACAAAGCGTGGAAGGCATCTGTGGCAATTGCGGAACCCGCACCCGAATTTGTGGTGATGACTGTCTCTGGCAGGAATGGAGCCTTTGCACCGGAGAAGGTCTCTGCCCACCAGGCAGCCAGGAAAACTGTGACCAACAGTGCACCGGGGCCCGAAGCTGCAACGCGCTCTGCCAATGGGACCCCTGTGTGCCCACCGCCCAGGATACGCCCTGCGATGACGGCGATGACTGTACCGAACCAGACCGCTGCGATGGCAGCGGGCTTTGTATCGGCAAGCTGCCGACCGAAATCTGCAACGGCGAAGATGACGACTGCGACGGCATCATCGACACCCCGGACTGCCTGGGCACGGTCTATCGCTTCTTCGACCCGACCCTCCCCGATCATCGCTATCAGCTCGATAACCCGACTGCGCCGGCAGGCTACCGCTTAGACAGCGCCCGCTTTCGGGTATACCGGGAGCAGGTAACAGGCACAGTGGCACTCTATCAACTGAGCAATGGCCGCGACCACATGCTAAGCGTGGACGCCACCGAAGGCGCCGGCGCCGGCTACAGCCTGCAAGCCGAACTAGGCTTCGTGGCCACCGACATTGCCTGGGAGACCGCCGGCTTCGCCTCCGCGCAAATGTGTCGTTTCTATCGGCCCGAACTTGGTGATCACCTGCTATTTGACTATGACTATCAAGGAGCCGATTTCGGCTACCAGCTCGAGGCTTGTTTGTTGCGGGTCTGGGATTCGCAGTTCGATCTCTTTGTCCCGCCCCTGTGCCATCTCGATGCCGGCGTGACTTGCGCCCGAGATGATCATTACTTGCCAGTGGTCACCCACTGGCAAGACGGCGGTTTTCAGTACCTGGGCACCGAGCTTATCGCCTTCCGGGTGGCCCAAACCATGCCGGCACCAGACCAATACCAAGCGGGCAACTGCTACCCCGTCTACACCACCTCCTTGCCCGATTACCAAAACTATATTGGCGATCGCTACGCCATCAGCCAACCCTCCGCAGCCGACGCACAGGCCATGCTAAGCAATGCCTGCCAGCTGGCCCAAACGCCGGTTCGGTTGCTGCCGCCTATGCCCGAGCAGGAAACTGATCCCATCATCGAAGCGCCGGCGGCGGCCAGCTGCGGAGTACAAATCGTCCACGGCGCCCTCATCGACGGCTCTTTGGTAACCGTCATCCTGCCTCCGACCTGGAGCGACTTGGCCCCGGCGGCCAGCTACCCCATCGTTTTCAATAGTTACTACGATCTCAACGACAGCCTTTTCCATATCCACGGCGAAAAACTCATCGACCTGGTTGCTCGTTCCGGACACGACGGCAAGCGCGGCGTGATCGCTGTCTTGACCAACGGCAGCGGAGCCGTGGTCAGCCGCAGCTTTGACCCAGGCGCGTTCCATAAGGCTGCTGCCGCCATTGCCTGGGTGGCCAACAATTTCCACGGCGACCGGCATCAAGTGATAACTTTTGGCGGCTCGCGCGGCGGCTTTACCGCTTTGGCCGTGGCATCCAATCCCTATGGCTACGACTACCGGGTGGTGCTTTCGATAGCGGTGGCCGCGCCCACCGATCTGGGTGCGCTGGTGGGCATGACCAGCGCCACTTTCCCCGGCCTATTTCAGGTGGCAGATTCAGACCTGGGCCTGGCCGACGCCTGGAAAGCCGGCTGGAGTTACCCGGCCTGCGCGGACCAAGCCCATCTAACCGGACTAAGCACACCCTTGGCGCTGCTCTATGTCTTGACTGGAACCACCGACCCGCAGTTCGCCAGCCAAAACCTGAGCCTGGGCGCCGATGCCTTTATCCAGGGGCTCAAGGACGCCGGCACCCAAGTCTATCTCGAGATCACCGGCCACGACTATATTATCCCCTATCATCTCCAGGCTCTGTACGCAGCGCGCTTGCAAGAAGAAAGCATACCCTTGGACTTGCACCGCATGCTCCGCCAAGGTCACAACGGTCGCGGCGAATCCTTATGGCAAATGCTGGACCAAGCCGTTGAGCTGCTGGCAGCGCCGCTGGCCACCGCGACCGATCCGGTGCCCAGCTTGATCGAAGCCGGCAGCCACACCTGGATCGTCGATCGGCAAAGCGGCGCTTATCAAGAAATCGCCCCGGCCCAGATTCCCTTCAACTTCGAGGGGCCCTATCAAATCGCCCCCGGCCAGAGCTACCCCCTGGTCTTCGTCGGCGCCCCCGGCACCAAATTCGAACTCAGCTTCATGGCGGCGGAGGTAGCTGTGCGGGTCATTGCCGACACCTTGCCCGCCAGCGGCGTCTTGCTCAGCTGGCAATCCGATCCACCGGCAGCGGCGGGCGGTCCCTATCTCTACCAGCTTAGAATCAAGAAACTGGGCTTGGCCTGGGAGACCATCCCGAACACCCAGACCCCCAGTGGCGGGCCGGCCGAATTCTGGGTGATGGCGGCTGAGCCGAATATCTCCGGCAGCGAAGCCGCGGGCCAATTTTCCGCCCCGACCGCCCCGGCCTTTGCCGGCACCAATTGGGGCTTATCGGAATTCTAAAGATCTCTATTGAGGAATGAAGGAAACTTCGTTGCTGGCTTCGTTGCCTTCTTGGTCGGACACCCGGATTTCCCAGTGGTAGGTGTGTCCGCTAAGCAGCGTGTTTTGTTCGGCGCGACCGTCGAAGTTGAAGACGGCGGAAAGCTCATCGCTTACGATATCTTCGCTCCACCAAACCCCCGGGCCGTTCATTTCCCACAAGCCGATGCGGTAAGAGTAAGGAGTCGGCGGTGAGGCGGGCGCCGTCCACTGGAAGGTGGATTGATTGGCATTGCTGACCGAGCCTACCGGGAAAGTCGGAGTGGCAAAACTATCGAGCACCTTGCTGACCGTCAGCACAACCTCCTCGGTGCTGCCATCGCCAAACTCCACCGCCAAGGTATAGGCATCGCCGATTTGGGGCGGGGTATCATTGCGTTCAATCCAGGCACCAAAATCCCATTCGTTGGCCAGATCCCAGGGGGTCAAGGCTCCCGGTCCATCGGTCAGGGTAACCTTGACCGGCATCTTGAAGCCGGGCCACACGCGCAGATCAACCGAATACCATTCCCAGTTGTCACTTAGATTCTGGCTGTGTCGAGTGCTGATTCGGGTGGCCAGATTCTCGGCGCTCACCGAGACATCAGCCGTTACATCGGCGCCGGCCATGACGACCTGGGCCGAACCACCCTCCCCCTGGGGCATGATGTCGCCCATACCCACATGGCCGTCATCGTCCATATCAACCAAGAGATACAGGGTATAGTTACCGTCGGCCACTCCGGGGACAGAGTAGGCCTGGGGATTGCCAGTGATGGTGGTGGTACTGACGAAAAAGCCTCCGGCCTGATTGCTTTCATCTACCACTGCCGCCCAAATAGTACCGGTAGCGGTAAAACCCTCGAAAGTTACATTGCCGCTGAGAGTGTGGCCGCCGGTCGGATCGCCGATGGTAACCGGGCCGGCCACTGCCGAGGGATCGCTTTCTAAGCCACTGCTTACGGCCGTGACCACGTAATAAAAAACGCTGCCATTGGTCAAACCGGTTTGCAGCACATTGCCAAAATCTTCGCTGGCCGGAATGTCGGTTTGGCTGCCGCCGCCGGTGGTGCTAGTGGGACTCACACCGGCATCCGTGCTCCAGTATAGGTTGAAGGACTCGGCCTGCATGCGTTCCTGGTCATCCTCGGGACCATTCCACATGACAAAAGCGCCGGCATCAAAGGGAACCACTGCCAACTCGTTCGGTTGATTCGGCTTCACCACGCTGCCGTCGGCCAGGGTGATAGTGCCCAGGTCATGATCGGAAGCCTGTACTTCAAACAGGGAGGAATTGCCTTGGGGGCTGGTGGCATGCGGGCCGCCAAGACCCAGGTGATCCATATAGGCGCTGGCCACGAAGGTACCGGGCGACACGCCTCGAATGGCATAGCTGGCGGGCAAATCGCTGGCCGGGATGCTGGTGCCCCATTGCGAGCCGCCGTTTTCCCATTCGATGTTAATATACACCCGACCGGTCCGGTCACCGGCGTAGTCAATGGATCCGGTGACGGTAAAGGCGATGTCCATTTCGAAGTTGGCATCCCAGCGGTCATCATCGGCCACCGTGATCAATAAACGGTCCGGTTGAAAACGGGTGCTGCCTTGGTCGTAACTGGGAATGAGCCAGTAGCTACCGTTGGGCACTCCGTTGATCTGAAACATGCCGTTTGCGTCGGTGGTGCCCGCGGCGGCAAGCGCCGGCTCGATCTCGATTTTCACCCCCGCTATGGTGTTGCCGTGACGGCCGTGGACTGAACCCGAGATGCTGTAAGTAAATATCGAAAAGTCCATACCCGCGACATCGGCCCCGGTCACCGTGGCCACCTGGGTGGCCGGATCAAAGGTATAGGCGTCCTTGGTTGGCGTCATGGTATAGCTACCGTCGATCACTCCACTGAAAAGATAAGACCCGTCGGCGCCGGTAAGCACCGAGCCGGACAGAGGACCGGTCATGTGAACGGAAACATCGGCGGCCCCCTCGCCATTGAGCTCGACCGTGCCGGCAATGTCGTAAGTTGGTCCGGCGTGGGCGGTGGCCTCAAAGTCCTGCTCGGACACATCTTGGCCATCGACGGCCACCACTAACGCCAGCGGGTCGAAGACATGACCATCCATGCTGGGCGAGATGGTATAACTACCGCTGGTCAGTTCGGTGAAAATGTAGCCACCGTCAGCGCCGGTAGTGACGGTGGCCGTGGCGGTACCGGCAAGCTGAACGCTCACGCCCTCGGCAACGCTACCGGAGATGGTACCCGAGATGCTATAAATGGCCGCCGGCTCGGCAACAAAAACGACACCGGTCACATCGGCACCACTCAGTTCGACCACTTGGCTTTCGGGAATAAAAATATAGCCGTCGAGGGTCGGGCTAAGGGTGTAGTTGCCATTGGCCATGCCCGAGAATGAAAAATTTCCGTCGGCATCAGTAAGCGTCGATCCGCTGGCCGCGCCACTGAGCGCAATGGCCACCCCCGCCGACACGGCCCCGCTGACGTTTCCGCTAATGAGATAAGTCGTGGTCAAAGCAGTGGCCGCAAAGTCAACGCCGGTCACATTCGCGCCGCTTACGGTCACGGCCGCGCTTTCGGGGCTGAAGCTGAAACCGGTCAAACTCGGCGTCACCGTGTAACTACCGTCGGCCAGACCGGAAAAGGAAAATGCTCCCGAGGAATCAGAGGCGGCCGATTTACTTGCCGCCCCAGTCAAGGCCAAGTTCACGCCCTCCTGGACATCGCCGCTGATGCTGCCCGCCACCGACCAGGTCTCGGTCTCAGCGCCACCACCGCCGTTGCCGCAAGCAGGTACTATCAGGCAACCCAAGAGGAATAAAAACGCAGCCCTAAATAAAAATCGGCGCCCTTTTTGTTTCATGGCTTCTCCTTTGCCGAAGAGGTAACCAATACTGAATTGAGGCGGTTACTCTGACATGAGCTGTTCGGAGAGTCAATCAGCGCAAGGCATCAGCCCAACTCAGGCGGGGGGTACCGAAGGGGTAGACGCGGGCGGAATCTTCAGCCACTTGTGGAGCAAGGCATGACGTGCCGTAATCCGGTAACCCATGGAGTCTAGCCAGGACAGATCAGCCTGCTCACAGTCGTCATTCAATAGAAATCGGGCGGTGACCGCTTCGACCGAATCCCGGCCTAACTCGGCCATCATGCGCGCGTTGAGAAAGCGCGCCAAGCCACTGGGGGCACCGCTGCGCAGGCAGAAATGATCCAGTTCGGCCAAGGGAGCTTGCTTGGTGGTTTGCAAACGAGGATCGCGACGGTAGCCCAGGGTGCCTAGCACTTCGTCCCGGGATTGTTCCAGGGCCACTAGGCTGCGGCAACCAGACTCGCGCATACAATCGTGATGCATCCGCCGAGCCAAATGGGCGACTTTTTCAGGTTCGAAACCCCAGTCGGAGACAAAGGGATTGCAACGGCGGCAATTGCCGGTCATGCCGCTGATGGTTTCGAGATGTTCGGCCTGCGCCGCTTCGACCGAGATCTGGGGAATTTCATCGGCCTGCACCCCTTCGGTTCGGGCCACGGTTACCAGTTCGGTGCCCATGCGCCGAAATCCTGCTTGCCGCAAAGCTTCTATTCCCAAGGCATCTGCCTCGGGGTGACTTATTTGAATGAACTCGGCCACATCACCCAGGGCCTCCAGGGCGCCCACGACCAAACGGTGGGCGGTCTCGGCTTGGGCGTCTTCGGCCAATACCAGGTGTTGGATGGTCCATACCCGGTGATTGAGAACCGCGCTGGGCCATAAATCGGGCTGCAGATAAATCATGCCTTGCAAACGCCGACCGTCATCGGCACACAACCAGGCCGCGCCCGGTTCGGGCAAGTCGGCCACCAGCGAAGCCGCGAAATCCTCCTTGGCCACGCCCAAGGCACGAAAAGTATCTTCGTCGTGGGGATAAAGAGTAATGAGGCGCAAAACCTCGGTGGTCAATTCGCCCGCCGATTCCAAAATCGGTCGAATTTGAATCGGGATCGGGTTCGATTTTTTAGCCTTGTGAAGCAACTCTTGCATGCCAGACTCCTATACAGACATTGGTGTTCCCCCCCTTGTTCGCAAGAGCTATGCCAGAATCCACCATTACTGTTACTGTTATTTTTCAGAGTCTTACATGTCTTGACCGCAAAACAACTGTCTCGATAGATGCATGATGATACATGTGATACATATTGTGACACTTGTGGTTTTGTCTGTCATTTGCATTGCTTCATGGATCCTGGCTAATATGCCAGTCCCTGAACTGGACGAGGAACCCTGGCCATGATGGAAGAAAACAAAACCCTGGAAGCGAAAATCCAGAAACTCAAGCGAGAGCGCAATGCGATCATCTTGGCCCACAACTATCAGCTGGGCGAAGTGCAGGACATTGCCGACTTTGCCGGCGACTCGCTCGACCTGAGCCGCAAGGCGGCGGCCACCGATGCCGAGGTGATCGTCTTTTGCGGGGTCCACTTCATGGCCGAGACCGCCGCTATCTTGTCGCCGAACAAAACCGTACTGCTGCCGGATCAGCACGCCGGCTGTCCCATGGCCGACATGGTCGATGCCGACAGTCTACGCGATATGAAGGCCAAGCACCCGAACGCGGTGGTGGTTACTTACGTCAACAGCACGGCAGAAGTAAAAGCAGAAAGCGATGTCTGTTGTACCTCGGCCAATGCCGCCAAGGTAGTGGCCAGCATCCCGGCAGATCGCGAGATCCTGTTCGTGCCCGACCAGTACCTGGGCACTTTTGCCCAGGAGCAAACCGGCCGTAAGCTCATCCTGTGGCCCGGTTATTGTCCCACCCATCGCCGCATCCGGCCCGAGCACATCGAGCAGAGAAAGCGGCAGTACCCAGAGGCCAAGGTGGTAGTGCATCCAGAGTGCCGTCCGGAAGTGACCCGGCTGGTCGACGGCGTGCTCAGCACCAGCGGTATTTGCCAATTCGCCCGCGAAACCGAGGCCCAAACCATCATCGTGGGAACCGAGCTGGGCATCCTCCACCGCCTGCAAAAAGAAAACCCGGACAAGCAATTCGTCCCCGTCACCGAGCAGGCCGTCTGTCCCAACATGAAATGGGTCACTCTGGAAAAAGTGCTGTGGTCACTTAGCGAAAACCAACACCAAGTAAAAATCAGCGAAGACATTCGCGTCCCTGCCGAAAAGGCACTGCAGAGAATGCTAGAAGTCTCTTGAGTGCAAAGTCCAAAGTTGTAGTCGCCAT
>JAUVBB010000223.1 GCA_030591445.1 Deltaproteobacteria bacterium | reverse complement strand
GTGGCGTCTTTCAACTTTGGGCCCAGTTGGGCCATCGCGGTCGCGGCGCCCTGTCGGTGGTAGTCGGTGATCACCAGTTTGTCGCCGATCATGTCTCGCTCCTTCCGTCGACCACGCTGAATCCGCGCCGGCGCAAATAGCTAAAGAAGGCCGATGCCTGGGCTTCCCAGTCGAAGGCGCGGGTTTTTTCCGCCAACCGCCGCGCGCGCTGGTTACGGTTCTCGTCGTTGTCGAGCAAGTTCTGGATGGCCTGGGCAAAATCAAACACTTCACCGGCCGGAACCACCGCGGCATCGTCTGGTACGTACTGCACCGCAAAGGGCACCAGATCGGAGCTGACCACGGCGGTGCTCGAAGCCGCGGCCTGCAACACCGACATGCCAAAACCCTCCATCTCGGAGGCCGAGGCATAAATGTCGGCCAGGGAGAACAGCGGCCCAATAAACTCCTCGGGAATGAAACCGGTCAGGAAAGCGCGGCCTTTGAGCTCGGGCTTTTCGTCGCGCTGCTTGACCAGTGCCCGATACAGGTTTTTCTCCGGACCACCGCCGATAAATAAGTACACATCCTGCCGGTCCTTGGCCACGTAGGCAAAGGCATCCAGCAGCAGATCCTTGCGTTTGGTTTGATCGACCCGGCTGGTCTCGAAAACGATGCGGGAACGTTTGAGGGTGTCGGCATCCACCCCGCTGACCTTGGCCAAGTAGGCATAGGTGGCTTCGAGTTCCTCGGCGCTATACTCGCGAAAAGTTTTGCGGTCCACGCAGGGAGGGAAGTAAAAGATTTGATCCTGGGGCACATGGTAATGCGTCAAAAGACGCTCGGCAATCTCCGCCGAGGTGGCCGCGAAAGCAATGGTCTGATCACAAACCGCCCGTTCATGGTCGCGCCGTTCGCAGAACTTCAAGGGCCGTACTACCTCGGGAGTTTTGTCGCGGAAATTGTCTTCCTTGAGCGCCCCGAGTGAATGCGGTGTCCAGACATGGCAGTCAACTGTCTCCAGTGCGGTTTCCAGATCTTCAGAGACGTCAGGTGACAGTTCCAGCAAAGCCACGCCCAGGGCCTCGGCGGTGGCCATCAGGTGTAAAGCCGGAGCCATGGTGTCTTTGACTTCGGCTAGCGCATACGCCACGGCGCCGACCAGTTGATCGACCTCGGTGCCATTGGTCCGGCCCATGACCTGGGCCCAGCGGGTTGCCGCCATGCGCACCCTTTGAATAATCGGCGTGGCCGGCGAACCTTCGTTTTCAATGATCAAGGAACCCAGGTGGAATGCCGGCGCCTCGCCGAGCGCGCGCCAATGACGTTGGCTCCACAGTTGCTTGAGCCGGTCGTCGGCCACCACTTCCTTGAGTAGTTTGGTTACCGCTTCGGCCACGATATCGTTGCGCCATCTCTCCACCAGGCGCATACCCAAGACCGCGGCATCCCAATAGTGGGAGTTGACCACCTGGTAGTACTCCCAGGGCCGACAGCCACGCGCTTCCGACTCGTTGCGCACGAAGTTGTCCAGCCATTCAATCTGCTCATCCAAAGCGATGGCGATATCTTCCTTGCGGATAAACTTGTCGCCGCCGCCGGGAATAAAAATGTATCGAACATGCTCGGACAGGTACTCGGGATCCTGGCGAATGTTCTCTGATTCAAAGTAGGGAAAACCGCCGCGGGCAAAGATGGTCACGCGGTAGCCAAGAGAGTCCAGGGCCTTGGCCAAGGAATTGACATACATGTTTTGGCCGCCGGTATCCGGAGCGCCTCCAAAAGGAATGTCGACTCCGGCGTAGCCATGGTTGGTCATCAATGCAATGTCTGGCCGATCGGCCTGCTTGAAAGTCACTTCCCAAGGGTGGCTCATGGCAGTGTTCCTTTGTGGTTGGTCTAGTGGGAACTTTTATACCTCCATTGCCATGCGCATGCAACCAACGCGGACGGTCCATTTTCAGCGCGGCGCGTCATTTACATCTCCACTTGTTTCCGTTTTTCCCTTGCTTTCGCTCCGGCTGAATGTTATGTAGGTCAAGGTAGGGTGGGTTAGCGAAGTATAGCGTAAGGGCGTAAAAATAAACCACTTTTTTCCAACATATCCGCTTTTGATGGTTGTCGGAAACTACGGGTCTGGCAAGACCGAAGTTGCCGTCAATCTAGCGCTGCAGTTGGCTAAAAGCGGTAAGTCAGTCAGCATCGCCGATCTCGACATTGTCAATCCCTATTTTCGTTGCCGCGAGGCACGACAGCAGATGGAAGATCACGGCATTCGCGTGGTGGTGCCACCCGCGGCCTACACCTGGGCCGATTTGCCCATTATTGTGCCCGAGATCAAAGGCATGCTGCAGCCTGGTCCAGACCAAATCAGTCTATTCGATGTGGGTGGCGACGATGCCGGCGCCAAGCTGCTATCGAGCTTGTTCGAAGCCCTGGGCGATAGCCCTTACGAGTTGTGGCAAGTCATCAACAGCCGCCGGCCCTTCACCGACACCCCGGCCGGTTGTTTGCAAATGCGTAATCAAATCGAACAAGCCTCACGGTTGAAAGTAACCGGCTTGGCGGTCAACACCCACTTGATGGACGAAACCACGCCGGCAGTAATCCTGGAGGGAGTGGAAGTAGCCCGTCAGGTTTCAAATGAGGGCGGCATTCCCATCCGCTTTGTGGCCGCCATGGAAGAATTAGCCGAGGCCCCAGAGCTTGGGCAGCTAGACCTGACCATCTTGCAGCTTGGCCGATATATGTTGCAGCCCTGGATACAAAAACGAGAAAACAAAAGAATCCCAGAAGCGAAGGCCGTGCCTATTGGCAAGCCTTGAAGGAGTACAAACATGCCGACAATCGACGTCAACATCGAACGCTGTAAGGGTTGCGAGCGTTGCATCGACGCTTGTCCGCAGGAAATTCTCGGCATGTCGCAGAAGCTCAACAACAAAGGCTACAAGTTCGCGGTAATGGTAGACGAACCCCGGTGCATTGGTTGTAGCCAATGCGCCATCGCCTGTCCAGACGTAGCCATCGAGGTATACGTCGAAGGCGCCCATTACCAGTTCTTTCAGTATTGAATGTCACGGAAGGTTTGAGACAAGGAGCATCCGGGATGACCAAGGTCTTGATGAAGGGCAATGAAGCCATTGGCGAGGCAGCCATTCGAGCGGGCTGTCTGCACTTTTTTGGCTACCCCATCACACCGCAAAGCGAGGTGCCCGAGTACCTGGCCAAGCGCATGCCCGAAGTTGGTGGAACCTTCGTGCAAGCCGAAAGCGAGGTGGCCGCCTCCAACATGATTTACGGCTCGGCTGGCGTGGGTATCAAGGTGCTGACCACCTCTTCTTCTCCGGGCATCAGTTTGATGGCCGAGGGGCTCTCTTACATCGCGGCCTGCGAATTGCCGGTGGTGCTGGTCAACATCATGCGCTCTGGCCCAGGTCTGGGCGGTATTTTGCCGGCCCAAGGCGACTACCTGCAAGCCACCAAGGGCACTGGGCACGGCGATTTTCAGCTCATCGTGCTGGCCCCTTCTTCGGTGCAAGAGGCAGTCGATCTGGTGGTGCTGGCCTTCGAGTTGGCCGAAAAGTATCTCAACCCGGTGATGGTCATCGGCGACGGCATGATCGGCCAAATGATGGAACCGGTCGAGTTTCCGCCCGAAGGCCAAGGCAAGCCACTGGATCCCGGCGACTGGGCCCTGACCGGCTGCAAGGGCAGAAAAAAGAGAATCATCAACTCGCTCTACCTCGATCCCATCGAGTGCAATGACATCAACTTAAAGCTTAAAGCCAAATACGATCTCATCGCCAAGAAGGAAAAGCGTTGGGAGACCTACAATTGCGACAAACCCTATGACCTGCTTATCTGTAGCTTCGGCATGATGTCGCGAATCTGCAAGACCGCCATCGACGATCTGGCCGAGCAGGGCATACAGGTGGGCCTGTTCCGCCCCATCACCGTCAACCCCTTCCCCTACGAAGCTTGTCGCAAGGCCATGGACAAGGCCAAGCGGGTACTGGTGTTGGAAATGAACATGGGTCAGATGCTCGAAGACATCAAACTCGCCGGCGAAGGCAGCAAGGAAATCGATTTCTTTGGCACTGCCGGCGGCGTGGTGCTTTCGCCCGATGAGTCTTTGTTAAAAATGCGCAAGTCGCTGCGCAAGATTCCGAAGGCCACCAAAGCCAAGCCCAAGAAAAAACCGGCCAAGAAAACCAAGGCTGCCAAGAAAAGGAAGTCGCGATGAAGAAAATCTTCGCTTCGACCAAGGGCCTCACCGATCGACCCACCCACTATTGCCCGGGTTGCACCCATGGTGTGATCCATCGCATGGTGGGCGAATCCATCGAGGAGCTCGGTCTGCGTGAACGAACCGTGGGCATCGCTCCCGTGGGTTGCGCGGTGCTGGCTTACGAGTATTTCAACTGCGACATGTTCGAAGCCTCGCACGGCCGGGCGCCGGCAGTGGCCACCGGGGCCAAGCGATCCCGCCCCGATCTGATCTTGTTCACCTACCAGGGCGACGGCGATCTGGCTTCGATCGGCATGGGCGAAATCATTCATGCCGCCAACCGGGGTGAAAAAATCACGGTCATCTTCGTCAACAATGCCGTCTATGGCATGACCGGCGGCCAGATGGCGCCCACCACCATGCCTGGCCAGTACACCACCACCAGCCCCTTTGGCCGAGACACGGCCGAGGTGGGCTACCCGGTGCGCATGACCGAAGTCATCACCCAGTTGACCACTCCGGCCTTTGTGGCGCGGGTCTCGACCCATACCACCCGCGAGATCGTCCGCGCCAAGGCAGTCATTAAAGAGGCATTCCGCTATCAGGCCGAAGGCCGCTGCTTTACCTTCGTCGAAGTCCTTTCTACTTGTCCAACCAACTGGGGTCTGTCTCCGCGAGAGGCCGTCAAGTGGGTGGAAAAAGAAATGGTTCCCTACTACCCGCTGGGCATTACCAAACGCCCAGAGGATTTTACCGAGGAGTGGAAAGATGGCGGGCACTGAAGTCTTGATGGCCGGTTTCGGCGGCCAGGGAATGCTGCTCAGCGGTAAGTTGCTCGCCTATGCCGCCATGAAAAAAGGCATGGAAGTGAGTTGGCTGCCCTCCTATGGCCCGGAAATGCGGGGCGGGACGGCCAATGTCACGGTGTGCATATCGCCAAAACAGGTCGGTTCTCCCTATATCAGCCGGCCCAGCGCCCTGCTGGTGATGAACCAACCGTCGCTGGAAAAATTTGGCCCCCGGGTCAAAAAAGGCGGATTGATCGTGATCAACACCTCCCTGGTGCCAGTCAAGGCCAACCGCGACGATTGCACGGTGGTCTACGTCGCTGCCGCGGAGATTGCCCAAGAGGCCGGCACTGCGCGCGCCGCCAACCTGGTAATGTTGGGCGCCTATGTCGGCTGGGCCGGCATTGTGGACCCAGACACCACCATCCAGATGATCGAAAAAGAATTCGCGCGCAAGGCCAAGTTCATCCCCGCCAACGTGAGTGCTTTTAAGCTGGGCTTTGAAGCCGGAGTCAAGGCCAAAGAAGGAGCCAAAGCATGACTGCGGCCAAAACCATCGATCCCAAACGTATCGACCGGGTATTGGCCCGTCATCCGCAAGGCAAGCCCACCGCGCTGGTCAACCTCTTGCACGACCTCCAGGCCGAGTTTCGCTATTTACCCGAACTGGCTATGGAGAAAGCAGCCAGCTACCTGAACGTACCCAATGGACAACTCTTTCGGGTCGCTACCTTCTATGAGAGCTTCCATCTCAAGCCCCGGGGCAAACACATCGCCACCGTTTGCACCGGCACTGCCTGTCACGTGCGCGGTGCCCCAAAGCTTACCGATCATATCTCTCGCGAGTTTGAAATCCCGGTGGGCGGCACCACCAAGAACATGGAATTGACGCTAGAGACCGTCAATTGCGTCGGGGCCTGTGCCTTGGGCCCCCTGCTGATACTCGACGGTGAATATCACGGCAACATGAGCCCGGCCAAACTTGACCGAACCCTCAAAACCATCAAACGGGGCTGAGCCAATGACTTCCCCTTTCAAGAACGCCGCCGAACTGGAAAAACACCAAAAACAGTTGCAAGGGCAGAAACAACTGCCCTCTACCATCGCCGTTTGTACCTCGGGTTGCGTGGCCTACGGAGCCAACCGTTTGGTCGACGCCTTCACCAAGGCGGTCAAGAGTCGAAAAATTGGCGACCAAGTACGAATCATCGCCACCGGTTGCCAAGGATTTTGTGAACGGGGGCCTTTGGTCGTCGTTCATCCCCAGGAGTGGTTCTACGAGAAAGTCGACGGCAAAGACATCAACGACATTCTCGATAGCGCCCTAAAGGGCAAGGTTCTCAAACGCCTGCTACACAAAGACGCCAAGGGAAAAACCTACCAGAAAGAATCCGAGGTTCCTTTCTACCGGAACCAGAAGCGCCTGCTCTTGGCCCAAAACAGCCGCATCGATCCGTGTTCTATCGACGACTATCTGCGCGCCGGCGGCTATGCGGCCTTGGCCAAGGCCTTGACCAAGATGGCACCCGAAGAGGTCATCGAGCAGATCACGGCTTCCGGGCTCAGAGGCCGGGGCGGCGGCGGATTTCCCGCGGGAGTCAAATGGAAAAGCTGCCGAGCGGCGGCCAGCAAAAACGGCGTCCGCTATATTATCTGCAATGCCGATGAGGGTGACCCCGGCGCATTTATGGACCGGGCCCTTATCGAAGGCAACCCGCATTCGGTGATCGAAGGCATGATTATCGGCGCCTGGGCGGTTGGGCATCCAGGCAAGCCGCAGGGCTTTGTCTACATTCGCAATGAATACCCGCTGGCGGTCGAACGCCTGGGCATCGCCTTAGAGCAAGCACGAGCGGCCGGTCTGTTGGGCAAAAACATCCTGGGCAGCGGGCTGAATTTCGACATCCAGGTCAATCGCGGCGGCGGCGCCTTTGTCTGTGGCGAGTCTACCGCCTTGATGGCGTCCATCGAAGGCGATGTGGGCCGGCCCCGGGCCAAGCACATTCACACCGTAGAGGTGGGGCTCAATGGCAAGCCGTCGAACTTGAACAACGTCGAGACCTGGGCCAACGTGCCCTTGATTATCGACCACGGGGTCAAGTGGTTTACCAAGATCGGCACCGGCGATGTCAGCGACAATCCCTGGGGCGGCAGCAAAGGCACCAAGATCTTTGCCCTGGTGGGCAAAGTGAAAAACACCGGCCTGGTGGAAGTGCCCATGGGCGCCACCTTGCGCGAAATCATTTACGACATCGGCGGCGGCATCCGCGACGGCAAGAAATTCAAGGCGGTCCAAACCGGCGGCCCCTCCGGCGGTTGCTTGCCGGAGTCTAAGCTGGATGTCCCGGTCGATTTCGACACCCTGGTCCAGGAAGGTTCGATGATGGGCTCGGGGGGCATGATCGTCATGGACGAAGACACCTGCATGGTGGATGTGGCCAAGTACTTCGTCGGCTTCCTGAAGTTCGAATCCTGCGGCAATTGCACTTCCTGCCGGGATGGCTTGATTCGCTTGCATGAACTGCTCGAAGACATAACCACCGGGCGCGGCAGCGAGGCCACAATTCAACTCATCGAAGACTTGGCCGAAACCGTGCGTGCCTCTTCTCTGTGTGCGCTGGGCACCTCCGCGGTCAACCCGCTGCAATCGACCTTGCGCTATTTCCGTGATGAGTATCTGGCCCACGTGCAAGACCAGCGCTGCCCGGCCAAAGTATGTAAAGAGTTGATTACCTTTACTATTGACGCCAAGAAATGCAACGGCTGTACCTTGTGTGCCAAGCGCTGCCCCCAGGACACCATCGAGGGCAAGAAGAAAAAACCGTACACCATCATTCAGGACAACTGCATCAAGTGCGGCATATGCATGGACGTATGCCAACAAGACGCTGTCATCGTCCAGTGAGAGGTGAGTTAATGCCTATTCGGTTCAAAATTAACGATGTAGCGGTGGAGGCCAAGCCCGGTGAGGGCCTGCTGGATGTGGCTCGACGGAATGGATTTTCCATTCCCTCCTTGTGCCATCTCGAGTCCGTGCCGGCCATCGGCGCTTGCCGGATCTGTTTGGTAGAAGTCCGGCGCGGCCGGCGCAGCAAGCTGACCACCTCTTGCAACTATGAAGTGCTCGACGGCATCGAGGTCAGCACCGATTCGCCAGAGATTCGGCGGCACCGGGCTATGAACCTGGAGCTGCTGTTGGCCCGGGCACCATCGTCCGAAGCCATTCGCAAACTGGCGGCCCAGTACGGCGTCAGTCAGCCGCGTTTTGGCCCCATCAAGTACAACCCCCTGCCCAACTGCATTTTGTGCGAGTTGTGCGTGCGTGCTTGTACTGAGTTGGGTCACCATGCGCTCACCACCGTGGGCCGGGGCGATCGGAAACGCATCGGCCTGCCCTTTAACAAGCCGGCCGACACTTGTGTTGGCTGCGGCGCCTGCGCGTCGGTTTGCCCCACCCATTGCATCCCGATGACCGACACGCTAACCAAACGTGCCATCTGGGGGCAGAAACACGATTTCGTGCGCTGCTCAGAGTGCGGGGCCCCGGTCATTACCAAAAAACATCGGGACCATGCCATCGCTACCAAGGGACTTCCGGAGGACTATTATGATGTCTGCCAATCCTGCAAGCAAATCGCAACCAGTCAGCGCTTTGCCGCCATTGTCTGGTAAACCGATGCGGCAAGTGGGCAGCACCGGCCCCCTGGTGCTCCTGCCCAATCGCTGCACCGGCTGCCGTACCTGCGAGTTGGCCTGCGCCTTTGCCCACTCGGAAGATGGCAATCTGGGCCTAAGCCGCATTCGCATTCATCCGGCCGGACCCGATCGCTATGTGCAGGTCACCTGTCTGCAATGTGTCAATGCCGCCTGTGTGCAAGTTTGTCCGACCCAGGCTTTGGTACGCAACGCCGACACCGGGGCCATCTGCCATGACGAAAACCGCTGTGTTGGCTGCGGGCTGTGCGAAACCGCCTGCCCCTTTGGGCACATGCACTTTGCCGTCGAAATGCGCAAGCCGGTCAAATGCGACTTGTGCGGTGGCCGTCCCGCCTGTGCCATGTTTTGCCCGCACGAAGCCCTGGAGTGGCGATGATCATGGAAGATGTCATCATCAAAGTCCCGGCCGGCAAGATTCTTATTAAGAACGGCTGCTGCCCCAAGGGCTGTTCTCTGACCAACCCCGAAAAGAAATTTGCCGGCAAACCAGCCATGTCCGCCGTCATTCGCCTAAATGGTAAGACCGGCACCATCCACTTCAATCCCTACTTCGGCGTCTTCGAATACCAAAGCGATCTAGACCCGCAGGACGGCGATCTGGTGGATTTGTATTGCCCACATTGCGAGACCTCCTTATCCATCCAGGAAGAGTGCTCACTGTGCCAAGTACCGATGTTTGCCATTCACCTAGCCGACGGCGGCGAACTGCGAGCCTGTCCCAAGGTTGGCTGCCGCAACCATCATCTCACCATCGTTGATCTAGACGCTCAATTCGCTGCCTTTTACAACGAAGAACGCCGCCCCAAAATGTAGGAGATGCTCATGCGCCGATCCCTGCTCTGGATTGTTCTGGGTACTGTCGGCTTGTGCTGCGCCAAGAAAGAAGCGCCGCTGGCAGCCTTGCCCTTTGCCGACGACTTCAACCGCACCGATTTTGGCGCGCATTGGCAAGGAGATCCAGGCTGGCGCATTCAAGACGGCAAGGTCTTTTCCGCCGGCACCGCCAACCGGCCGCTTTGGCTGCGGGCCCGCTTGCCCCAAGATGCCATCATTGAATTCGAGGTGCGCTCGGACAGCCCCGCCGGGGATATCAAGTTTGAAATGTACGGCGATGGCGTCAACCACCAGTCCGGCTATATTTTCATTTTCGGCGGCTGGAAAAACACCATCTCCTGCATTGCCCGTTTGGACGAACACGGCTCTGATCGCCAAGAGCGAAAGGACCGCAAGCCGGTAAAAATGGGCCAAAGCTACCAGATGAGAATTGTCCGCCAAGGCAAAACCATCCAATGGTACATCGATGGCAAACTCTGGCTCGATCATTTCGACTCCGACCCGCTTTCGGGCAAGGGCCACGACCGCTTTGGCTTTAGCAATTGGCAATCCAATCTATACTTCGACAACCTGCGCATTCAGCCCGCGGGAGAAAAGTGATCTCAGCCGCCAGCATCGCCGCGTTCGCACTTACCGCCACCGTACTCTCTGCTCTACAAATTTTTCTACCCACCCCGCGCCTGCTGCTAGCCGAACGATTCCTGCCCGGCGCCGGCTGGGCCGAAATCCTCTTCCTCTCCCTCTATGCCAGCTTCATCACCGCAAAGTTGCTCGATCCCAAGCAAGTAGCCATTTGGCGCCCCCGTATCTGGCGCATCTTTTCGGTAGTTTTCTTTGCCCAATTGTTACTAGGCATCGCCGGCCTCGAAAACTTTCTCATGACCGGCAAGCTCCACCTCCCCGTCCCCGCCCTCATCGTAGCCGGCCCCCTCTACCGCGGCGGCGGCTACTTCATGCTCGCCCTGTTCCTAGCCACCATCGTCCTAGTCGGCCCCGCCTGGTGCAGCCACCTGTGCTACATCGGCTCCTGGGACGACGCCCTAGCCCGCCGCCGCAAGCGCCCCAGCCATCTCCCCCCCTGGCGCGCCCCCCTGCGCCTAGGCATCTTGCTCGCGGTATTGTTCCTTGCCTGGGCCCTAAGATTCTTCGACTCGATCATTGCCGCTTACGCTGCCGGAGCCTTCGGCATCGTCGGCGTAGTTTGGATGCTAACCTGGTCCCGAAAATCCGGCATCATGACCCACTGCATAACCTGGTGCCCCATCGGCTGGTTTGCCAACGTCCTAGGCAAGATCAACCCCTTCCGCGTCCGCATCGACAGCCAATGCAACCAATGCGGTCTCTGCACCCGCGTCTGCCGCTACCAAGCCCTAGAAGAGACCGACCTCCTCCGCCTCCGCCCCGGCCTAACCTGCACCCTCTGCGGCGACTGCCTCACCAGCTGCCCCCACACCCATATCCATTACCGCTTTGCCAAACTTTCCCCCACCAAAGCCCGCACCCTATTCATCATAATGAACGTCTCCCTACACGCCATCTTCTTAGGCGTTGCTCGGCTCTAGTCGTGCGCAGGAGCAAAACAATGGACTCTTTGCCAAGACAACAGTCAACAAACAAATCAAATCGATGGACTGCATTGGCCATTTCCTTTTTGGCGCTGGGCTTTTATTTGATCACCACCCGTGGTTTGCACATTCAAGACAATTTTATCCATGCAGAAGTATCGCTAGGTCTGGTCGAAAGAGGCTCTCCTGCGATGAGTTTTAGTACT
>JAUVBB010000145.1 GCA_030591445.1 Deltaproteobacteria bacterium | reverse complement strand
TTCCTGCCCCAAATGTTTTCCGGCCTAGGCGAGGCTTGGCTGACCGATACTCTTTCTTATAAAATATATCCCGGCTGCGCTTATATCGACAGTGCCCTCGACGCCCTGTTTGACACCATGGAGCAATTCCAGGCGGCCAACGATCGCCCCTTGGAAGCCGGAGACATTGTCGAAGCCTCGGTACACACCACCTTGCTGGGCGCCGAAATGTGCCGGCTGACCGAAGACAACCTACAAACGCCGCTCAAACCGGTGCAGGTCAACTATTCATTGCCACACAGCTTGGCGCTGGCTTTGCTCGCCGGCAAACTCACGCCGGCCGAACTCCATGAGCAAGAGCTGCATAACCGACAAGACGAGATCCGCGCCATCGCCCAAAAGTTTGAAATTGTCCACGACTGGTCGCTCACGCTCGCGCTGTTCGAGGGAATCAGTGAAAACGTTCCCTTGCGATCTCTTTTGTCCGAGATCGATCTCAAACAGATTCTATCGCTTTGGGGCGAGACTGGTCGCTCCTTGGGCGCCAGCCTCATTCCCAGCCCGAAAGATCTGCTCCGCATCGGTTCCTTTCTCTGGGCCCGGGCACCGGGCCTGGTACGACAGGCTTCGCGGGTGGCAACCAGCGGTATCCCGCTGGGAAAGGACAAGGAAGAGAAGTCCTTCAACCTGGCCCAGGCCCAGCTGGCGTCCTTGCCCATGCGCCTGGGTTCAGAACTCATCCTTCATCTGCGCGGCAACCGAAAACTATCGGCCCGGGTCGAAATCCCTAGCGGCGCTGCTGGCCGGGATGCCGCCGAAACCGAGGGCCTGGTGCGCAAAAAATTCCGGGACCTGGCCACGCCCTTTCTCGACCAGGGTCAAGTGCAACACGCGCTTGATCTTATCGACCAGCTGGAGGATTTGCCCAACTTATCAGAACTGAGCAAATGCCTCTGCGTTCCATAAATTCTAGGATAAAAAAGCGCCCGACTATTTATTGCTGGCCTGGTTTATGCGCTCGGTGAGGCCTTTGACCGTTGCTTCTTTATCGAGGCCTAGCAACTGGGCAATGAATTTTAGATAGCCACGGACATAGACCAAAGCTGGCAGGTCATCAAAGACCTCATTTTCCAGGTTGCGCAGGAAGTAGATGCTGATCTTCGTCTTGTCGGCCAGCTTCTCCAGGCTAAAACCCTTGGCTTCGCGTGCCTGGCGCAGAAGCTCTCCGTTGTAAATTGTCTGCTCGTTGATCTCGGGCATGGGGGGTAAGATTGGCTTCTCTTCCGCAGCGACTTTTTCATCACCTTGGGCAGAGAGGTCTTCTTCTCCCAACACCTCTAGTTCGTCTGGTCCGGATTCATCCGATTCCAGGGGTTCCAGATCGTCCCCCGCCTCGGTGTCTGCTTCCGCGGGCAACTCGTCCACCGGCTCCAAATCCGATTCGGCCGCGGCGGTTTGTTCTGCTTCGGGGGTGGCCACTTCCTCTGATTCCACGGGAATATTTTGATCTATTGCGTCTGGCTCCAGATCATTGCCCGCCTGGCCTTCCTTGTTGGCAAGACTATCAAAGACCCCTGCGGCAAGATCTTCTGCTTCCCCCCGGCCTTCCTGCGTGCCGGCCTTGCGTTCTATGTTTTGCCGCGCTTCGTCGGTAAGCCGCCTAAAAACATTGCCGGCCTCATGCAGCGTATAATGACTTTCCCCTATCGATGCCGGCTGCGCTTCGGCTTCGGCCTCGTCCACTGCGGAATCTTCAGCAGCGGTTCCTGCCAACTCTAATTTTCCGTCCATTCGCTCCAGCTCACTGTTGTATCGCTGCCGTCTTTCCGGGTCAGAGAGAATACGGTAGGCATCCTCAATTCGGCGTCGAAGCAACACCAACTCATCGGGTTGGAACAAGGCGTAGGTGGCCACCGATCGGGACCCAAAGAAGCGCTTGAGCCGCTGGTAGGAACGCTCAAGATCTGGTTGCGAAACGTGCGGCTTTACTTCCAAAAGCTCGTAAAAATTCTGTTCCCTGAAGTCTCTCATAGAATTTTTTTCAACGTACTGCTAGGGTTTTCCCGGAGACGCACGGCCACCTGGACCGCAATTTCCCAAATGCTTTTGGCCACTGCGGAGTCTGGCTCTTGGCGCAAAAGCGCCGCCCGGCTGCGGGCTGTTTTCCATACCACGTCGTCGTAATTGATGTAGCCCAGATAGTCCAGATCGATTCCCAAATACTTGCGACAAGCCGTGCTCACCGCCACCCCCAGCTCTTCATCGTCGACAGAACGTACCTGATTAATAACCAACAAGGGCCGAAAAGTATCCATGTAAGCCCGGTATTGTTCCCCACGCTCTGGATCCATCTTGGCCACCACCCGGACCAAATCGTGCGGCGTGCGAATGCCGGTCTCGTTGTGAGGATCCATGGCCTCATCGATGACTTTGCGGAAGGGCAGGCTTTTTTCCAAATGACGCAAGAGACGATAAAACGCACTGCGAATAAACCGGTAGCTGTTTTCCAGCGAAGTGGGCTCCGGAATCATGGTTACAATGCCCAAATCGGAGTAGAGGAAAAAATCCAGCATATTGAAAGATGTGCCGGAACCAAGATCCATGATGATGACATCGGTGTCGATTTTGCGAATCTGCTTGAGCAGGCGAATTTTTTGGGTGTATTTGATGTTGGCCGAACCAAGGTAATCTTCGGCACCACTGATAAGGCCCAGACCGGCCACCCCGGTCTCGACGATAACATCCTCGATTTTCTCCGCGCGGCGGTTGACAAAATCACCCAGGGAGGCTTCAGGCAAATCCATGCCTAGACAAGTGTGCAAATTGGAACCGCCCAGATCGGCATCGACCAGGACGACTTTCATTCTGCTTTGGGCAAAGCTGATACCCAGATTGGCGGTCAGCAAGGACTTGCCTATGCCTCCCTTGCCCCCGCCAATGGCCACAATAAAGGTTTCGCGTTTTTCCTCTTCGCGCACCTGGGGCACACGAAGCTCGGTCATGGTTTCCTGGTTCATGCTTATGTCACTCGCTCATGGCCGCCGCCATGCTCACTGCCTCAACCAGGCGAGCCATTTCCTCTTGGTCGCGAATGGTTCTCACATCCAAGACCACGCGGTCGCGGTGTACCCGCGCCATCACCGGCGTCGAGCCCTGGCGCAGTCTCTCGGCCAATTCGCCGGCAGAACAAGCAGGGTAGTTCAACGCCACTCCGAAGCCGGGCAAATTCACATCCGGCATGGCCCCACCGCCTGCCTGCCCAGAGGTAGACACCAACTCGCCGGCCACGGCCGGCACCTTCTCGGCCAAGGCAGCCAAAAGCGAAGAGGCTCGAATCGAAAGATCCTCTGGCCGGGCCAACAACATGTCCAACACCGGAACCGAGCGCCCACCCTCTAAACCGCCACGGTAGGCAATCAAGGTGGCCCACAAGGCGGCCAAGGTCAATTTGTCTACCCGTAGCGCCCGAGCCATCGGATCTTTGGCCATCTGCTGAATCCAATTTTGTTTTCCCAACAAGATTCCCGCTTGCGGTCCACCCAACAACTTGTCGCCGCTAAAACAAACCACATCGGCCCCTTGGCCCAGGATGTCAGCCAAGGAATTGTCGGCTACCAAACCCCCCGGCAAATCCTCAAGCACGGTACCCCATCCCATATCCATCACCAGTGGAATGCGATGTTGCCGGGTCAGTTCGGCCAACTCCGCAACGCTGGTATCCTCGGTAAAACCCACCATGGCGAAATTTGAGCGGTGGACCTTGAGCACCAAGGCAGTGTCCGGGCCCAGGGCCCGCCGGTAGTCGTCCAAGCGCGTTTTGTTGGTGGTACCCACCTCAACCAGTTTTGCCCCGGAGGCCGCCATCACGTCGGGGATGCGAAAACTACCACCGATCTCTACCAATTCACCACGCGAGACCAACACCTGGCGGCCAAATCCCATTACCCGCAGCGCCAAATACACCGCGGCGGCATTGTTGTTGACCACCAGAACATCTTCGGCGCCGGTGCTTTCCAAAAGAATCTGTCGGATCAGGTCCATGCGACTACCGCGTTTTCCGGTCGCCAAATTCAATTCTAGATTCGAGTAAGAGGCCGCAATCTCAGCCACCTTCTCGGCCGCTAACTTCGAGAGCGGAGCCCGGCCCAGGTTGGTATGAACCACTACCCCGGTGGCGTTAATCACCGAAACCAGGGGCGGCGCATTCCAACGGGCAAGACTCTCGGATATCTCGGTGGCGGTAATCTGTTCGTCCTGGTCTGGAGTCGACCCTTGGCCGTTAAGAATGGCCTGCCGTCTCGCTTCCAGCACGCGACGGATCCCCTCCACCACCATGCGGCGGGGAAGGTTTTGCTGCATTTCTTGTACATCTTCCTGGGCCAATACGGCGTCCACCGAGGGTAAGCGCCGCAGCCGCTGCCTGCTGTCCACCAAACATACCCCCTTCTGAGCAGATAACTCGTCGACGTTATTCCGTTTTCCGGCCCGGGTCAAGGGAAACGGAGCTTGAAGATTGAACGAAATATGGTACGAGAAGACCATGGATCTGGGAGCCCAAAGTGGATTGATGGCCGCCATCGTATCCGCGGCAGTTGCGATTTCGGTCGTGCTCCGAGGCCGGCGGGTGACCGTCAACTACATGTTCATGGTGTTTTCGGCAAACCTGTTCCTGCATTTTATCGCGGCCTTCTTTTATCGATTTTCCCAAACCGATTTGTGGCTACGCATCGATCTGATCGCGGCCTGTCTGTTGCCGGTCAGTTCCCTACACTTTTTTGGTACTTTCCTATGGAAAGACCCGGTCATGGCTCGGCCCTATCTGCGCATTTCTTACCTGCTCAGCGGGCTGACAGTCGGCTTTTTATTAACCCCCTGGAGCGCCAACCGCTTAATCACGGCCGCGGTGGTGGCCTACGCCTTTTTCGTCTTGTATCTGTGCGCCTTTTTGGTTTTTTCCCGCTACCGGGAAATTAAGTCCCATCGAGAACGGACGCGCCTGCGCTACTTGCTGGTGGTTATGCTGGTCGCGGTCAGTTTCGTTTTCCTGGGCATGTTGGCCGGCCACCTGGTTTTTTTGCGAACTTGGGGTGATCTGGTCTCGATTCTCTTTCTGTATTTTCTGGGCCAAAGCCTGCTGAAATACCGCCTGCTCGATATCCAAGAGCTACTCGGTCGCGGGCTGGTACTGATTGCGGTGGCCCTCATCCTGGCCGTGGTCTTCGGCGTTTTGGTCTTGTGGGCCGGCGGTTCGCCGGAAGTGTCCCTCTTTGACACCTTCGTGGCCTCCTTCGTGATTCTCATTTTATTCGAACCTCTACGCGACAAGGTAGAAGGCAGCACCAACCTGCTTTTTTTCCGGGAACGCCACGAACTGCGCCGCAAACTGGGTGACCTGCGTCGTGAAATTGCCAACATCCTCGATCCCAGCCAGATGACCGACGTGATTCTCGATACCCTGTACGACTCAATGCGCATCACCCACGTCAATATCTACCTCAAGGAAGACGGCGGCGCTGGCCATTATCTGGCCAATTATCGGGGCCCCGAGCCCCCGGCCCGGATCGATCTGGCCGGCCATCGCGCCTTTTTCGAACAAGTGAAGAAAACACCCACCATCATCATGGCCGAAACTTTTGAGCGAATCTTGACCGAGCAAGGCGCATTATCCGAGACCAAAACATCTCCGGCGGTCAAACATGCCCAACAGGTGCTCGACACCTTGCGACTCTTACAGGCGAGCATTTGCATTCCTTTGGTGGGCCAGAATGAAGTATTGGGTCTTTGGAATCTACAAGATGAGTCGGGCGCCGAAGACTACTCTACCGATGAGATTGCCCGCATGATGGCCGTGGGAGAGCAAGCAGCTATCAACATCGAGAACTCGAAGATGTTTGAGAAAATTCGCGAGCGCGATCGACTGGTGGTTCTGGGTGAAATGGCCGCCGGCTTGGCGCACGAGATTCGCAATCCTCTCGGCGCCATCAAGGGGGCGGCCCAGTATCTCGACCCTTCCGAGGTAGGCCAAGACGCTTCTGAATTCTTAACCATTATCATTGAAGAGACCGATCGCTTGAACCAGGTGGTCAACCAATTCCTCGACTATTCGCGCCCCTTTCAGGCCCCACGCGATATGACCGACATTAACGAAGTCATCCGTCACACCACCCGCTTGATCACGGCTGACCTGGCCGACAAGAAAATACCGCTGTCTCTGGACCTGCAAGAAGATCTGGCGCGAGTGCCGGCCAATGCCCAGCAGCTAACCCAGGTTTTGCTCAACCTGCTGCAAAACTCAATGGAAGCCATGCCCGAAGGCGGAAAGCTATCGGTCCGGACTCGGCTACGACCTCCCGAACTAGGCAGAGGCGTCAGGATACGACCCACCACTGGCAGCGTTGAGGTCCGGGTCAAGGACACCGGCCGGGGCATTGAAGCACCGGCGCTGCAAAAGATTTTTGTTCCCTTCTTCACCACCAAGGAACGCGGAACCGGTTTGGGTTTGCCTATCTCCCAGCGCATTATCCAACACCACGGCGGCGAGCTCCGCGTTCGCTCAGAAGCGGGCAAGGGAACCGTCTTTACCATTGCCTTGCCCCTGCCGCCCGAGTCAAGCACTGCGGCAGAGGAAGAGCATCCGCAGTCAACGTCCGCAGCAAACGACAGCGGGTAAATTTGATTGTCATTCTAACCACAGCGGGGTAGAGAATAAGCATGGATGCCAGAATACTGGTTGCAGATGATGAGCAAAATATTCGACGGGTTTTGTCCGCCACTTTGGAAAAAGAAGGCTACCAAGTCATCGCAGCCCGGGACGGTGAGGAAGCTATCGCCCAACTTTCCAAAAGCGAGATCCATGTGGTGGTCACCGATTTGAGAATGCCCAAGGCCGACGGCATGCAGATCCTGACCTATGTCCAGCGCAATCGGCCACACATTCCGGTCATTGTCATCACCGCCCACGGGACCGTTGATAATGCCGTGGCCGCCTTGAAAGCCGGTGCTTTCGACTACATCACCAAACCCTTCGAAAAGTCGGAGCTGATCGCGACCATTGCCAAGGCGGTCAAGACCGAAAATCTGGCCCGAAAGGATTTCCACGCACCGCCAACCGAACCGGGTCGTTACCGCATCATCGGCCAGACCCAAAAAATGAGCGCGGTCTACGACATCATCGACAAAGTCGCCGACACACCGTCGACAGTACTCATCACCGGGGAAAGCGGCACGGGCAAAGAACTGATCGCCGCCGCCCTGCATCACAATTCCAGCAGAAAAGATCGGCCGTTTATCAAGATCAACTGCGCGGCCATCCCCCGCGAACTGATGGAGAGCGAGCTATTCGGTTACGAAAAAGGCGCCTTCACCGGAGCGGTAGGATCCAAACCTGGTCGTTTCGAGCTGGCCGATCGGGGCACGTTATTTTTGGATGAAATTGCCGAGGTCCCCATCGACATGCAGGTAAAAATGCTCCGCGCCCTGCAGGAAGCAGAGTTTGAGCGGGTGGGCGGCATCCAGACCATACACGTCGACGTGCGCCTGGTGGTGGCCACCAATCGAAATTTGGAAAAAGCGGTAGAAGACGGCGAGTTCCGTGACGACCTGTACTACCGCTTGAACGTGGTGCCCATTCATCTGCCTCCGCTGCGTGATCGAAAAGAAGACATCCCGCTACTGGTCAAGCACTTCATTGAAAAGTTCAAGACCCGGCTCGGCCGCGCCGTGACCGGCATTGGCAAAGATGCGCTCAATATCTTGGTCAATTATCGCTGGCCCGGCAACATCCGGGAACTGGAGAACGTGACCGAACGTTGCATTCTCTTTACCGAGGGCCAACAGATTGAAATGGCCGATCTGCCCGCTGAGTTGGTGGAACGGTCTCATGCCGCCCCGACCACGGCCACCATTGATACCGACACCTCCATGAAGGATATCGTCAAGCAGGCGACCGCGGAGTTGGAACGTGATCTGATCGTCAAAGCCCTGACTGAAACCGGCGGCAATGTGACCCGGGCGGCCAAAAAACTCAAGATCAGCCGTAAGAGCCTGCAAAACAAGATGAAGGAGTTCGGTCTGCGCGAAACGGAATGATCTTGACAGGACCGACGCCTTCCTTTACTTTTTGTCATAATTTCAAGTTGTTAACGAAAAACGCTGGAGGCTTCTTTACATGAAACGATGGCTGATTCCCGTGGTGATGCTGGGTGGCTGGTTCTTTTGTCAGTCTGCTTCGGCTGCAGAAATAACCGATATTGCTGATGCCTTCGACGGCGACGACCCATTCGACATCAACATCGATGTTGGCTTCCATTCGACTTTGAATCGAGCCAAGGTCACCCATGAATGGAAAGATCAGTGGGTGGGCGACTATCGACCAGATTACAACGAGCTGCGCTACCAGCGAAAAACCTATGCCATGGATTACATGGTCGAGATTGGTCTCTTTCACGATCTCGAGCTATATCTCAACCTGCCGTGGGTTATTTCAGACCAGCAAAGCATCGCTTATGTGGCCGGCGTCTCCGGGGCCAACTCGACCCTATTCAGCAGCCCGGGCGAGGGCACCAACTCACTGGCGGTTGATCCCGCCGACCATCCATCCACCAAACGCGCGGGCATTGGCGATATGCAGCTAGGGCTCAATTGGGCCATCTTCAACGACGAACGCGATGACACCAAAAGCGTTTGGATCCTGGGCCTGGACTTGATGATTCCGACCGGCAGCATCAACGATCCGGCCAAGGTGGTCGATGGCAAAACCGGCGGCGTGGGCATGGGTCACTATGTCTTGACCCCCTCGCTGTTGTTTTCTCATCGGCTCAAAACCATCGACCCCTACTTTGGCCTTCACGGCTCAATTCCCCTGCAGGGTGGAAGTGCTCGGTCCGCCGGGCTGGTCATGCCTTTCGAGGGCGGCTTCTTGGCCGGAATGGAACTCGTTGCCTGGGAAAACAGCACCAAGGGCCAGAAGTTCGCCATCGATCTTCGGCTTTCGCTCGACTATGTCGCCCGCGTGGTTAGCGAAGGCAATACCGAAAGACAGGGCACGGTCAATGAAATCGCCGACTTTCTGGTCTGCCCTTCCTGCGATGCTGCCGACCCAACAAGCTCGCGTCAGTTCCAGGCCCAAACCGCCTACGCCAGAGCAAAAATCGACCTGGGTTTCGTGGTGCGGGCCACCGAATTTGCCCGCTTGCGCTTCGGCGCCAGCCTGGCTCATCACACCGAACACTTCATCACCGGTGCCAGCCGCTGCCAAGACCAGGACGGCGACAACAACTGCACGGTGGCCGATCAAGATAGTCTGAATGACACCTGGTCCGCCCTCTACGACCCCCCCGGCCGTCGCTTGCGGGTAGAAGAAACCACCATGTTGACTTGGTGGCTCATGGGCATGCTTACTTTTTAGCGCTCTTGATTCGCTTCGACGTTCGCTTCCTGCTGCTCCCGTTGAAACTGTAGGTCATACAAACGACGATAAATCCCGCCGCGCTCCAGCAGCTCTTGGTGCTTGCCCTCCTCGACAATCTGCCCATCGTCCAGCACCAGGATGCGATCGGCGCGATAGATGGTGGACAGGCGATGGGCAATAACGAGGGTGGTGCGATCACGCATCAAGGAGTCGAGTGCGGCCTGCACCTCGCGCTCGCTTTCGGTGTCCAAGGACGAGGTGGCCTCGTCCAGAATCAACACCGGGGCGTTTTTCATTAGCGCCCGGGCAATGGCTACCCGCTGGCGCTGACCGCCCGAAAGGCGGATGCCCCCTTCGCCGATACGGGTCTGGAAGGCCTCAGGCAAAGCCTGGATGAATGCCAGCGCGTGGGCTTTTTGGGCAATGTCCCGCAGGCTTTGTTCGTCTGGGTCCTTGCCACCATAGGCAATATTGAAGGCCACTGACTCATTGAACAGCACGATTTCCTGGGTCACCATGCCCAAGTGCTGACGTAGCGATGAAAGGGTCAGATCACGAATGTCGTGCCCGCCCAGCATAATCTTGCCGGCGCTCACGTCGAAAAAGCGTGGAATCAAATTCACCAGCGTGGATTTACCAGCCCCGGAGGAACCAACCAGCGCGACCACTTCTCCTCGGCGGGCTCGAAAGGACAGGCCACGGAGAACCTCCGTCGAGCCATAGCTGAAGTGAACATCATCAAAGACGATCTCGCCATCAAAATCGCTAAGTTCCTTGGCTCCGGGCCGATCGGCGACCGTAATCGTCTCGTCCAGCAGCTCGAAGACCCGTTCGGCGGCCGCTACTCCGGCGGCGGTAACCCCACCGATCCGGCCCAAGCTCTTGAGCGGGTTGTAAAGCATCATGACCGCCGCAAAAAAGGAGACGAAATGACCGGGGTCAAGATTGCCATCGACCATGCGACTGCCGGCGTACCAGATGGTGCCGGCCAATCCAGCCGCGCCTAGAAACTCCATCACCGGCGATTGCGCCGCCCGCACGGCAAAGGAACGCAGCATGATGCCTAGATAACCGCGGTTTTCCCTTTCGAAGCGGCGGTGTTCTTGCGCCCGGGCGCCAAAAACCTGAATGATGCGCATGCCGCGAATGGCTTCATGCAGCCGGTCGGCGATGGCGCCCAGTGACACTTGACTGTCTTTGCTCACCGTCTTGAGCCGTTTGCCAAAATGGACAATGGGAAAAACGGCTGCCGGCATCACCACAAAAGCAATGAACGCCAGTTGCCAATCCAACACGAAGGCCAGCACCGTCAAAACCAGCACCTGCATGGTGTCACGCAGATAGGTGGCAATCGAGTAGGTCACCGCCTGTTCGACCGCGTAGACATCGGAGGTAAAACGGCTGACGATCTGGCCAGTGGGTACCCGCTGGAAAAATGCCGGGCTCAGCGCGGTCAGGTGCTCGAACATGCGCACCCGCAGGTCAGCCACCACCCGCTGGCCCACCAAGCCCATCAAATAGAATTGTCCGAAATAGCTAATCCCCTTGATCAAGGAAATACCCAGGATAAACAAGGGCAAGGCCATCAGCAGGGCATTGCGATCCATCGCGCCCACATCCAAGCCCGGAATCAAAGACAGGATCTCTGGCCCTCCCTCCTGTCCGCGCGATACCAAAAATTTCAACATGGGGCCGATAAAATACGCGTAGGCGCCGGTGGTCACCGCCAAAATCAACATGCAAACCATAGCCCAAGACAGCTGCCAAGCATAAGGCCGAACCGCCCCCAGCAAGCGCAGATAGGTGCCCAGAAAAGAATGCTTACTAGAAATTGTATCGGCTGAGTCTTTCAAGGCGGGTCATGTTAGTGCATCGTCGCGCGATGCGCAATTGGATTTGCCACTTGACCGACCCGAGCGACTTTTCTATCATACAGCCAATGCGCTGGTCTTCTTTTACTTGGTATATCTTATTGATGGCCTCAGCCGTCTTGCTGGCTTGTCCCGATCAGACAAGCAAGACGGGAACGGGAACCAGTGCCGATGCCGGTCTGCCTGGGCTTTTGCAACTCAAGGTCACCAAGGATTCCGATCACTTCCTTTTCACCTATCTCCTGGCCGACGGAAGCTTCCTGACCGTGGAAAAGGTCGACGAAGTTCCCGAAGCGGCCCGCGGCCAGGTCATCGTAACCGACACGCAACTGAGCCCCGAACAACGCCAATCTACCAAAATCCTATACATCGCCGACCTGAACGAAGCCCGCGAAGACGGCACCTATCCCTGCCGCCCGGTAAGCCGCTTCAAGTTCGAGCGCGATCTGCTACGCGAGCCCGGCCAATCCTCCACCGCTCTGCCGGAACAATGCCAGCAACTAGCGCCCTCGCCCCAAGATCGAATCCTGCTCTATTCCGCCTCCTGGTGCGGCGTCTGCAAAACCGCCGCCCAATTTCTGCGTCAGCAGGCCATTCCTTTTGAAGAAAAAGACATCGAGAAGGACCCGGTCGCCCAAGTCGAACTTTCCTGCAAGGCCCTCAAATCGGGTAAACGCATCAACGGCGTTCCCGTCATCGACATCGCCGGCACCCTACTCTTGGGCTTCGACCGTGACGACATCCTCAGACTCTCGAAGAAACTAAAACCTAAAAAAAACGGGTAGGGACAGGCCCCTACCAACCGAATCGGGCTAGCACAAAAGCCAGGGCCAAGATCGTGAGCAGGCCGGCAACGACCATTAAATTTTCCCAGTTTCGGGCGCGCAGGGCGCGACTAGCGACGCTTATCAGCATGAGAATTGGAATGGCTACTAGCAGCAATATTCCGGTACCGGCGACGAAGCGAAGCCAAGCGTGATTGCCTTGCCACCAAGCGTCGAAGCCTAAGGGCCAAGGGGTCAGATCGGCGCCAAGAACAACCAAGGCGGATACCGCAAGCAGGGAAAGAAAGGCCCCCAGAAAGGAGCCGGCCAACATGGCGGTGCCTAGTTTTCGGGCAAAATTTTCTGAATCTACCACGAGGTCATGCCCTTTCTCGCCATCTCAAAAGCGGTCAAGGCCAACACGATCCCGAAAATCCTTTTAAGCAGGGGCGTGCGCAGCCGGGGCATGAGTTTGGCACCGGCCAAGGCACCCACCACTACCCCGGCAGCCAGCGGACCGGATACGGCCAAATCCAACTGTTGGCGGGCCACGAAACCGCAAAGGGCAGAAACCGCGGTCAGGCCCATCATGAAGTTGCTGGTGGCGGTGGCGTGCTTGAAGGGCAAAGCCAGAAACAGGTGCAAAACCGGCACCATAACGATACCGCCACCAATCCCGAACAGACCGGACATGACCCCGGCCACCAGGCAAAGCAGATAGGATGCGGGCATGCGCCAGCTGCTTTTCCTTGTGGTTACATCTTGGCGCATGGGTGCTTGATGGGCCGTGCGCAGGATGTGGATGGCAGCGTAAGCCATGGTGGCGCCAAAAAGGACCTGCAAAACCGAGCCACTCAGCCAGCCGACCAGAAAACCACCCAACAAACCGCCGGCCGCGGCAAAAAGCTCAAGCCGCAGCGCCAATGGAATGTCAATCATACCGCCCCTGCGCAAATATCGGCCGGCGGCACTGCAAGACACGCAAAGGGTGGAGACCAATCCCGCCGCCGCGGCCGTGTGCATGGGAATACCCAAGACCAGGTTCAAAAATGGAACCGCGATGATCCCGCCGCCCAAACCCATGAGCGAGCCGACCAAACCAGCCAGCAAACCACCAGCAATCACAAGTGCGATATCAAACCCGGCAAACATGGCTAATCCTTACGGCAAAGCCCCTTGCTTGCCAAGAACTTTCCAATAATGCATGAAGGTATAGAATCAACGTGAGATTGTGGTTGCCATAGTTCAATACTTTTGATACAGCTAGTAGAATCGTTCGAGAAAAAAATGCCCTCATACAAATGTTCAAATGGCAATATTCAGGTTCCGTGTCCTCGATCTCGAAAGGAGTGAGGAAGAATGTCCGAGAAGTTGGTAGCTCTTTACGAAAAGGCGCAAAAAAATTTCCTTGAACAAAATTACCAGGAGGCTTTAGCGGCTTTTGCTTCGATCTGCACAGCAGTGCCGACCCACATCGAGAGTCGCTTCCAGGTGGGTCGTGTTTTGCAAGCCATGCAAAAACCCAACCGCGCCTTTGAGGTATTTGATGATCTGGCGCAGTATTGCGTCAAATCGGGACACCCATTGCCGGGACTGGCGGCGGCCAAAAAGGCAGCCACGCTGCAAGCAAGGATTGACAACACGCTGGATGCCGTTGGATCGATCTATAGCTTCGAATCCGATCGATTGGACCACAACCTGGCCCCGAGCCCCTTGCCGACACTCGACCCCGAGACTGAGCTTGATCAATTGCTGCCGATCAACGATCGGCTCAACGCCAGTGCAGAGAAATGTGCCCGATCCTATCCAGAAAGCCGGATTCCACAACGCGTGCCCCCGATTCCGCTGCTTTCCCTGCTGGCCACTGACGCCTTTTTCCCCATCTTGGATCTGTTAGAATCTCGCTCCTACCAACCGGGCGAAGCCATTATCCAAGAAGGAGACCCGGCCACATCCATATTCTTGTTGGCCCTTGGTGAAGTGGAGGTCCTGGAGCACAGCGCCGGTCAGGAAAAAACCATGGCCCGGCTGGCATCGGGCTCGGTTTTTGGCGAAATGGCAATGATTACCGACACCGCCCGCGTGGCTTCGGCCGTGGCCAAAACCGAGTGCGAAGTATTGGAACTTAGTTTTCAAGAGCTTGAAGACGCGGCCGATGAGCTTGATGACCTCACCTGGGCAGTGGCGAAATTCACCCGCCAGCGCTTTCTGAATCATCTTATGCTCTCCTCGCTGGTTTTCAAACCCTTCTCTCCTGACGACCGCCGCGACATTCTGGATCGTTTCGGCTCGGTGGGCGTACCCACCGATGAGGTAGTTATTCGCGAGGGATCGGAATCACCAGGCCTGTACCTCATTCTAGGCGGCGAAGCCGAGGTCAGCAAAACCCAGGACGGCGCCAAGATCACGCTCGCCAAATTGGCCGAAGGTTCCCTTTTCGGCGAAATTTCCCTGATTCACGACTCCCCTGCCACTGCCACCGTCAAGGCAACCCGCGGCGGAGAGTTTCTTTTTCTGCCCCGAGAAGAATTTCAGGAACTCGCCCAACAACACCCTGAAATATTGAAAGAACTTGAGCAACTAACAGAAGAGAGACTCGAAGAACAGCGCCGCGCCAGCCAAATAGTAAGCGGCCCCTCCGATGACGGCATCGTCCTGATCTAGTCCTAGTCGAAAATAGGACAAAAAAAGCACGTCATCCCCGAGTCGTTTTTGTCGGGGACCCAGGTTTCTCTAACATCCTGTATTAACGGGTTATTCACGAGATCCCCGTACCAAATGGCCTAATGATTTATCACAACTCTGTTGCATTACTTTGCGACGTTTGGTTTATTATCTTCATGAAAACAAATGCGAAAATCAATCGTCTGGTAATTGAGAAGGAGTTTG
>JAUVBB010000345.1 GCA_030591445.1 Deltaproteobacteria bacterium | reverse complement strand
GATGATTGGAGACTGCTGGTAGCCCGCAATCCACTCGGAGTAGAGGAGGTCCAGGTTCTTCAAGTAGCGGTAAGATATCTGTTTTTCCATCCTCCGTCCCCGTTTGGCAATGCGTTGACGCATGGTTTTCATGGGACAGCGGAGGAAGATCATGACATCGGGAGGCGCCAGATCCTTGCGGATGGTCTCATATAGTTCACGATAGGTGGCGTAATCACGCTTGTTGAGGTAGCGGGATCGGTGCAAATTCTTGGCAAATATTTCGGCATCTTCGTAGATGGTGCGATCTTGAATGACCGTACCGGGGTATCGTTCTAGATCCCGATGCAGGCGATATTTGTGGGTTAGAAAATAGATCTGGGAGCGAAAAGCGTATCGCCTCATGTCGCGGTAAAAATCGGTCAGGTAGGGGTTTTTTTCGTTGGGTTCGAAGAATGGTTTGAGATCGTATTTGGAACTCAGGAACCGAACCAAGGAAGTCTTGCCGGTACCTATGTTGCCGGCTACTGCAATAAAGTTTTTCAACTAAACCCCATATGCCCCGTAAATACTGCTAGGTATGAAGTGTTTGCAGTTTTTTGCTTTAGGTATTCCCGGTCTCTGGTTTTGCAATGGCATGAGATTCTTGGTCATGCTCTTGGTTCCACTTGATAGCGCGTCGATGAAAGACCTTGAACATGGCCAATCCTACCGCGGTAATGGGAACAGCAAACAAGGCACCGATAATGCCAAAAAAATGTTCACCGGCAACCAGGGAGAAAATCACCAAGGCCGGATGAATTTTTGCGGCATCTCCAATAATTTTGGGATTCAAGAGGTTGGCTTCAAGCAGATGAATGCCCACAATCCAACCCAACGTGGCAAAACCTGCGTAGAAACTTCCGGTTAGAGCAACGGCAACAATCGGTATCGAAGAGATAATTGAGCCAAAAATAGGAATCAGGCTCAAAACCGCCGCCAGGGTAGATAAAATTACGGGAAATTTTACACCAATAATGAGGAGGCCGACGAAGGTTAGTACGCCGTTGACCACGCAAATCATAACTTGGCCGCGGACCACGCCGGTCAGACCGATGTCCATTTCCTTGAGCACTTCGCGGTAGGCTAAATGGTGACGCTTGGGAAACAGAGATTGAAAAAAATTCAGCAGGCGCTCGTGACTCATGAGCAGAAAAGCCGCCACCATCAAAATCAGAAAAGTCATGAGCACGCTACGGAACAAATTCATGGCAAAGGCCGGGCCCACTCTCAGGAATCGAAAGAAGGCAGTTTTGGCCCATTGGGCCAAGTCGGCGACTGAAGCGCGAATGACTTCATCAAGGTCGAGGACAAAGCCAGGCTGAAGATCTCCTTCAGCGGGTTGGGTGGCCGGTGTGACAATGCGTACCGGTAGACCGCTGTCTTCAACCCAGGTCTTGACTCGCTGTGAATATTCCTCGATTTGTTCGGGCGTCAGGGTCTGAAAGAGATTTTCGCCCTCTTTGGCCAGCTTACCAAATTCTGCCGATATCTTTGGCACCGCCAGAAAACAATATAGCCATACCGTCAGGCCAAGTACGCCGTAAATCAGTAGTACCGATACCCAGTTGGGCAACGTCGTCTTGCCACCCTTGAATTTTATCCGGCCCAGCCAGGCCACCAATGGGGCCAAAAGATAGGCAATTAGCAGCGAACCCAAGAAGGGCGCCATGATTTCCCGGGTTAGGAAAAGAAACGAGAGGATGACTGCCCAGAGCAGGGCAAATGCATATTTGCGGTATCCTCGCCAAGAGGATTGCATCGTTGATTCAGGCGTCATCGGCCCCACAGTTTGCATCTCCTGGCGCTCATGATCAACTCATTTCTGCAAGAGCTGCAAGAGCTGGTTGCGTGTTTTTAGGGGGCATGGTATTAGGTGTGGGTGTTGAGGTTTTGTAAGCTATCCATGGGCATTGTCATTGTAACCGCTGCCTTTTGTTCCTTACGGTGTGGCGGATCCTCTTCGACAGATACTGAATGCCGAAAGGTCGATGATTGCGGCCAGCCCGGGCAAGTGCTTTGTCTGTCCGGGCGCTGTGAGCCATTCGAGGACCTATCCGCATATGGAAGCGTAGTGCTAGACCTTAGTTTTGATCGAGACATGGTCGTGCTGCCCACCAGTGGCTATGTCTATTTTTTGCTGCCAGAATTGGTGGACGGCCAAACGCTATCCTGCGCCGACATCATCAATGGGCAAATCAAGGCATCATCGCCGGCAACAAATCCATTGTTGGCCGAGGCGGCCTATCTGGTCTTCAACGGCACCGGGACATTCTTTCCCAACAACCTGATTCAGCTAATCCGGCCAGCCAATCAGGCCCTGGTGGTGGCCGAGGGCTTTGAACGTCTTTACGGAGAGGGAACGTTGCTGGCCATCGGCTGCCATGAGAAAATTGTTGTTCAAAACGACCAAACCACCCAAGGCGTCGTCGTCCAGTTGGACACGCCCGCAGACTGATTCGGAAGATTGCGAGAGGAATCCATGAAGGAAATCGTTATTGCTATTCGTCTTTGCCTGGCAGCGGCATTCTTTTGCCTGGCTCCCCATCCTGGCGTCCAAGCCGCCGATCCTCTCGATACCGTTGACGGAACCGAGGATTGGGATCAGGTGGCACCCAGCCAGCCTGTTAAGACCCCGACCTTGAGCCGTTCTGCCTTCAAGAAAGAAGTGGCGGAATGGGAATTTGTACGTCAAATGTGGCACGGCGCTCGTGCGGACTATTCGGTTCAGCGCAAAGCCCATCAGAACATGGCTTTACCAAACCCGCAGTACCATAGAGAGACCATGGTCGATTCCGCTTCTAGCCCTGCCCTTGACCGCTTGATCGATGACGAGCTTGACGAAAGTGGCGCCGTGCTGGATCCGGAGACGATTCGCCGGCAAGAAGAAAAGGCAAGAAAGCAAGAGATTCTCGAGAATGCCCGAAAAGCGGTCTTGGAGCATCGCCGCAGAATTGCCGAAGAGCGGGAAAGAAAGAAAAATGAAGAGATAGAAAAACATAGATTGATGAAAGAAGAAGAAGAGGCTGGAGCTGCGGCGGCCGCGGAATTAATGCGGCTTCACGCAGAGCAAATAAAAAATGAAGCGGAGGCAATGCGTAAAAAGGCTGATTAAGACCAGGACGAAGAAGGGCAAGACGACGACCCAGAACTAAGACGTGAAATGGAATCAGAAGAGTAGAAGCCTCTCGCCCCAAAAAAAAGAGGTGCGGCCTTAGGCCACACCTCTTTTGAGTTTCAGACTCGGAGACGATTACTTACAGGCACCGCCACCGCCGCCGCGGCCTTTTTTCTTGCTTGGCCCGGTTAGCTTGTTGTCACAACCCTTCAACCCCTTGTTGTAGCGGCACAGGTTGTTCTTAATGGTCTCGGGGTCCAGACCGGAGAAGCGAAATTTATTGTTGGCATACCAAGTAGGACTGCCGGTTACCTTCAGGCCTTGGGCGATCTTGATGTTTTTCCGCAACAGGTCCTTGCCTTCTTTACCGGAGAAACACTTGTCGATTTTCTTGGTATCAATACCGGTGCTCTTACCAGTACAAGACTTCCATTCGTTTGAACGGATATTCTTGTTACGGCACAAGATGTAGTCCATGTACTTGTGATTCTTAGGATAATACTTTATGGCACACAGCTCGCGGATGTTCTCATCCACTTCTGGTTGGCCGTGCAGGGCTCGGAAGCCTTCGCCTTCTTCGGTGGCGATAAAGTTCACTTTGAAATCGATTTTCCCTTTGAAGTTGTCCAACACCTCTTTCATCGCATCAAGAGCCTTGACGCCATAGGGGCATTGGGACATGACGAACAGTTCCAATTTTTTGTCGGCGTCCTTGCGACAGGCCAAGGCGTACTTGCAATCGCCATCGTCGCAGTCCACCTTGCCGTTGCCGGTGTCATCTTGCTTGTTGTCACAGATCTCTTTGGAAGGATCGAAGCGAGCCCACCGAGCATGCATCAGCTTGTCGCCATGGGGTTTGAGGGAGCGCTGCAGGCGAGCATAATTCTCGGCCTTCTCGACATCTTTGCCGAAAAGCATAACCGGAAGTTGCTTGGTTCCCAATTCGGCGAAGAGTTTCTTGCCCTCGTCGGTACCGTAATCGATTACCTTGATCTCAGCGCCAGGGAAGAGTGATTTCATTTGCTGCTCGATCATATTTGTGCGGCACTCTTTGCAGCGAGCATCAGAAAGAATGGTTACCGGGAATTTAACCGGCGGCGGCAAGTCGGCACAAACTTTTGGCTTTTTGGATTTGTAGGCAGCGCAAATCGCCCGGGTAAAGGCTTTCTCGGTTCTTCCGCCGCGATATTGGGCGCCACCGATATAGATGGTCGGACTGCCGCTGGCCTTGCGGGCTTTGGCCTTCTCAAAGGAGGCCTTCATCAAATCCTTGCCTTCTTGTCCTTCGTAGCAGGCCTTCATCTTGTCCATGGGCATGTTGGTGTCTTTGGCGCATTTTTCCCAGTTGCCAGGAATCTGGCGGTAATTTTTGTTCATGCAGGAGACGAGCTCAAAATACGTCTCCGGAGCATACTTGTTGGCGCAGATCTGGGCGATGTTACCCTTGACCTCTGGCTCTTTGTGCAGGGAAGTCAGTTTGTCTCCCTTGATGCTACCAATGAAATCAAGTTCGAAGTCGAGATCTCCACCAAATTTCTTCAGCACCGGAGCAATGGCGTCTTCAACCTTGACCCCGAACGGGCACATCGACATGACGTAAAACTCAACCTTTACCTTCTGATCGACAGTTTGCTCGGCAGAGGCAGCTGCGGTCGTCGAAGATGTGCTCTTGGTGTCTCCCTTTTCTCCGACCTTGCAACCGGAAAACACCAAGAAAACGACCGGAAGTGCAATCAGAACCGCACGGAACGTCTTTGCCATTTTCATGTTTTAGCTCCTTTGTTTTGTAAGCGTGTAAACAATTCTAGCAACCAAGCTGAGATAGGTTTTATTCCGCTTCGCTAATGAACAGTCGCGTACTTTGACATAGGCAATCTTGCTCGCGCAAGAAAAAAGTTATTTGTGATAGATTACAATGGCTGAAATCGTGCTGAAATCGAGTTATATCCGTACGTTGACAGCAAAGCCCAAACAAGATTATCCTATACACATGTACAGTGTCAGCGACAAACCCACCGAATCGAACAACCCCATTGAGCTGATAGAAGTCGAGCATGCGCTGGAAAGAACACACAGACCTTGTACCGAGGGTATGGCCGCGGTGAATTTGTCCGAAGGTTGTCATTATCGCTGTCTGTGCTGTCCCCAGAAATTGACCCATGCCAAGGACGAGGTAGTACGACTGCGTTACAACCTGCCCAGTATTCTCAGGCGCGAACTCGAATCTCGCCGCCGCCGGGATGCATTGCCTGCCGGCATTTTGTTCAATACTGCCAGTGATTCTTTTCAGCCCATCGAAGCCCTGCAGGAGCTGGCTGCTGAGTCCATGCGGGTAACGCTGGAGGCAGGTTGCGAACTGCATTTTGTCACCCGCGGTCTGGTACCAGATTCTTTTGGCACACTTTTCAAAAAACATCGCGGGCAGGTCCATGCCCAGGTCTCGCTGATTTCCATGGATGAGAACTTGTCATCTCTCTACGAGCCATGCTCCGCCCCACCACAAGATCGTATCGACTCTATCCGCAAACTTATTAAGTGGGGGGTAGAGGTCCAGGGCCGGCTTGACCCACTCATCCCTTTTTTGTCTGATACCGTGGGCCACCTGGAAGAAATGGTTCGTTACCTCTATTCCGCCGGAGTAAGGCGAACCAATGCCTCTTACCTGGTATTGCGCAGCCACATGCTCGAGCATTTCAAAGAGTCTTTACCGCTAGCACATTATCATCTCATTAAAGGAAGCTTCCAGGGACAGACTTGGCGCAAAGTAGGCGTTCAGCAGTCCAGCAAACTGCTTCCCGATCGAACCCGAACCAAAGGATACCAACGCCTGATTCATATTGGTAATCGCTTAGGGATGGAAATCAACATTTGCCGATGTCAAAATGCCCATCGCGGTGGTTCCTGTTTTATGCCCGCCCAAAAGAAACCAGCCAAAGCCTCGGCCGGCCAAGGCCAACTCGAATTGTTTGCCGAGTAATACGCTGTTTTCTTTGCTCTCTACTTGACCGGATGGGGTTAGCTCTGATAGCTTACCAGCCACGCAAGGGATAGATTCTAGGAGAAAAGAGCGCGTGAAACGTTCCGCATTCGGCCAGACAGATGTTGGTAAGCGCCGCAAGCACAACGAAGACGCTTTTTTGGTGGATGACCAACTCGGTCTCTACGTGGTCGCTGATGGCATGGGTGGCCACGCCGCCGGTGAAGTTGCCTCGGCCACGGCCGTGGAGGTTTCACAAGCCTTTTTGCAGAAGCAATCCGACTTAATCTTGAATTACAAGGTGGACGATTCCCACGAGCAACGCGATAAGATCCTAGCGGCCATCGAAGAGGCAGCCCAACAGGCATGCGCTGCTGTGTACCAGAAGGGCCAGAAGGACAAGAAGCGTCACGGGATGGGAACCACCCTTTCTTTCTTGTTGATGGCGGATGACGGTGCCTTCATCGCCCATGTGGGCGATTCGCGTATTTATCTGATTCGAGAAGGTCAGATTCATCAACTCACCGTAGATCACTCTTTGGTTAACGAGCAGCTCAAACGTGGCAACATCACCAAAGAAGAAGCCCGCAATGCCAGATACAAAAATGTCATCACCCGAGCATTGGGCATACAGGAAAGTGTAAGAATCGATACCCTGCATTTTGACTTGCTGCCCTCCGATCAAATTGTACTTTGCTCTGATGGGCTGCATGGCTACCTGTCTGGCAATGATCTGCAGGCCGTCTTGACCGCCAATCCTGCCGCTGAGGTTTCTCAAAAGCTCATCGACATGGCCAATGATCGCGGTGGCAAAGACAATATCTCGGTCATCTTTCTACAAATCGATCACGATGAAAAAGAAGCAGCGCAAGAGTTACGACAACGCATGGAGCTTATGCGCAATGCTCCCTTGTTTCGCTACTTGAGCTATCGAGAATTGGTCACGCTGATGAATCTCACCTATAGCAAAACGGCCCGGGACGGCGAGACCATCATTGAAGAAAACATTATTGGCGATGAGATGTTCCTGTTGGTTCAGGGAAAGGTTCGTGTTTCCAAAGGGGATCAGGAAATCACGCAGCTTGAGCAGGGCAGCCATTTTGGCGAAATGGCACTCATTGACAACGCGCCCCGTTCCGCAACCATCACATCCATCGGCCCGTCTCGCTTGCTGGTCATTGGCCGCAAGCAATTCTATAGCTTCATTCGGCGAGATCCTCCCTCCGGTATCAAGCTGCTTTGGAGCTTTTTGCAGATCTTAACCGCCCGCCTGCGCAACACCGATGAGCAATTGCTCAAGGCTCGCGAAGAGCTAACGATACAAGACGTTGAGCCGGATTGGGTTCTCGACAACGACTAAGCAAAGCCACCCTAAAGTTGCCTAAAAATCCAGTTCGTCTTTTTCGCTTTCAATGAGAAAATCATAGGCGCGCCGGCGGTCCGGCTTGCTCAAGATGGCGAATGCCTTGCGTACTTTACCCAAAACCGAAGATATCTCTTTTTGCAAATCTGCCGGGGCAGACTCCGGCGGCTTCATCTGTTTAACCAAAGTCTGGTAGGCGGATTGAATTTCCTGCTCCTCGGCGCCAGGCTCGATGCCTAGTAAGTCATAGTAGGTATCGCCCTTGAGGGAAGCCAGGTAGTTTTTCACAAAGGCCCTAATCTGATCCGCGTTCTGAATAGCCGGTTTTGCTTTCGGTGGTTTTGCTTTCGGTGGTACTGCCCTTGCTGGTTTGTTTTGGATCTTTTTCTTCTTGGCCTTCGGTGGGAGTTTGACTTTGCGATCACCCAACTCGCTAGCCATCGAATCAAGCAGGGAATCTATCT
>JAUVBB010000398.1 GCA_030591445.1 Deltaproteobacteria bacterium | reverse complement strand
GGTTTTCCAGACGTGTCGAGCACGATCTTCAATAGATCCTTCCAGGGAACTGTCTTTGGCTAGAAAGAGGAGACTCATTACGGAACTTTGGAAAATAACCAGAATATCGTCGATATCTAGATCCGGCCTAATGAGTTGGTCTTGAGCCGCGGCCTGAAGGCAAGATCGAATGTACTTGCGTCCCTGCTTACGCAACTCGGTAACTCGCTTGAGGCCGACCTCGCCGCCCGCATGGCTCAGTTGGTCAGAGAAGACCAGGGATTGAACCCCGGGCTGACGGGTGACCACCTTGATCCGGTTCAAGAAGAACTTCCCCAGATCGGCCAAGGGATCGGCGCTGGGAACCGGGATTGTTTGGGCAAAGTTCTTTTCCAGTCGGTCGATTATCGCCAGGACAATCTCGTCCTTGTTGTTAAAATGCCGGAAAATAGTTCCATCTTTAATACCTACCTCTTGTGCGATCTGGGCCACGGTAAATGCCCGTAGACCTCTTTCGCCAATGATCTTGATGGCGGCATCGGTAATTTGAATCTGCCGCTCTTGCGTCGACATACGTGTAGTCATGGTGTCCTCTGTTTATGCTAGCAAGTACTTGCTAGCATAATGGGGTACCCAAGCAGCATTGTCAATCCCTATTCATTTGCTAATTAAACTGGCAAAAAAGGGACCCCAAGAGCATAATTCGGGAATATCTGCATATCTTTAGAAATGCTTTTGCCTGCGAAAGGAGTTTTGGCATGCGAAGGATGTTTGGAGTTTTGATATGGTTGAGTGCGGCCTTGGTTTGGCTGCCGGCTTGTAGTGTTTCGGAACTTACCATCGATGGACCGCAACCCAATCCCACCAGTGTGGCCCGGGCCGACCGGGGATTTCCGGTGGAGGCGGTGTGGTGTACCGATTTGGGGGGCACCATTGTTATCGACGGGGAAGACTTCTCGCCGCTGCCCATCAGTGTAGTCGAAGGGGAGCAGACCCTGGTGCTGCCGGTGGTCAAACTGGTGTCCGACTCCGGGGTGGAGACAGAACTTGCCGGGGTTTTGTTCAAGCAAAGCACAGGCAGTCTTACCGCGGATGTTCCGGCCGGTTTGGCGATTGGCAGTTACGATGTAGTGATCGTCAATCCCAATGAGCATGAAGGTATGCTCGCCGACAGTGTGCAAATTGTCCCACCCCCGGAGCTAAGCGGAATCGTGCCGGAAGTGGGCTGCAATGAATTGACCACCGGCGTTACGGTCAGTGGCCAGCATTTTCGTGAGGCCGGCGACGGTACTTTGCCGCGCTTGGTGTTGATACCGGCCGGCGGCAGCGCCGAGTTTGTATTAGACGCCATCACTTTTGTGTCGGCCACCGAACTTCGGGCCGAGGTGGACCCGGGATTGGAACCGGGTTTCTACGACCTGATGGTGACCAATCCCGAGGGTTGCTTCGACACTTTGGCCAATGCCTTCGAAGTGGTACCGCCGCCCGAGATTAGCGGTATCGAACCGGTGGTGGGCTGCAATGAAATGAGCACCGATGTGATTGTCAGCGGTCGTTATTTCAGGGTAGAGAGCGACGGGACCTTGCCCACAGCGGCCTTGGTGCCCAGTGGCGGCGGGGCCGAAATATTGTTGGCTACCCTGGTATTCAATTCCAGCACCGAACTGGCCGCAGTGGTACCGGCCGACTTGACGCCCGGTTTCTACGATCTGGTGGTCACCAATCCGGAGGGCTGCACCGATACCTTGGCCAATGCCTTTGAAGTGGTGCCGCCGCCCGAGCTTGTCGGTATCAATCCTCAGGAGGGCTCCAACGAAGACGATGTGGCCGTGATCATTACCGGCAATTATTTCCGCGCCGCTGGCGACGGCACGCCGCCCAGCGTTTTTCTGACCGAGAATGGTACCCAGAACAACTACGATCTGGAGAACGTCATTGTGGTATCCAGCTCTGAGCTCAGTGCCGTGGTACCGGCCGGTATTCCGGTGGGGGAATACGATTTGACCGTGGTCAATCCCTGGGGTTGTTCGGCTACCCTGGCCTTTGCCTACACTGCCGTGCAGCCACCTAGCCTGGACATGTGCGCGGATGTGGATCCCGCCTTTGGCTGGGTGAAGGAACGCACCAAGATCGAGATTTGCGCCAGCAATGCCTTGGGCAATGGGCTGGCTTCCACACCGGAGGTTTTTATTCTGATTCCAGATGTTGTCAACGAGGCCATCATCGAAGAAATCCCGCTCATACGGGAGGCCCTACTGACTCTGGGCAGTGTCAGCGAAAACTCGGTCATGTCGGCGGTGGTGCCTTCTGATACCGACGATGCCCGCATCCGCGTAGGCGGACCTTACTCTATCAAGGTAGTTAATCCCGACAGCAGCTATGGCCTCATCCCGAACGCCTTTACCCTGCTGCCCGATCCGCCGCCAGACATCCTGACCGTCAATCCGGCCCGGGGTGATAAAGAGGCCACCGAGACCATTACCGTGACCGGCCGCAACTTCAAGACCGGGATGTTGGCCGACGGAACGACCCCGATTCTGGCCATCGCCATGTTGGACGAGACCTGGTCCGAGGCGGCCATTTGCGACGTCGGCACTATTACCGTTCAGAAAGATGTGCCCGAGGCAGGCATTGATACCGCTCAGTGCGACATGAATTTGCCGGCCACCGGCGTTTATCTGGTGCGGGTACAGCACCTGGACGATGGCTCCTACGACCTGTATGCCGCCTTCGCGGTGACCACGCCTTCCGGAAAGTTGGACGAAAAACCGGCGATTCTCAGCTCACTGAACGTCCCCCGGCGCGCCCATGGCGTGGCGGTAGGCTTCGATGATTTGGGCAATCGCTTTGTCTATGCCGTCGGCGGCGTAAACTATGATGTGGACAATACCGTGATGGCGGTGCTCGACAGTGTGGAAGTGTCGGTCATGTCCAATTTCGGCCAACTGGGCAACTGGAACCTGCTCGACAAAGCTTTGCCCGAGCCCCGAACCGGTTTGTCGCTGATTAACGTGGGCCGCTATTTGTACGCCATCGGTGGCTCTGTTGACGGAGATGAGCCGGCAGTTGCTTCGGCAAGCACGCTTGCCAATGTGCTCAGGGGCAAGATCCTGGGGGCCGATACGGCACCGGTGATAAAGACTGCTGTTGCCGCCGCCGGTGGTTCGCTGGCAGCCGGTACTTGGTATTACAAGGTCTCGGCGGTAATGAAAGATTCCACTGACAATCCTCTGGGGGAGACTTTGCCCTCCGACGAAGAACCGGTCCGGGTGCCGGCAGACTCCAGCCTGACCCTGACCTGGACAGTTGCCGATCATGCCGCGGTCGATCATTTTCGCGTCTATCGTTCGGACGTGGCCAACGGCCTGTCCGGAACCGAGAGTTTATTGCTGGCCAACATTGCGGTAGGCGGTGCCGAGACCAGCTGGGTCGATGATGGCAGCGGCACGGTCGACACCAACGTGGTGCCCTTGCCCATCGGTTCGCTGGGCAACTGGGCGGAGATGGCCGAACTATTAACGCCGCGCTACGATGTTGCCGCGGTGGCCGTGCGGGTCGACCCCGACCATGTCTATCTATATGTTTCCGGCGGGCGCATCGGACCCGCCGTCAGTCCGGGCCACAATGCCACTGCCACCAGCGAGTGGGTGGCGCTTTCCGCCGATGGTCGAGATTTGCAGAGCGTCTGGAACGCCGGGACGGATATGCTTGCCCCGCGGGCCGAGCATGTGCTGACCCATATTGGTCCCAGCAATGCCACCGCTATTGCCAGCAATAATTACCTTTTGGCGGCCGGTGGCTCCGGTGGGGATCGCGGGGATGGCGATCCGGTAAAGCCCATGGAATCTTCGCAGCTCGATGGAGTTACCGTGTTGGGTAGTCTCTTGGCCTGGACATCGGTGAACCTGTCTACCCAAAACAACCGCATCGGACTGACCGGCATTCATGTCAATAACTACATCTACCTCTTCAACGGTTGGGGCGGCGGCGGCGCCGATAACTTCGCCAATGCCGGCGAAAAGGCCAATGCCGAGACCACGGAAAACTGCGTGGCGGATTGCTTCCCGGACTTTAGCAGCATGACCAGCACCACCATCACCTTTGCCCAGGAAATCGAAAAGGGCGTGCGCTACCGATCGGGCCTGGTGTTCTTCGGCGCCTTCTTTTACTGGGTTGGAGGCAGCACGGATACCAATATCACTTCGACCTCCACCACCGTTCTGCTGGGCAAGTATTCCAGTGAGAGCTGAGATCGTGCGATAGGAAAGGAGAATCCGCCATGCGTATACTTGCCATAATGATATCGTTACTTCTATTCGCCTTGCCCGTTCTGGCCGAAGAGGTCGCCGCTCCTGAGGCGGCACCGGCCATGGAGGAGCCACAGCCCGACAAACTCCTGGGCATCCGCCTGGCGCCCAAGATAGGGGCCACCATTCCGGTTTCGGACCTGGGCGTAGTCATGTTTGGCTCACTCGAAGCCGGTTACGATCTGCGTATGCTCAAAGACGCACTAGGCGGCCTGCTGGTGCCCGGCCTGTCCTTGGAGTTTTCCTACCTGGAACCCGGGCTCAATGCCGAAGCCAACGATCCGGCGGTAGGCAACTACGGCTACACCCTTTGGCAACGGATTATGATCCTGTCGTTTGATGTGACCCTGGCGGCCGAGTTGGGAGCCTTGCGCCCTTACTACGGTATTGGCTACGGCGTCTATTTTCTCCACGCCAATTTACACTCCTTCGAATTGACCAATACCGAAGATCAAATCATGTCCGGCTTTCAGACCCGATTGGGTCTGGGCTACCATCTGGGCATCGGTGAATTCTTCGGCGAGATCCGCTACCACGACGTTGGCTTAGATTTCCTGATCACCGGCGATGCCAACGCCCGCGGCGTCACCACCGCCGCCGGCTATCGCTTCGGTTTCTAAGGGCCAACGTCTCCCTCCTACTCCTCACTGATTTCATCTGCAGGCAGGATCTGCTACATTCCATCAAATGAGCAAGTCCCCCTTCATCACTCTCGCCAGACAGGCCGAGTATGCAGAAGACGTAAAAAAGAGCCGTTTCATCGCCCGGGCCGCGCCAGTGAATTCGGCGCAAGAGGCCATGGAGTTTTTGGAACGGGTGCGCGAGGACCAGGCTACCCACAACTGCTGGGCATACCGTATCGGCAACGAGTATCGGTTCAACGACGATGGGGAGCCTGGGGGCACGGCCGGAAGACCCATACTCGGCGCCATCGAGCGCCAGGGCGTAGACCGAGTCATGGTGGTTGTCACCAGGTACTACGGTGGCATCAAGCTGGGTGCTGGTGGCCTGGCCCGGGCATACGGAGGTGTTGCCTCATCATGCTTGCGACTCGCCGCCAAACGCGAGGTCATACCCATGATCGCGGTGCGACTCACCATGGACTTTGAACACGCGGGAAAGGTTCATCAACTGACCGACAAATTCCAGGCCAAGCAAATACGGCAACAGTACACCGAGACCGGAGTAGTGGTGGAGATGGAAATACCCCTGAGCCGCCTGGACGATTTCAAGATCGCGGCAATGAATGTCTCCAGGGGTCAGGCAGAGCTAACAGAGCTGGCCCCTGATTTGTCTTCCAACCAAGAACGCAATTGAATCAGCGGGGGGTCGATGCTGAAATCGGCCAGCAGATAGGTGCGCAGGCCGGGGGCCAAAACATCGGGTTGGCCCGGTAGGGTGACCGGGGCCCAGGTGCCGGTATCGACGAAGGTGACGTCTTTTCCCAAGGGCAGGAGCTTGGGTTTGTGGGTGTGGCCAAAGGCGACTAAGTTTACACAAAGCAGTTGGGCGACTTTGCGGGCCACTACCGGGGTCTTTTTTTCGATGGCGAAGACCGATTCGCCGGCCACCGCCCATTCGTAAATGAAATAGAGCAGGGGAAAAGAACTCAGGGGCACCATTAGTTTGATCCAGAGGGGAATGGGCACCAGGGCCAAAGCGATGGTGCCGCCGGTCATGAAGATGGCTATTAAAACCCGGTCAATCCAGAACTCGCGAATCATGCGGAACAGGCGGCCGGTGATGGGCGGGTCGTGCAGGTCCCATAAGGCGCGGACGGTGCTTTCTTCCAGGCCGTAACGCTTGGCCACCGGCGGCAGCAGGCGATCTAAGTCACGGGGCTTGCGAATTTGCCGGCGGCGCAGGCCCAACATGCGGAACAGGACCACCAGACTACCCCATAGCCAGCGCAGGACAATGGAGCGGCGAGTGAAGGCATAATGACGGAGCCAGTGCCATAAGTATGCGAACACATTGAGAATGTAGTCAGAGGCGTGGGGGTTGAAAAAACCCAGCTTGTTGATCAGGTAGCGATTGGACAGGTTGCCCATGGGCAACGATATTTGTTCCTCGCCCTTGCGTTTGACCGTAGGCTGGAGCAAGTGGCGAAACGAGACGTAATAGTCGTACTGTTGGCCGTGCTCAACGAAGATTTTATCGGGCACGGTATAGAACCAGGGCTCGAATACCACTTGGGACGGTTGAAAAGAGAGCTTCTCTCGGCCGGCCGCCTGCTGTAAGGCATCGAGCCAGGCTTGCTGTACCCCGCCAAAATGAAACTCACGGTCGTGATTGCCCATGACGTAGACCAGTTGATGGCCGCCGGCCAGATATTGGGCCAAGGCTGAGATCAGTCGGGAATGTTGGCCCAGGATATGCTCGAGTTTCCAAATCGACTTGGCTTCGCTGGCATCCAGGCCACGGCGCCGCTCCGAGCGGGAAACCGGCCAAGGCGGCTCATCTGGAATGGCGGTGATCAGATCAAAGTCAATGGTGTCACCGTT
>JAUVBB010000198.1 GCA_030591445.1 Deltaproteobacteria bacterium | reverse complement strand
GCGGCGGTCAACCACCAGAGACCGATCGAAAGCATTTCCACCGAGGCGCTGGATTTGCTCATGCGTCACCATTATCCCGGCAACGTGCGTGAGCTGAAAAACCTTATTGAGCAAGCTGTCATCCTTGCCTCCACCAAAACCATAACGGTACAAGATTTGCCCTCGCGTTTGGTTGCCTCGCTACAAAAACAGCCGTCGACGGTAAGCAGCCGGGACTTCAAGACCATGAAGAAAGTGGTCTTGGAGGAATTTGAGCGCAAGTACCTGCGGGAAATCTTGACTGAGTCGGTTGGTAACATATCCAAAGCATCGGAAATTTCGGGAATCAACCGCGTTAACTTCTACAAATTGCTCAAGCGCCACGAGATAGATCCAACTTCATTTCGTTAGCAGCGCTCAGGGTAAAAAGGGATTGCCATGATCGATAAAATCTATCGGGTGAACCATGATTGTTTCCGTATCGAAGGAGATCAGATCCTTTACACGGATCCATTTCATTTGCCCGAGGGGCTGCCAAAAGCCGATATCATACTGATCTCCCACGAGCATTTTGACCATTGCTCCCCGGAGGATCTTGCCAAAATTGACAAGCCAGACACCGTTTACGTAGCCACGACCGATTGCCAGGAATTGATCCCGGGACTGGTAAAGGTGGTCAAACCGGGCGACCAGTTGGAGGTCCAGGGTGTGCCCATCGAGGCGGTGGCGGCCTATAATACCGACAAACACTATCACCCGCAGGCGGCCGGTCACGTGGGCTATGTTTTCGAGATGGGGGGCAGCCGCATTTATTTCGCCGGAGACACCGACTTCATTCCCGAGATGAAGAATCTGCAAGTTGACATCGCCTTGTTACCGGTGTCCGGAACCTACGTCATGACCGCGGAGCAAGCCGTGGAGGCCGCTCGGGCCATCGGTGCCAAAATCAGCATTCCCATGCACTACGGCGACATTGTCGGCAGCACCGAAGACGCAGAGAAGTTTCACAAGCTCTACGATGGCAAGTCCGTCATAAAATAATCCGGCAAAAAAATTGACGTGTATGCATAGGTGGGATACTAGTATACCTATGCGTACCATTCCTGACACCAGAAGCCCGAAGGAGGAAGCCATGGTTGCCGGAAGTCTTGAGAATCGAGTGGAGCCCAGAAAGTCATTGGATATCTACATGAACAAGATCATGGGAGAGGAGCCGTACATGGTGCGGACCTCCGATATTTCTACCACCGGCATATATTTTCACAAACTTATCGAACCCGATGTACCTACCGGCACCATGGTTGACCTGGAGTTCAAGCTGCCCAACTCGGAGGAAGTCATTTGGGCTCGGGGAACGGTTATGCGGGAAGCTCAGTATTGGGGCGCCAAAGGCGAGGGGATCTGGTTTACCATTCTACCCACCCTCTATCGAAAACTCATCGAAGATTACATCTATCCAGACTAGTACCTGCAAGATCTCCGACCAACCGGCGTCATCCCCAGATCGTTTCTGCTGGGGACCCAGGTCTTTCCATTGTATTGAATTGGCAATTAGCTCACGAGATCCCCGACAGAAACATTTCGGGGATGACTCACAATTTTTTAGATATTACCAAGCGGTCAGGACCCTCGCAACCGCCTCACTTCGACGCAATGTACATATGGGCGAATACTTTGCTGTCGTCTACCAGATTGTCAATCACACAATATTCGTTCGGTTGATGGGCGAGATCGTCCATGGTGGACCAAACCACGGCGGCAATGCCGTTTTTGCGGAAGTGGGCAGCTACGGTGCCGCCACCGATTCCCATGGGTACCGGTTCTACCTTTCTGACCGTTCGAATCGCCGCTGATACCAAAGCTACCACCGGTGCGTCATTCGAGGTGGCCGGAGCCGCGCGCGCAACCTGCGCCACTGAGACCTTGGTCTCGACTTGGAACTTGTGGTCGATTTCCTGGGCAACTCGCTGCATGGTAGCCAGGACATTGTCGACGCTATAGTTGGGCAGAATGCGGCAATCAAAGTAGAAGACTTCTTTGCCAGGAATGGTGTTGACGTTGGGTACATTGGCATCATGCTGGGTGGGCTCAAAAGTGGAGTTGGGCGGGTCGAAAACGGGATCTTCCACCGGGTATTCTTGCGCTAGAGTATTGTCTAGTTGCACCACCATATGGGCGGACGCCCGGTGGGCATTGATGCCTGCTTGGGGCATGGATGCGTGTACTTGTTTACCCAGCACTTCAAATTTTGCCCAGAGAATGGATTTTTCGGCCACCTCGACCATGGTGCCATCGGGATTGCCGCCGTCGGGCACGATAACCAGATCGGTTTTGCTGACCAAGTCTGGTTGCGATTGGAGCACATGATCAATGCCGTAGGTGTTGCCACATTCTTCGTCGGAGACCAGCATCAGACAGATATCGGTGGGTGGCTTTATGCCTTCTTCCTTTAAGGCTTTCATGGCGAAGAGAGCGCTGACCAAGCCTTGCTGGTTGTCTTCGGTGCCACGGCCAAATATCTTGCCGTCTTTGACCACCGCTTCATGGGGTTTGGTGTCCCACAGATTCTCGTCTCCCGGTGGCACGATATCCATGTGAGCCATGACCCAAACTGCCGGGTGTGCCTGTTCTCCGGCTAGTCGTACCACGAAATTGGGACGGGTTCCCTCAGGCACCCGTTGGTCCTCGGCGTGGTACTCAGAAAAATCGGTCAAGCCAAAGGATTCGATTTTTTCGCGCAAGAAATGCGCCCGTGCCCACTCGCCCTGGCCGCCATTGTCAGGCCCCAGTGCGACGACAGCGGTAAGCTCTTTCTGGAATTGGATCATTTCATCGCGATAGTTGTTGATGCGCTGTTCCAAGCGTTCAAATACGTCCATGGCAACGGGCATATCCGTTCCTTTCTGTCAGGTCGTTTACTTGTCGCGGAAATCGGCCGGACTGATACCGTGTTCTTTTATCTTTTTGGAGAGATTCTGCCGGGTCATGCCGATGTGGCTTGCGGCCGCCGTGATTACGCCATTGAATCGGGTCATCAGGGCATTGAGGTACTTTTTCATCTGCGTATCGTTGATCTGGAGAAATTCTTCCCAGGTCAAGTCCCCTTTGATTTGGGCGTGACTACCGCTGTCTGATTCAGCCGTGCCCATAATCGGGTCGGACTGTATTTTCAGTTCTTCGATGGTCTCATTCTCTACGCCAATCAGGCTGGCAGCGATGGCGTTTCTTAATTCGCGCACGTTACCCGGCCAATCATAGGAGATGATTTGCTGCAAGGCCACGGGGCCGAAGTTGTATACCATGGTCTTGCACTCTTGGTTCAGCTCGTTGAGTAGCAAGTGGGAGAGGTTGATCAGATCTTCCCTTCGTTTTTTCAGGGCTGGTACCATGATGGTATGAACTTGCAGGCGGTAGAGTAGATCTTCTCTGAACTGGCCATCTCTGACCATGGTGCGTAAATCACGGTTGGTGGCGGCGATGATCCTGGCTTTGCAGATCATGTCACGATCGCCACCCAGCCGCCGGTATGAACCGCTTTCTAGTAAACGAAGCAGCTTAGACTGGCTCTCCATCGACAACTCACCAATCTCATCGAGGAAGAGCACGCCGTCGCCCGACTGCTCGACCACGCCTTTGTGTTGCATCTCCGCGCTGGTAAAAGAGCCCTTCTCGTGGCCGAAAAGCATGCTGGCCATCAGGTTTTTGTCCATCATGGTGCAATCGGCGATTTCAAAACGGCGGGTGCGCCGGGGGCCGGTGCGATGTAAAGTGCGGGCCACCACTTCTTTGCCTACGCCGGTCTCGCCTACAATTAGCACGGGCTGTGGCACCTGGCCTAGGGCCATGATTTGCTTGACCACTTCTTGCATAGCGGGACTACGGGCCACTAGGCTGATGGTCTTTTGCGATTCCGCCTGACCGGGGGAGTTTCCCGATACTTTTTCTAGCTTGATAGATTGCAATTCCCGGTTGATGGCCGCCAGCAAGCGGTCGGCACCCACGGGTTTTTCAATCAGTTCGAAGATGCCCAATGAAGCAGCCCGCGCCTGAACTTCGCGCTCGAGACGACGGCAAATCACAATCAAGGGCAAATCGGCAGCCGCGGCCCGCAAAACGCGGAAGCCCTGCTCGACGTCGGTGAGGTCGAACAGAATAAGATCCGCCTGGCCTTCACGGGCGGCATCGGACAGGTCGCGAAAACCAGCGGCAACGATCACATTGTGCTGGTGTTCGGCCAGCAGCGCCTTGATCATTTTCTCCATGCGCTTGTCTTGGGTCATCAGCAAGATCGTTGCCGATCCGCCCATGGCGCCCCATACCAGCCGGCGAATACGCGAACGCTCCCGTGGCGGCACATCGAAGAACTCGACGCCCATCCCGCTGGGCTTGTCGCCGCCTGGTTCGGTAACCCTGACCACACGGCCTTTGACAAAGAGCGGTGCTTCCGATTGTCCTTGTAAAATGAGCTCGACGCCAACCACCACGCCGATACTGTAGATTTTGTTTGTGTGTATGAACATGCCCGATTCGCTGAGATTGGTGCTTTGATCGGGGGATGGGGACGACGGATCGGTGGTGCGAACGCTCACGACTACATTGGCGCGGGGATGTCTTCGGTTCTCCAAGGAGTTTTCATCTGCCATTTAGCTTCCTCGTACAGCAAGGGCCGTCGCGCCATTGGCTTGACGACTCACAGGATATAACAAAGCGAGCGTTTCTTGTTACTGCTTTTGTACGTAAGATCTCGCTACTTGTCAATTATGAATCACTATATTCATAGACTTCAGTTTTGGCTTGGAGTCTTGGCTGCTTTTGCGGTACAGTCAGACAAATAATCAGGATATCGGATATCGTATTCCCATCAGAGTAGGGGAGTGCAGTCATGAAAGAAGACGGGTCCGAACGTAGGGTCAAGCCCCGAATCGAGGCTTTGCTCAGAATCGACTATCATGACCTCGATGAATTCGCGGTTGACTACCTGATCGATCTGAGTGAGGGGGGGCTGTTCATTCGCACCAATCTTAAACTAGAGACCGGCGAATTTATCGATTTCGCGGTTTCCTTTCCTGGTTTGCTTGAACCCATCGAACTTCGTGGTGTGGTTCGGCACGTTAGCCAGGATAAAGAGCAGCCCGGTTTGGGAGTAGAGTTCGTTTTTAAGGACGAGAAAACCAAGAAAGCTGTTGCTGAATTGGTAAAGCAGATTCAAGAAACAGAACCTAACATCATAGAATCACAAGAATATAGAATCTTGATTGTAGATGACAACCCTTTGGTGCTCGAACTGTTCTCCTATGCCCTTACCTCCCAGGGTCTCGGGGACGATTTCCCTTCTATTCGACCCGATATCATTACGGCCTCGAATGGACAGGAGGCACTGAAAATCCTCAACAGCCAGCACATCGACTTTCTCATCCTTGACCACTATATGCCCAAGATGGACGGGGTGACTTTGCTAAGGATTTTGCGTGAAAATCCAAAACTGGCCTCCATTCCGGTCCTGATGGTGAGTGTAGAGGCCGAAGAAGTGAAAATTTCCTGCCTGCGCTCCGGCGCCGACTTGTTTATCAGCAAGCCTATCCAAGCCCGTCCTCTGCTGCAGACCCTCTCTTCTCTGCTGGGTAACGCAAAGAAGAAGGGCGAAACCGAATAAAAGACTAGCAGCGACTGGAGAGAAGTACCCCTCAGTAGTCATTCCTAAGAAAAAAGGCCGTCATCCCCGAAAAGTTTCGAGACTGTCGATTAATGGAAAATCCCTGTAAAATAAGGCGTCATCCCCAAGTCGTTTCTGTTGGGGATCTCGTGAATAACCTGTTAATTCATGATGGTAGAGAAACCTGGGTTCCCGACAGAAACGTTTCGGGAATGACTTTGTTCGTATAATTTCCATTTATCGACGAAAATCGTGGTTTGTGTACGTTTGAGCCGATTTGGTTCGATTTTTAGGAGACGAGTTTTGTGGAAAAATCGCAGCTGTTTCCTTGGGACTACATTGGTATTTCTTGTCCGTGCTCTTGTTTGCTTGAAAACGCGCCCATTCCTGGTCCGCGGGACAAAGTGGGAAACTTTTGCCTGGACCGATACAATCTTGACTGCGGGTTTTGTCTACGATAAACCAGAGATATTCATTCAGAGCATGCAAACATGGGGGGCGGCAATTTAGATGGCTCCTGACCCGATAGACCAAGATCAAACCCAGTCTGAAGCTGCCGAGGCCGAAGAGCTTCGCCCGCTTACCCGGGGTACTTGTGTCGGTCGTTACCTTATCTCCGATGTGCTGGGACAGGGTGGTATGGGAGTCGTTTACCGGGCCTTCGATCCGGATCTGGGGCGGCCGGTTGCTTTGAAGATGCTGACGGTAAAGAAGTTGCCCGGACAACACACTGATGATTGTCGCCAAGATCGCAATCGATTATTGCGCGAGGCGCAGGCATTGGCCAAATTGTCGCATCCGAACGTGGTTACGGTTCACGATGTCGGCACTTTTGCCGACTCGGTCTTCATTGCCATGGAATTGGTCGAAGGCAAGACGCTTGATTCCTGGCTGCGAACTGAAAAACCGGTGCCCGCGGAAGTCATAAACATCGTCATGGCCGCGGGTCGGGGTTTGGCCGCGGCCCATAAAGCGGGGATCATTCACCGGGATTTCAAACCGGCAAACGTCATCGTGGGTGAAGACCAGCGGGTCCGGGTATTGGATTTCGGTTTGGCCCGTTCAACCGACGTACCGCAGCCCAAATGGGAGCTTGCCGCCATTTCCGTGGATGACTTGCCCGAGCCCGAAGATACTTCTTCCACTTCTGGATCGGTCAATTATCTTTCGTCTTCCTTGACCCAGGCCGGCACCATTTTGGGCACCCGCAACTATATGGCCCCCGAGCAGTTTGAACGCCGGCCCGTGGATGAGCGCACGGACCAGTTTGCTTTCTGCGTAGTTTTGTTCGAAGCCTTACACGATCATCGACCCCACCAAGGCCGGTCCAACCGGGAGTTGGTCCGCAACATGACCGAAGGCAATATTGATTTGCCCAAAAAATCGGTCATACCCGACTGGATGATGAAGGTGGTGCAGCGCGGGCTGTATGCCCAACAGGACAAGCGTTATCCGTCCATGACTCAGCTACTTGATGATTTGGGCAACGATCCTTTCAAAACTCTGCAACAAATCAGGGCCAAACGGAGAAAAGTTCTTACCCTAATGGCCGCTACGCTGGTTTTTGTCCTGGCCACGACATTTGCCGTTTGGTACGGAGCCACCCGCGGCAGCCGCCTGTGCAAAGGCGCCGACCAGAAGATCTCCGCCGCTTGGAGCGATGGGAAGCGTGTGCGGATCAAGACCGCTTTTCTCACCGGTGGGCGAGCCCATGAGCAAGACGCCTTCGCGCGGGTAGAAAATCTGCTCGACAAGTACCGAGATGACTGGGTGCGCATGAGCACCGAGGCCTGTGAAGCGGCCCAATTACACGGGACCCAGTCGCTGAAGATGATGGATTTGCGCATGGCTTGTTTGCAACGCCGGATGGGGGAAATGAGGGCCTTGACCGAGTTGTTTGCCAAAGCTCCTGACCCTGAATTGATCAACAAAGCGGTACAGGCAACGATGAGCCTGGGAAAAATATCGCGTTGTGCCGATACCGAAAGTTTGTTGGCCGCCTATCCGCCGCCGGAAGACGCCAAGGTCCAAGCCGGAGTGGAGGCACTTAGAAAAAAATTGGACCAAGCAGGAGCGCTTAGCAGAGCAGGGAAGTCAAAAGAGGGATTAACGCTTATTTCATCCGGTATCCTGGATGAAGCCCAGGCGATTGCTTATGCCCCGGTGGAAGCCGAAGCCCGACTTCTTTTGGGAAAAATGCAGTCGGATATTGGCGACACCAAGAAAGCCGAGGAAAATCTCAAGAAAGCCATGCAGATTGGCGGCTTGGTAAAAGATGATCAGCTTATGGCCGCCGCGGCCAGTGAGCTTATTTATGTAGTCGGTTACCAACAAGGACGTTATGCCGAGTCCTTTGAGATTGGCACTTTGGCCAAAGCCATGGTTGCCCGCGCCGGCAACCGGCCGCTTCAATTGGCGATTGTCTCGGCCCGCAGCGCGGAGATTCAGGAGAAGCAAGGCAAATACGAAGAAGCCAAACGCAACCACTTGGCGGCTATCGATCTCTTGGCAAGGTCCTATGGCGCGAACCATCCGGAAATTGCCCAGATCCATGGAAAACTCGGAAACGTTTACTATGAGCAAGGAGATTTTGAAGGCTCGAAGCGGCACCACGAGTTGGCCCGCGCCATTCACAAGAAAACTCTGGGTGCCCATCACCCCAATGTGGCAATCCCCTTGCTGAATCTGGGCAATATAGCTGCCCGCCAGGGCGACAACCAACAAGGCCAGCAGTATTTCGCGCAAGCCCTGAAGATATGGGAAAACGCTTATGGTCCCAATCATCCCATGGTATCGAGAGCGCTGAACAATCTGGGTCTCTTGTTGGCCAGACAAGGCAAATATCAAGAATCCTTCCAGCACCATTTGCGTGCCTTACACATCATGGAAGACACCCTGGGAAAAGACAACCCCAGCCTGGGCGCGGTACTCAACAACCTGGGCGGAGTCCTGGTTAGCCTTGAACGATACCCGGAATCACAAGAATATTTCGATCGCGCCTTGCGCTTGAGAACCGCGGCGCTGGGCGTCGATCATCCCAAGTTATGCTATTCCTACATTGGGCTAGGCGAGCTTAACTTTCGCCAAAAGAAGTACCCCCAAGCCATAGAATACTTTCACAAAACCATCCAGCTTTGGGCAAAAGCCTTCGGCCAGAACCATCCATTTCTGGTCTCCCCACTTACCAGCCTGGGCCTGTGTCTGCTTGAACTGGACAAACCGAAAGAAGCAAAGAAATCTTTCCAAAGAGTCCTTTCCATTTGCGAGAACGGCAAATGCCAAGGCGACGACAGCGAAGCACTCGCCAAGGCCCAACTTGCACTGGCCAAAGTCCAAAATCCCTGATCTGCGAGAAAGATTTTCCTGTTTAGAATCTCCTTTGCTATACTAAAGGAACTCAGTAAAAGCAGTTCGAGTTAACGTCACCAACGAGGGGTCGTCGTGTCTCCAACTGATGAGTCCGCAGCAAAAGGCCAGAAGCCCGAGCAGAAAACGCTCGCCCTCATGTTTACCGATTTGGTCGGCTCTACCAAGCTCTACCACGAGCGGGGCGACTCCATGGCCCGGGCGCTGGTTGGCAAGCACCAGGCATTGCTTACCGAACAGTTGCAGAAGTTCGAGGGCCGGCTGGTCAAAACCATCGGCGATTCACTCATGGTTATTTTTCCGCGGGCGAAATTTGCCCTGGGCTGCGCCATTTCCATGCAGCGGGCCATGGCCGAGTACAACGAAAAGGCACCGCCGGCCGACCGGCTACACATTCGCATCGGCGTCCACCAAGGCCCGGTGATTTTAGAGGAAGGGGACGCGCAGATCGACGTCCATGGCGATGCGGTAAACATCGCTGCCCGCATCGAAGAACTGGCCGCCGGGGACGAGATCTATACATCTCTTGGTACCTGGCAGTCGGCCACCGCCGTGAACACCGAAGTTGAGTCACTGGGGAACCATGTGCTCAAAGGCATCACCAAACCCTCTGCTTTGGTCAGAGTACTATGGCGGGCAGAAGCCATCGAATCTGCCCGAAAAAGCTACATTGAGAGTGAAATCACCCCCGCCCTGGCGCAGGCCGTATCCCGAAAGCGTTGCATTCTGGTTCTCGGCGGCCTGACCCTGGGCCCGAGACAGGGTTCCGCCAAGGCCAAGGTAGCCCGCAAAATTGCCGAAGCATTAGGCAGCCAAGAACGACGTCTCGATTTAGCTCATCTGGCCGCGCTTTACGAAGAGGAGTTCGGTCGGGAGGATCTGGAGAGCTTTGTGGTCAAGGAGCTGCAAAGTCAGCCAGAGCCTCAGTGTTCAGTACTTCGTACTCTTTTGGCTTTGCCCTTCGACTTGATTGTTACTACCGAAATCGACAATAGCGTTGAGCAGACCCTGACCGAGGCCGGCCGAAAATTCAAGAAAGTTGTTCGACTCAATGAGGCCAATCCTTTAGAAACCGAAGCGGGCGAGACACTGGTTTTGAAGCTTTTTGGCGACGTGGAAGAGTCGCAAAGTCTTGTCCTCACCGAAGACGACATCATCGCCAGCCTGGGCATGCTGAAATACGCTCCCGATGAGCTATTGGGTGCACTAGCCACCCGACATCTGTTTTTTATCGGCTTTCGCTGGAGCGATGCTGCCTTCAAGCGCCTTTACTGGAGACTTACCACCAACACTGAGTCAGAGAATCTCAAGGCCACCGGTATTTCGGTCAAGTTGACCCCTGGCGTTCGAAACACCTGGCGCAAGCGAGGCTTGGTTCTCGCCCAGGCAGAGGAAGTGGAGTTTGCCCGGGATCTTGCTAAGTCGCTTGCCGCAATCGAGGAAGGCATCAGGCTAAAGAAGGAAGCCAGCGACAATCTCCTGGTTGGCGGCACCGAAAACGCTCCCTGGAAGCGACCCTACAAGTTCCTGAGCTATTTTGAAGAAAAGGATCATGACATCTTTTTCGGCCGGGCCGAGGAGACACGAAAGCTCTACAGCCTGGTGGTGTCAAACCGCTTGGTTCTGCTGCATGCGCCTTCCGGGGCCGGCAAGACCTCCTTGCTCAACGCCGGTGTGATCCCCAGGTTGAAGAGCGAAGGCTTCGAAGTGATTTCCCGGCGGGCCATTCAGGATCCCGAAGCCGAGATTCGCAGTGCCGTGCTGGGCCTTTTGACCGAGGACAAAGATATTGAATTTGTCGGGCGCGCGATTTCTTCACCGCTGGTCATGTTTTTAAAAGAGGCCGGCAAGAAGATCGGCAAGCCCCTGGTTATCATCCTGGATCAATTCGAAGAGTTCTTCATTCGTTTCTCCAAGAAAGTCAGAAAAGAGTTTGCGGCCCATCTGGGGGAGATCCAAAGAACCAAGGATTTGAACGTCCGTTTTGTCTTGTCTCTCCGGCACGACTTTCTCTCGGAGCTTGCCGAGTTCAAGCAAAAGGTTCCCGACATTTTTCACCATGAACTGCGTATGGGCAATCTCACCCTGGAGGGCATGGCCGAGGCCATTCAGAAGCCGGCCCTATTGGCCGGGCTTAGCTACCAGGACGGATTGCTCGATCGCATGCTCACCGATTTGGGCGCCGCCGGTTCCGATCCTCCCCATTTGCAGATCCTGTGCGATTGTCTCTACGACGAATTAGCCGAAGGCGAGACCGAGTTCACCGAAAAGCACTATCTGCGTCTGGGCGGCGTACAAGGAATCATGGGCGCCTACCTGGGCCAGTTTTTACAACGACAATCAGACGCCGAACGCGACACCAGCCGCGAGGTATTAAAAGCACTAGTGACCTCTCTGGGCACCAAGAGCGTAGTGACCATCGCCGCTATTGCCCGCGAACTAGGCAAAAGCGAGCGACTCACCGACAAAGCCCTGCGTGGGCTTACCAACGCCCGTCTGGTTCGAAAACTGGCCGGCGACGAAGAGTGCTACGAACTTAGCCATGAATGCCTGATTGCCGAAATAGGCCAATGGATCGAAGAGCGCGACCGCGACCTAAAAAAAGCCCGCGAGTTACTTCGTCAAGAGATGGTAAATTACCAAAAGTTCGGCCTGCTAATGGCCCCCGGCCGCCTGGAAATCATCCGCGCCAACGAAAAAGAACTAAAGATGACCGCGCAGGAGACAGACTTCCTGACCCGCAGCACAAAAAGCCAGCGCAGAAGAAAAAGCTGGATGCTAGTAGCGATTGTCGTCGTTTTGGCCCTAGGTATCGGTGGAAGCCTAGCCGTCAACCGCTACCTGAAAATCGGTTTGTGCGCGGGAGCAGGGGACAAGCTGATAGGTGTCTGGAACGCCCCCCGCAAGCAAAAGATCAAAGAAGCCTTCCTAAAGACCACCCGGCCCTACGCCCAAGACACCTACGAACGCGTAGAGAAAGTCCTCAGCAAGTACGCCCAAGACTGGACCTCCATGAGCGCCGACTCCTGCAAAGCCACCCAAATCACCAAGACCCAGCCCGAAAAGATCATGATCCTAAGAATGTGGTGCCTACAACGTCGACTTTCAGAGTTCGACGCCTTGGCCAGTCTATTTGCCCGTGAGGCAGACGACAAGCTGCTAGACAAGGCAGTACCTGCCGCGATAGGCCTCACCAGCATAAATGCATGCGCAGACATAAATGCCTTGAGCGCAGCCGTCCCGCCACCGGAAGATCCAGTAAAG
>JAUVBB010000581.1 GCA_030591445.1 Deltaproteobacteria bacterium | reverse complement strand
GGACATTAAACTTTCCGGCTGCCCAAGGCAAGGATTTTGCGGCCTTGGGTTTCCAATCTTGAGTTCTGGGCCTAGCAATGGCATATTGGGAAAGTGGGGCGGTAGAAAGAGGAACATGGAAAATACCGTCGGAATTGCCGGCATCGGCAGCTACTTACCAGAAAAAACCATCGACGCCTGGGAAGCGGTCAAGGACTCGGGCATCAGTCGCAAGAAGTTCGACCGCATCGGCTGCGTGCGCATGCACCAGGCCGCCGACGGCGAGCAACCCACCGATATGTGCATCATTTCCAGCCGGCAGGCCCTGGCCGACGCCCAGATGGACCCGGCCGAGATCGATGTCATCATCTATACCGGCTCGATCAAGGATCACACCCGCTGGCAGGCCGCGGCCAAGATTCAACATGAACTCGGCTGCAAAAACGCCTGGGTCTTCGATATCTATCAAGGCTGTAACGGCCAGAACATGGGCATGAACATCGGCCGCTCGATCATACGCTCGGACCCAAAGGTCAAAACGGTCCTGATCACCGCCGGCGAACGCTTTGACTCCACCCTCGATCCGCCCATTCTCGGTGATACCTACCTGTTTGGCGACGGCGGCAGCACCGGCATCCTGAAGCAAGGCCATCAAGATTTCGTGCTGCTATCCTCAGCCTACAAGACCTGGGGCATCCACCATGGCAATTTCTGCGTGCCCGAGGTCGGCGCTTTTTCCAAGTTGAGCATGGAAGTCGTTGCCCGGGGCGGTCACCAGCTTCAGATCTACCAACCTTCCTGTACCACCCGCGAAGAATTGGCCGCCTTCGGTCAGCGCCTGATTGAAATTGCCAACGAACTAATCGACAAAGCCTGCGGCAAAGCCGGCATTCAACGTAGTGACATCCATTATGTCGCCACCGTCAACGGCTCCAAACGACACAATCAAGTTTTTCTAGAAAACATGCGTCTGGGCGACAAGCTATCGAATCTGCCCTACATTGAAGAAACCGCCCACATGGGCAGCACCGATACTTTCTATAATCTCGACCGGGCCCGGCGCGAGGGCGACGTCCAGAAGGGCGATCTGATCCTCTTCTACACCGGCGGGGCCGGCTACACCTGGGCCATCACCGTGGTCCGCTACTGAGAAAGGGCCCCCCATGAATCGGGCCGCCTTCATTCACAGCGAAGAGCTGGAAAAATACAGTTATCCCTCCGATTGTCCGCTCAGCGCCGACCGCGCGCGACGCACCCGCCAGATTCTGCTCTCCATGGGCTTGCTCAGCGGAGAAGGCCGGCGCGAAGTCCCCCCCTTGGTCCCGCGCCGCCGCGATTTGGAAAAATTTCACAGTGCCCATTATCTCGACGTACTGCAGAAAGCATCACAGGGCGTCTTCCACGAAGACTGGCTAAAAATGGGCCTGGGCACACCCGATTGCCCGGTGTTTGCCGGGGTATACGAATTCGCGGTGGCCGCCAGTGGCGCCACTTTGAAAGGCGCCGAGCTGATACTGGCCGATGAGGTAGATGTAGCCTTCAATCCCTCCGGCGGCTACCACCACGCCGGGCCCGACTACGCCTCCGGTTTCTGCTATATCAATGACCTGGTGCTAGGCTGCATGCGGCTGGCCGAAGCTGGCAAAAAGGTTTTGTATCTGGACGTCGACGCCCATCACGGCGACGGAGTACAAAACGCCTTCTACCATCGGCGCGATGTCATGACCCTGTCCATGCACGAAAATGGCAAGACCCTCTATCCCGGCACCGGTTTCGAAGACGAAATCGGCACCGGCGAGGGCAAAGGCTACGCGGTCAATGTCCCCTTGCCAGTGGGCACTTATGACGGCGCCTTGTCGAAGGCGGTACGCAAAATAGTGGTGCCTTTGGCCCAAGCCTACGCCCCCGAAGTCATTGTCTTACAACTAGGCATGGACGGCCTGGCCGCGGATCCGCTGGCGCACTTGAATCTGACCAACAACGTTTACGCCGACTGGCTGATTCGCCTCAAGAAACTAAAAGTACCCATCCTGGCCACCGGCGGCGGCGGCTACCACGTTGATAACACCACCCGCGGCTGGGCCCTGGCCTGGAGCATTCTGGCCGACGCCGAACCCGAAGAAGATCTCAGTATCGGCATGGGCGGCGTCATGCTGGAAAGCACCGACTACCAAGGCGGGCTACGCGATCGCATGCTCTTGAGCCACGGCGGCCAGCGCCAAGCCATCGACGAAGCCATCGACGCCACCATCGCCAAAATTGAAAAGACCGTCTTTCCCATCCACGGAATCTAGAGCATATCTGGCGACAATTCTGCTTCGGCGGACCGGGGCGGCCTATTGAACCAGGTGCTTTTTCAGCCAGGCTTCTGATTCTTTCAAGCGCTTCTTTCCTCGAATAGATTTCTCGGTCACAAAGAAGTCTCGAGCCTTTTGGGCCAGCCGGATCGCCCGCTGGTGCTTCCCGTCGGTTCTCACAAGCACCGTGGCCAGACCAAACTGTGCTTCGGCCAGAACTTCCTTTTCATCGCCTTTGCATTTGTCAGTGCCACAGATGGAAAGTACGCGTTCAAAAATGTTCTCTGCCTCCGGGTATTTCTTTCTTATGATTTTTGTCCGTCCGATGTTAATGAGTGGCCATGCCAAGAATGGATGCTCGGGGCCCAAGGTTTTTTCCCAGATCTTCAGTGCCTGCTCTTGGTGCAGAAGCGCCCGGTCGTACTCGCCCTTTTCGTAGAACAAAATTCCAATGTTGTTGTGAGAATCTGCCACATCCGGATGCTCGGAGCCCAAGGATTTTTCCAGGATTTTCAGAGCCTGCTCATAATGCCCAATCGCCCGACCGAACTCGCCCATATATTTGAGCGTAATTCCCATGTTGTTGTGAGTATTTGCTACATCCGGATGCTCGGAGCCCAAGGATTTTTCCAGGATTTTCATAGCCTGCTCTTGATGCTTAAGCGCCCGGTGGTACTCTTGCTCTATAGCAAACACAACGCCAATGTTGTTGTGAGTATTTGCTACGTCGGGATGCGCGGGGCCCAAGATTTGTTCCCGTATTTTCAGTGCCTTCTCATAGTGCGCAAGCGCAAGGTCGTACTCGCCCTTTTTTTGAAACACCACGCCAACGTTGTTGTACCAATCTGCCTCGATTTT
>JAUVBB010000038.1 GCA_030591445.1 Deltaproteobacteria bacterium | reverse complement strand
GTATTGCCGTTTGTGACTTCATTTTAGCTCTCCTCATTGCTCTCACTAGATTACGTTCTGCAAGATTCGCTTGTCAAATTAGCCCTGCCGGTGAGGAAAAGACTAAAAACGAATAGTTGTTTCAAACCTGGCGCCAGCGAAGGATGGGAAAATGCGGCAAGATCCATTTACGCACTTGGGTCCCCCCGTAAGTTGCCCCGCCAAAATCTTCACAATTACATCCGAAGAAATATTTATAGAGATGCTGCCAGCCAAGAATACCTGGCGTCGTGGCGGCCCATCTCCGTGTTTGACAAAGATGGACAAGCCTTCCTCTCCGGAAAGTTTTCCGTCATAGCCCAGCAAGAGGGCAGCCGAGAAAAAAGGGGCAAAAGAATAGCCCAGAGACCAATCTCCTTTGACATAGTCGCCGCTGTCGGCTGGGGTGAAACCGCTGGGAGAGCCCAGGAACCAGTGTTGCCACCAGTGCTTGCCGTGGATCTCGATGCTGTGGCGCGCGCTTAGGGGAATCTTCAAGATCGTGTTCAGGTAGATGAGGTGGAAATGTTCTCCGCCGGCCCAATCGGGTACTTCTTCCCTTAAGCCGATAACTGCCGTGGCCAGACCCCGTTTCCAGAAATCTTGTTCCACGCCAATTTGCAGGTTGTAGATCCAACGGCTGCCCACGGACAGAGGGTCTTGGGCAAGGAATCCCGCGTAGCTACCAAATAGGAGTGTTTTGCCCGCGCCCGGTCGCCAATCCAACTTCACTCTGCCGCCCACAACATCGAAGTTGTTGTTGATTTCCATGTCCTCTGGTTCGAGGGTGGGCGGACGAATGTAATCCAGTCTCTGGTTGGCATACTTGCCGGCATCGGTGAAGGTGTAGAGTTCATAGTCTTGGTAGGCTTTGAGCTCCACTGATGTGGTCCAGTCGCCCAGGTAGAGGTTGGCACCGGCATAGGCGGCCCAACCTGTCTCTGTCCTGCTTACAATGCCTGTCAGTTGCCTTGTCATCCAATCGAACTCGGCATAAAAGTCGGCAATGCTGCCCAGGTCAGGAGCTTCGAAGCTGAGGCCGGTGACAAATGTCTGGGACGGCAGCACCGAGGTCTCGATTTGTCCCTGCGCGTAACTATTTTGCTCAAGTGGATCGAATCGAACCCAGAGACCATGGGCGGCCAGCAACAGGTTGTGGGCCGTCCGATAGCTGGCACGTACGCCGGCCAGCAAATCATAGGGATCGGAAAGTGTTTTTTCACTGACGGCGTCGGTGTTGGTAGGATTGGACAGTCCGCCCAAAGCAGTAAGGTCAAAGGGACCAAGCGTCGTCCGTAATTTTGCGCCCAGTAAAGTGGTATCTTCATTGAGTTGGTCAGTCTTGCGCACGCGCAGCGCCATTCCCCGACCAAAAGAAGCGTAGAAGTCTCCCAGGGATATGGAAAGATTCTTGTTTCGATAGGCTACCGTTGCCTTCTCAGCCGCATAGCGGTCCAAGTAGGGAGGATCCGCATCTTTGGCCACCGAGAAGAAGGTAGCCGAGTCCAAACGGGTCGATACGGTAAAGCGACTGACTGCTAACTTGAGATTAAGTCGATTGGTCAAATCGTAGTAGTGATCGTTGCTGGGATCACCATCAAAGTTGTCATCATGAAAGTCAAAGTTTAGCGTCTCGGTAATATCGAAGCTGGCTTCGGAATCGCTGCCCGGAAAATCGAAATCGAAACCATGGACAACGGCCGGACAGGCCATCATTGTCAGGGTCAGGACTGAAGTGAAAAAACGCATGAACCCCTATCATGGAAGTAGGCGGAGGATTTCTTTTTCAATGATTTCCTCATCGCCGATTCGGTATCCCTGGTGTATTTTAGCAATTTTGCCGTTTCGGTCTAGAAGCACGCCAAAAGGAAGGTCCATAGTGGGATTGAAGCGATTGGCCATTTCGGTTTCATGGTCCAGAAGCACTGGAAAACGATAACGGTAACGCCGAACCATCTGTCGCACCGTCGCTTCTAGATCGGGAGGATCGACGGCAACGCTTAGGAGTTCGAAGCCGCGGTCTCGATAGCGATCCCATAACTCTTGTAGTCGCGGTAGCTCTGAACGGCAGGGTTCGCACCAGGAAGCCCAAAAAGAAACCAAGACGACCTTGCCGTTGAAGTCATTCAGATTGTGCGAATTTCCCTTTAAATCCCGCAACGAGATGTGAAGATGGGCTTGCTTGCCTTTGCTAGCAGAAAGAGTGTCAGGTCTAGGCGATGCTCCGCCACAAGCTGAAATGAACAGGAACAGAAATAGGGCCCGGCAGGGAAGGGTGGTCCGCATGATTTTGACTCGTTTGTGCTTACTCGCTCAGGATGGCGTCGATGGTGGCCTCCATCACATTGGGAATGACGCCCTCGACTTTGTAACGGATGACCATGTCTTGGTCAATGAGCATATTCAAAGGAGTTCCGGCCTCCGTTGGCCGGAAGAAGCGCCGCATGCTCTCGGCATCGGGATCAATCGCGATGTGGAAAGTAATGCCGTAACGCTCTTTGTAGGTACAGGCGTAGGCAGCCAAATCGTCCCGGTCGGAGCCACCGGCTTCATCCTGAAACAGAACTATGACGGTAGACAATCCCCGGTCTTTGAAACGTTGGTTGATATCTGCTTCCATGGTGGACGCTTGGACTTTGCAAACCGGACACCAGCCGGCATGTACCGTGAACATGGTCAGCTTGGAATCAAGAAAATCAGAGAGAAAAAGCGGTTTTCCTCTGGGGGGAACCACATCGCATAGCAATTCTTCGATGCCAAAATTTTCCGCCGTGTCATTGTAGCCCACGCCATAAGGGCCTGGAGGGTAATTGTCCGGAGTAAAGTCGTCATCCGCGCCCGGGCCGGGGTCAGCAATGCCGTCAGCACCATCGGGCAAATTGTCGCCACCATCCGTTTCTTGGTTGGGTTCATCGTTGACCTGCTCTCCGTCCTCCCAAGCACAGCCAGACCACAAAAACGACAAAGTAACTACTATCATCATGACCAGCAAAATATTAAGGCGCAGCTTCATTCTTCCTCCGTTAGGCCTTCCCCCTGCGTTACAGGGACCTTAGCCAATTCTCGTCCCGAAGCACTGCTGAGGTCAAGTTAAAGAATACCCAGACGGTCTTTGTTTTACAAGTACTGGAAATGACTTCATTCCTCATGGAACTTTCCAGCAAACTTGACAGAATGAAAGAACTGCCCTAGTTAACGGATCGGTTCCATTAGGGACCAGAACCTAGGAACGTCGTCCCCCCCCCGCGACCTCCTGGGTTCTTTTTTGGGTTACAATATTCGTAAACTCTACCCATAAATTGAAGATTCGGCCATATCGACTGCAGACAACGAATTGACAGCAACACTTAGATCTGGTCTAATGCCGTGGCTGTCAACCTACTGATTTGAAGGAGGAATTATAATAATGGGTGCCCGCCTCCGTAAGCTGGCCTCCAATCGCGATCTGGTTATTTGTTTGCTCCTGGCCGGATTTGTGGCTGCCATCTATTTGCCTAATCTAGGTTCCTACGCATTTTGGGACCCTTGGGAACCACACTACGCCCAAGTAGTCAAAGAGATGGGAGATCACGGCAGTTGGATGGATACTTGGTACCGCGGGCAGAATCGTTGGTGGTCCAAACCCATTTTACCCCTGTGGCTGGTCAGGACATCCTTCGTACTATTTGGAATAGAAGGCCCCTCTGACCCATGGATCCATTTCGCCGGCAGGCTGCCGATTATGCTTCTGGGCCTGATGGGAATCTTGCTTACCTTCGGCTGGGTTTCGAGGCTCTATGATCGACGAACGGGGGTGTACTCGGCCGTGGTGCTTGCCACCTGTCCTATGTACGCCATGTTGGCCCATCAAATCATGTTCGATCTTCCCTTTGTTTCATTTTGCGCTTCGGCCATAGGCTATTATTTTGTGGCTCGATCCCCCCAGGGCAAGCCGGTTCATCTCTACGCCTTTTACATCTTGACTGGATTTGCGTTTCTTTCCAAGTGGTTGCTCGCATTTTTTATTCCCATCGGCATCCTGGTTTCGTTTCTGGTCATTCGAATGGACCTGGGCTTCTTCCGCCGGGTGGGCAAAAACTACTGGATCGGCTCGGCGGTGTTTCTGGCAGCTTGTGGCAGCTATTTCTTTGTACAGGTAAACGAGCTTTTTTTTGCCGCCATGCTAACGGTGGTGGTCATTGCCCTGCTGGCCGTGTTTCTGATGGGGCGCGATGCCGCGGTGGGTATGCAAGCCGCGCCCAGAGTCCTATGGTTTGCCTTTGGCTCCATGCTACTCATTATCATGCCTTGGCATTTGTTTATGATTGGGGAGCATGGTTGGGCCTTTGTGCGCGAAGCCGTTGTCTATCACCACTTCGAGCGGGCCGCTGGGACCATTGGTAAACCCGAAGGTACTTTCGATGTGTTTTTCAAGCAAATCGCTTTCGCATCTTTCCCCTGGGTGTCGCTGTTGCCGGCAGCTTTCTTGCGTCTGTTGCGCTGGGGCCCGGAAGATTTAGAAGGCAAGGGGCAAAGGAATCTGTTGGTCTTGCTAGCGGCCATTGTTCCCTGGGCGGCCTTCAGTTTGTTCCAAACCAAGTTCCATCACTATATCTTTCCGGTGATTCCATTTCTGGCCGTGATGATTGGCGTATATTTGGCTCGCTGCCATAAGCAATCGGATCATGCCTGGATGCGACTCTCGGTCATGTTGTCGCTGCCGGTCGCCGCGGTTTTGCTGCTCGATATTTTGCATGACTACAAGTGGTTTGTGCATATGTTCGACTATTACTACGGTTGGCCCATGCCTCGGCAACTCAATCCTTATCCTTTTTTTGGGGTCATCGGCGGTAGCTGGTTGTTGGTGCTGGCCTGGTTGTTTTTCCGGCGAAAAATTGGCACTGGTTCATTTGTCGCCCTAGCTGCTATTGCCTCGGCCCTGGTGGTTTTCCTGACCGCCTGGGTTATGCCTAAGGTCACGAACACTTTTACCCAAGAATCGCTTTACCGGGCGTACCAAAAAGAAAGTGGCGGCAAGGCAGCGATCGCCCAGTACAATAGTTGGTTGAGCAGAAGCGTCTCTTTTTACTTTGACAACCAAGCCGTCGATTTGTCGAAATCGGACCAGCCCAATGTACAAAAGGCGATAGATTTCCTGCGCAGAACCGGTAAGTCTTACATTATTATGGGCGCGGGTCACGGCCGCGACTGCAAAACCTTGCTGGCGAGTCTGCGGCCAGAAGTGCGCAAGCAATTGGGTAAGTCACTATATGTGGTTTATGACGGTCACCCTTTCAGTTGTCTGGTCTCCACCGAGCGAGATCAGGCCGGAGAAAAAAGGGTCAGCCAGAGCAAACTCACCGAACTGCCCGACGACATTAAGCGCATGCGGGTCAATTTTGACAACAAAATAGAATTGCTGGGTTGGAAACTGAGTGCGCCCGAGAGTTCGCCGGGAGAAAAGTTCACTATTTCATATTTCTTCCGTTGTCTGGCGCCCGTGGAAGATGACTGGTTGGTTTTCATACATGGAGACGGACCGCAAGGAGGCTCCCATCGCGTTTTTGGCGATCATGCCCCCATGGGCGGGCTTTATCCCAGCAGCGAATGGAAAGTTGGCGAAATACTACGTGACGATTATGAAATGGTTGTGCCGGCAAATTATCCCTACCAGCGATTTACCTTGTTCATGGGTTGGTGGAAAGGACAAGAACGCTTGCCGGTCAATCAATCACACCAGCACGACGGCAACAATAGGGTCCGCACTGCTAATATAGGGATTCAATAGGTGAAAAGTTGCTGCCGCCAGTTGGTGATTGACAAGGCCTACCCCGGGAAAATACACTGACAGGGATCGGCCAGCGCATAGGGGAATTACATGGCATCAAGTGGCAAGGTTTTGGTGGTGGATGACGATGCGGTGGTGCGCAAAGAGATGTCAAAAACGCTACAGGAGTTTGGATACGAGGTCGTAGAGGGAAAAGACGGGCGAGAGGCGCTGACTCTGGTTCGCGATGTCCAACCCGACCTGGTGGTCATGGATGTAGAAATGCCCGGTATGGGTGGCCGGGAAGTCTGCCGGATTATAAAAGGAACCAAAGGTTTTGGATTCATGCCCATCATTTTGGTGACGGCCCGGGATGATATCCAAACCAAGGTCGAAGGGTTGGAGTTAGGCGCGGACGACTATCTAATCAAACCCATCAACGGCGTCGAATTGGCGGCACGGGCCAAATCCATGATGAGAATGAAGGCCTTGCAGGACGATGTGGTGGCCGCCAATCTCAAATTGCGTGATGCCAATGAACGCTTGCAGGATTTGTCCATGACCGATCCGCTCATGGGCATTTACAATCGCCTATTTTTTCAAAAACGGATGATCTACGAGTATCAGCGCGCGGAGAGATACCGCACGCCTTTGACCTTGCTGATGCTGGACCTGGATCATTTCAAGAGTGTAAACGATACCCATGGTCATCCATTTGGTGATTATGTGCTGAAGAAGACGGGTGAGATTATCACCGCCAGTGTACGGCAGGTCGATATCGTGGCTCGTTTTGGCGGAGAAGAACTCATCGTCGCCTGCCCGGAAACCAACGCCAGTAACGCCAAAATTGTCGGAGAGAGAATCCGCGCTAAAATGGATGAGGCTGAGTTCAAGCAAGGCGAAGTTTTCCATCATGTGACCGTGAGCATCGGCGTAGCTATTTGCCCAGATGACAGAATCAAAAATATGGATGACTTCATTCAAAAAGCAGACGAGGCTCTTTACGCAGCCAAGCAGGGCGGCCGAAACAAAGTCTGTTTCGCCTTCAATGAAGAACCTGAGTAAACCCCCAAAGAAGTTCGGCAGGCCTTATTATTTAGGATTGGTGCAGCAGCGAAAACCCAGGTCGTCTTTGCGGGTGTTGGGCGAGGCGCTGGAGCGACTTGAACATCGTGTCGCCCAGTTGGGCTGAGCTGCGGACCCGCCTTTGTAGGTGCGGGTTGTGGTGCCGGCAGAATAAGGACTGGAAGTCCATTCACTGACATTGCCGCTCATGTCACGAACACCCAATGGGCTGCGGCAACGCGGGAAGGAACCTGCTTCACCGACCGGACGATCTTCACCGCTAGCCGTTTCGGTGTTACAGGTGTCTGCATTCCAATCGTTGCCATAAGGGTAACGGCGCTTGGACTTGCCTTTGCATGCATATTCCCATTCTTGCTCAGTGCAGAGCCGTTTTCCCCGTTTCTTGCATAGGGCGTTCGCCTGTTTCCAGGAAACGCCTATGGTGGGCTTTCGGCCTACTCCATTGGGAAACTCATAGCGATCGATACAGAAAGCATTCATGTTTTCGGAGCGTAGGCTGATTTCGCCAAAATTTCGCATGGGATCGTTGGCGGCGGTTCCAAAAAATGAAACACCGGCTGGGACGGCGACCATGCCTTTGGGACAAGCGGCGGCAGGAGCAGCGGCAGTAGTCACGGGCGCCGTTTTTGCCGGAGTAGTTGGTGTTGGTATTTCTTCGACCTTGGGCACGGTAGCGGCGACGGTGGTTGCGGCAGCCTTTGGTATGGCCGGCGTGGTTCTGACCGGAGGCGCCGGTTTAGAAACCGCAGGTTCTCTAGGCTTGGCGGCCACGGTTTTCTTTGGTTTGTCGATTTTCTTCACGACCACGGGTGCCTTGACCGGTTCGGGTTTTGCGATTGGTTTTTTGTGGACAACCGGAGTGGGTAATTTTTTCTTTGGTGGTGTCGTTTTGGCAATCACCGGACTTGGTTTGGGCGTGGCTTTGGGTGTGAGTGCGGGCAGGGTTTCGAGCTTTTCAGCCGGTTTGCTTGCAGCCGCGATTATCGGTTCTTTCGGCGGCATAACCGATGGTTTTGGTGGAGTGGTACTAACCGCAATCGGATCTTCCTTCTTTGGCAATTTTGTCGGGGCTACCGCGGTGACCGCGGGCTCGATGGGTAGTTTTTGAATCTTGGTTGAGGCAACTTGTGCCTGCATGCGGGCGGCTTCGGCAAGAGCCTGGAGGTAGTCCACCACAAAATAGAGGGCCACGCCCGCGAAAATGACAAAGATAAACAAGCCAATGTAAACCGGAGCACGGGAAGGCTTCGGCATGGGCGGCGGGGTCGCGTACGAAGGTGGGAAGGGGGGCTGGCTGAATGCACCATACGGCGGCATCAATTGCCCAGGTTCCGACATTTTTGGCTCATTGGCTTGATCTTGAATGGGCAGATCTTCCCGGGCGGGCGGGTGTTTCGAAGTCGTTGGCGGTAGCGTAGGTGGTCCGTCTTCTGCCTCTGGCGGTGGTTCCGATGAAAATATCCGGCGCCTCGGGTTCGAGGGATCAGAGGGCAAAATTTCTTCGGAGACAATTTCAATGATGTCGGGTGCCGGCTCGATAGCATCTACCGGGCGGGCAACCCGAAACTCGGAATCGGCAGCAACAGCAGGCCGCGGAGTAGGCGTGGCTACCTGGGTGACACCCTCTTCAACCTCTGGTGCCAGCAGATCTTCCACTTCATCTACTTCCTCCACTCCCGCCACATCCTCATCACCTGACTCCGAGGCAATATCCTCAATCAATTCGTCTTCTGTTACTGGTTTTTCCGGTTCGTCGTCTTCACCGGAGAGCTCAGTTTGAACCCTTAGTACCTCAGCGTCTACCACGGTTGGCGGGTCGTTGGGGTCGCCAACGCCATAGGGCATCTTTTTTCTTTTGGGTGCGGCTCTGGGGGGTCTAGATGCTTCTTCCGGTAAGGGCTCGGGCGGAATGGTCTCCGCTTCGGCAACAGAGGATTCTCGGCCCGGAGCGGGTCTTGGTGGTGCGGCTCCGCGGAGTTTGGCTTCCGACTCAAGGAAAGTCCCGTGAAACTCTTCAAAAAAGTCACGAACACTGTGCTGGCGTTTTTCGGGGATTTCGTTCAAAGCCCGCACGAACAGAGGCTGCCAGATTTCATTCTTGCCTTCGAGCTTGGGTAGCCCGCTTCCTGGGCCCTCGTAGGCAAAGCCCGTAATCATCTCGCAAAGCATGACGCCCAGTGAATAGATATCGGCAGGCGGTTCGGCCTTGCGCTCGCTATCGCGCAGTTCGGGGGCCATATATACGTATCCGCCACGGGCAACCTTCTGGGCGGCTACAAATGGTTTGCGCGGGAACGCCTCGAGTAGCCCAAAGTCGGTTACCTTGAGCATGTCCGGTAACACAATGACGTTGGCCGGTTTCAAATCTCCGTGGGCCTTGGTCTCGTGGGCACGATCCAGTGCCTGGCAAATGTGGGAAAAAATGGGTTCGAGTTCCCTGATGGAGAATTGTTGGTTCTTCTCCTTGCGTAGGTTGATGATTTTTCTCAGACTCAGTCCTTCGAGCAACTGCATCGTGAAAAATACCAGATCTCCATCTTGATCTTCGTCGTAAATGCGGACAGCGTTAGCATGATTGATTTTACGGGCATTGCGGATTTGGGATAAGAAATTTTTCTTCTCTTCGCGGGTTTGCAGCAACTTTGGGTACACCACTTTCAGCGCCACATCCACTTCAATCTCGAGGTCATGGGCGCGGAAAACTGTACCCACTGGCCCTGAACCCAAAACGTCACGGATTTCGTAACGATCCGCCAGTTGGCTGCCAATTTTCAGGTCTACTCGGTCGGGACGGTCAGTGACCCGTGAAGGAATGCGAATCTCATCGCTGCTAGCGACATCTTTCTGTACGTTTTTCGGACCTGCGAACTTTTGACCGCACTGACTGCAAAACTCGCTCCCGTCGGGGTTGTGGCTTCCACAGCGAAAACAAAGCACATTTATCTCCTTTTTTCGGGCGCGGGTCCTTCCATAAATGATACGCAACGCTAATTTTGCGTAACATAAATCATTACGTACGACAAGGTCTTTTTGGTTTAGACAGAATTAGGATGGAGAAGAATCAGTGATCAACGGCCGGTATGGCCAAAGCCACCCTCTCCGCGATCGGTGACCGGCAGTTGATCAAGTTCCAACCACTCGGCCTGCACAACCGGTGCAATGATCATTTGGGCAATGCGATCTCCCCGCGAAATCTTGACCGCTTTCTGTCCCAAGTTGATCATCAGAACCTTGATTTCCCCTCGGTAGTCGGAGTCGATGGTGCCCGGGGCATTGACTACCGTGAGCCCATGCTTGAGAGCCAAACCACTGCGGGGACGTATCTGGGCCTCGAAAGACAGAGGCAAGGCAATCGACAGACCGGTGGGAACAGCCATCCGCTGCCCGGGAGCAATGGAGATGTCTTCAGAAATCGCGGCTTGCAGATCCATTCCCGCCGATCCGGCGGTCTGGTAGGCAGGTAGGTCGAGACCTTGGCTCGCCGGCAGGCGAGCGACTTTCACTGGTACCGATATCGGTCCGGTCCTCCGTGGGGGCTAGTCTTCCAGTTGCTGACCCAGAGCTTCTTTGCGGGAAAGACGGATTTTGCCCTGGCGGTCGATACCGACAACTTTGACCAGGACTTCGTCGCCTTCGCGCAAAACGTCAGTAACTTTTTCCACTCTCTTCTCTGAGAGTTCGGAAATATGAAGCAGGCCATCGGTCCCGGGCAACACTTCGCAAAAAGCGCCGAAATCAGTGATCTTTCGAACCGTGCCCATGTAGAGTTTGCCTACCTCAGCTTCTTGGGTCAGTTCCTTGATCATATCGATGGCTTGTTGGGTGCTTTCTGGATCGCTGGAGCCAATCTTGATGCTGCCGTCGTCTTCGATGTCTACCGAGCAGCCGGTCTGGGCAATGATCTCTTTGATGACGCGACCACCAGGACCAATGACGTCTTTGATGCGTTCGGGCCTGACATTGACCGTAGTGATTCTGGGAGCGTAACGGCTCATCTCTGGGTTGGCTTCGCTGATCACTTTGGCCATCTCGCCCAGAATGTGCAGACGACCGTCACGGGCCTGTCCTAGCGCCTTTTCCAGCACCGCACTGTCAACCCCGGCAATCTTGATGTCCATCTGTACCGCGGTAATGCCTTTCTCGGTTCCGGTTACCTTGAAGTCCATGTCACCAAGGTGATCTTCATCACCGAGAATGTCGGTCAGCACATGGAACTCATCGCCTTCTTTCATCATGCCCATGGCCACACCGGCCACCGGTGCTGTCAGGGGCACGCCGGCATCCATCATGGAAAGACTGCCGCCACAAACCGAGGCCATCGAAGAAGAACCATTGGATTCGGTGATTTCAGAAACGATGCGGATGGTATAGGCAAACTTATCGTGATCGGGCAAGACTTTGCTCAAGGATCTCTCGGCCAATTTACCATGGCCGATCTCTCGGCGGCCGGCACCGCGTAGGAATTTAACCTCGGCCGTGCAGAAAGGCGGGAAGTTATAATGCAGCATGAATTTTCTTTTGAATTCCTTTTCCAGGTTCTCCACCAACTGCTCGTCTCGGGCGGTTCCCAAGGTGGTGATGACGATAGCCTGGGTCTCGCCGCGGGTGAACAAGGCCGAGCCGTGGGTTCTGGGTAGAAATCCGACTTCAACTTCGATTGGACGTACATCGGCCAGACCGCGGCCATCCAAACGCAGGCCATCGTTGCATACCGAGGAACGTACCAATTCCTTCTTGATAGCATCGAGTATCTCGGACACGTCGGAATCGAGAGTATCCAGATCGGGGAAAAGCTCTGCTGCTTTTTGCTTGATCTCTTTCTTTGCTTCCTTCAGGGCAGCATAGCGAGGCAATTTTTCCTTTTCGGTCAATGCCTTTTTCATGGCCTCGGTGGCAATTTCACGCACCTTGGTCTGCACATCCGCCGAAATCTCGTGGACACTGAATTCCCGTTTGGTTTTGCCAATGCTTTCCACCAGCTCTTTTTGGGCAGAGATGATTGGTTGGCATTGTTCAAAACCGAACATCAAGGCTTCGATCAGTTCGCTTTCCGTGATCTGGTTGGACTCGCCCTCGACCATGGTGATGGCTTTGTCTGAAGCGGTAATCACCACATCCATGTCGCTGGTTTCAAGTTGAGAGAACGATGGATTGATAATAAACTCACCATCGATTTTACCAATCCTGACGGTGGCCAAGGGGCCATCGAAAGGAATGTCGGACAAAGACAGCGCAATCGAGGCACCGGTAGCCACGAGCACGTCCGGAGGATTTTCCGGATCGGCTGATAGCGGCATGCCGATGACTTGAGTCTCACAGTTCCAACCTTTTTTGAACAAGGGCCGAATGGATCGGTCAATGATTCGGCAGGTAAGGATATCAACCTCGGTAGGTCGACCTTCTCGTTTGAAAAATCCACCAGGGATTTTGCCGGCCGCGTAGGACTTTTCCCGATAGTCAACGGTGAGCGGTAGAAAGGGGATGCCCTCACGGGGAGACTTGTCGGATACCGCGGTCACCATGACCACGGATTCGCCATAACGAAGCAGACAGGCTCCGTCTGCTTGCTTGGCTATCTTACCGGTTTCTATAGTTAATTCTTTTCCACCCAAGGATATGCTTTTAATAGTAGCTTCCATTGAATTCCTCTTTTCGTAGGCGCCAGTTTTTTGAAACTGGACGTTGGGCCCGTCTTCAGCGGGAAATAGGGTACGCGCAGGCCGTGGTGGGTCGAGTATGAACTACTGCAAGGGCAGGAACGATTAGTCCTACATCTCTTTCCTCTAGCCGAGACTAGAGAATAGAGATTTAGAACCAATACGGTCCGCCACCGCAGACAAAACGAGGCGCCAGTTACATCCTGCGCAATTTTTTACCGCGATTTATACCGCGATTGTTTACTTACGCAAACCTAAAGCAGCAATAATCGAACGATAACGTTTATCGTCTCCTTTCTTTACGTAATCTAATAGTCTGCGCCGCCGGCTGACCAGTTTCAGCAAGCCTCGGCGAGAATGGTGATCTTTCTTGTGAATCTTGAAGTGCTCCGTAAGGTGGACAATCCGGTGCGTCATGAGGGCAATCTGAACCTCAGGCGAGCCGGTATCGAGATTGTGCAGTTTGTTTTTTTCGATGATTTCTTGTTTTTGACCGATCTTGAATGTCATGGGGCCTTCCTCCTTGTTTGACTTGCGTAACCGGGGGCCTTTTCCCTATTACGTGCTAAGTGGCGGCAGACTAGTGACATTGTCGAGTAATGTCAATGAATTATTTTTTAGTGCTCTGTTTTTCGGGTCGCAATTGCCGAAGAATTTTCATGGTAGGCTCCAGGCCCGGTGCCGGGAACTGAATTTCAGCTAGTACAATGGGCTTCTTGCGCGCGGAGCAAAACCAGACCAAGTCGGGGGGAGAACCTTCCGTCGTTGGTAAAAGCTGCCCCAGTTCCTGGCTGGAGAGTTGTTGGCCCATGGTGAGTTTTTGAAATGATTCTTGAGAGATAGCTATTTTTGCGAAGCGGGAAAGAACTTGTTCCAAAGAAAGGATAGACTCCGCGATCACGCTCTTGTCCAATTTCGTCAGTTCTTGTGCCTGCTCTATATTCCATCCTCCGGTTTCGGTTCGTTGTAGTGCGCTGAGGTGCCCTTGGGTACCCAAGTCGATGGCAATGTCGGCGGCCAAACTCCGAATATAGGTGCCGGAACCGCAAGAGACATCAAATTCAATACGTTCCGCCGATAGATTCAGTAGCTCGATTTGATGAATTTGGACCTTACGCGCTTTTCTCTCCACCTGGATCCCTGCCCGCGCCAAATCGTACATCCGGCGACCCTGGTGATGCAAAGCGGAATACATAGGTGGAATTTGTTCAATCTCACCCACGAATTTTTCAAGGCTGGCCCTGACTCTGTCTGCCGACAAAGAGGGGACCGGCACGCGGGACACAATTTCGCCTTGGTGGTCCAAGGTATCCGTGGCTACGCCCAGAGAAAGCGTTGCCCGGTAGCGCTTGGGCGGAGAGGAGAGAAAACGAGTGAGTTTGGTAGCTTCCCCGATGGTCAAAGGCAACAAACCGGTCGCCATGGGATCGAGGGTTCCGGTGTGGCCGACTTTCTTGGGATGTACAAATTTCCGGATGACCGCCACCACGTCATGCGAGGTCATGCCGCCCGGTTTTGCGACCAGTAATATTCCGTCCGGTATTTCGGGCGACTGGGTCATGGCGCCAATGCGCGATCGATTGCCTGGTAGATAATCTTCTGCACTTCGTTCAATTCACCTGATAGCTCGCAACCAGCGGCGTTGCGATGTCCGCCGCCGCCGAAACCTTGGGCGATACTGGCAACATCTACATTGCCACGGGATCGGAAACTGACCTTGTAACGATTTATATCAGCCTGCCGAAACTGAATGGCCACTTCGACCCCATCGATGCCACGTGGATAGTTGATGAAACCGTCGATTAGATCCTTGCTGGTGCCGGTTTTTTCAAACATCTCGTCGGTGACGGTGATGGAGGCATGCTTGCCGGAGGGATCCACCACGAGAGTTTGCAAAACTTCGGCCAATAAATGCACCCGCTCTACCGGTTGCGATTCGTATACTTTCAGGGTCATGTCCCAAGGCGAGACGCCAATTTCCACCAAGCGGGCCGCCAAGTGCAAAGTAGCCGGGGCAGTGTTGGAATAACGGAACGAACCAGTGTCGGTCAGGATCGAACAATATAAGCATTTGGCCAGGTCGAGATCGATCTCGACCGGTAAGTGCTCTAGCACCTTATCTAGCATTTCTCCGATGGAAGAGGCCTTGGGATTGAGATAGCGAGCCTCGCCGAGAGGAGAGACCGTTAGATGATGATCGATTCCTACTAGTTTCCCCCGCAACTCTTCTGCCGGCAGGGGACCGCAGCGATTCAACTCACTGCAATCGAGGACCACGGTGTGGTCGAAGCTGTCTTCACCGGTCGTGTTCTCAATGTCAGCGGCGCCCGCCAAAAACATAAAATTGTGCGGAACCGGATCGGGATTGTAGCAAACGACCTCTTTGCCCATGGATTCGAGCAGAAGGCGTACAGCCAACATAGACGCAATCGCATCTCCGTCGGGATTCAAATGACTGGTGACCAAGAAGCGCTTGCCGGCGATAAAGGCCAGCGCGACCTCTTCGGCGGAACCGCGCACCCGCTCGGGATCGTCCCAGCCTTCTTGCTCGCGTACTTCTGATAAAATGGTCTCGATTTGGTTGCCGCGATCCAGACTTTCGTCGTATTTAAATTCGAATTCAGGAATGTTTCTCAGGCGCAGCCTCTTGCCCAACATCCGTCGGATGTAGCCGGAAGAGCTCTGCAGGCCCTGCTGGGAGCGCTCGCGGTCAGCATCGGTACCCGAAGTGCAAAAATACACCCATGCGCGCTTCAAATCGGCGCTGATGTCCACACTGGTAATGGTGACAAAACCGATGCGCGGATCCTTCAAACCCTTTGCGATCAGGCTGCTGATCTCTTCCTGCATCTGTTCCGCTACTCTTTGTCGTCGTACGCTTGCCATGATTTCTCAGCGATTCTAATGTCGGAATGGGATGCTGTCAAACCACCCGACCGCTATAGGTTAATGATTTCCAAGTGTTGACCAGTGATCAGGGCCGTTCCCAAGGAGTCGATAAAGGCAATGGCTCGGTCTAGCACTGAATTACAGGTTCGCCGATCGTTGCCCACCACGGCCAAACCCAACTCAGCCTCTCGATGGCTATCATTCATGCCGGTTTCGGCAATGGATAGCGAAAATCGATTGCGGGTACGGTCGATCATTTGGCGTACCACCTTGCGCTTTCCCTTTAAGGAATGGTTTTCAGGAATATGCAGGGTCAGACGAACCACAGCCACCACCATGGCCAATCTCCTGAACAAGTTGAAAGGAACGATCCAGCTTACAAGGTGGGTTGCTGCTGTTCAAGCACGTAGGCTTCGATGATATCGCCGGGTTTGATGTCGTTGTAGTTCTCGATGCCGATACCGCACTCGTAACCGCCGGCAACCTCGCGGACATCTTCTTTGAACCGGCGCAGGCTATTCATTTTACCCTGATGAATCTCCACGCTATCACGAAGCAAACGCACCAGCGAGCCGCGTTTCATCTTTCCGTCCAGCACCGAGACACCAGCGATGGTGCCGATCTTGGGCACCGTGAATAACTCGCGAACTTCGGCTCGACCCAAGGTCTGTTCCTTGGTGGTGGCCGGCAACAATCCGGTTTGCGCTTTGCGGATATCCTGGGTCAAATCGTAAATCACCCGGTAGACGCGAATTTCTGAATCATTGGCCAGTGCCATTTTCTTGGCGTTGGGATCCGGCCGAACATTAAAGCCAACCAGAATGGCATCGGAAGCCATGGCCAGATTGACATCGGTCTCATTGATGGCACCTACGCCATGGTGAATGACTTTTACACTGACCTTGGGGACCGAAAGTTTTTCTACCGATTGCTTGACGGCTTCCGCGGTTCCCTGAACATCGGCTTTGATGAGAACCTTGAGCTCTAGCTTCTCTACGCCTTGCAATCTTTCGTAGAAATCTTCTAGGTTGAGGCGTGCGGTTTGGCCGGAGAGGGCTGCGCGTAGTTCCAGCCGCCGGTGCTCCACCAACTTTTTGGCTTCTTTTTCGGTCTTGACAATATGAAAAGTTTCGCCGGCCTGAGGAACTTCGCTTAGTCCTTGCACCTGTACCGGTTTGCCCGGAGGCATGCTGTCTATTTGGGTGCCATCAAAGCTGAACATCTGGCGAATTCTGCCGTAGGCCGTTCCCATCACCGCCACGTCCCCCTTGTGCAGGGTGCCGTCCTTGATCAGCAAGGTGGCTACCGGGCCGCGGCCGCGATCAAGGCGCGCATCGATGACGGCGCCGGTACCCACACGGTCGGGGTTGGCCTTGAGCTCCAATAACTCGGCTTGCAACAAGACGTTTTCCAGCAAATCGTCGATGCCTACCTTGGTTTTGGCCGACACTTCGACGATAATCGTTTCTCCACCCCAACTCTCGGAAACCAGGCCGTGTTCGGTCATTGCTTGGCGAATACGGTCGGTTTGCATGCCCGGCAGATCAATCTTGTTTATGGCCACGATGATGGGAACACCGGCGTCCTTGGCATGATGGATGGCCTCTACGGTTTGCGGCATGATACCATCATCGGCAGCCACCACTAAGATGACGATGTCGGTGATACTGGCACCACGTGCCCGCATGGCGGTAAATGCCTCATGACCTGGCGTGTCGATAAAGGTGATGGAACCCTGTGCTGTCTGGATTTCATAAGCGCCAATATGCTGGGTGATGCCACCTTGTTCGCCATCGGTGACGTTGGTCTTGCGAATGGCATCCAAGATGGAGGTCTTGCCATGATCGACGTGACCCATGACGGTGACCACCGGTGCCCGGGAGCTTAATTCCTCTGGAGTAGCCTCGGCAACATCAAGAATAGACTCTTCTTTGAACCCGATATCCTGGACTTCGTATTCGAATTCCTGCGCCAACATGCTGGCCATGGAGAGATCGAGCATGTGATCGTCGCGAATCCGGTCGATTTCTTCGCCCATGTCTCGCAATTTGCCGTTGACCTCGATGAGTTTCACCCCCATACGCTGGGCCAAATCGCTGGCGGCAATTTCTTCGGTTTCGATTTTGATGACGCGCTTGAGCGCCTTGGGTATCGTTACCGCTGTTTTCTTGCCCGATTTTCGGGACATGCGTCGCCGACGACCATAGCCGGGATGATAAGCGGGAGTGAAGGCATCAAAAAGCTGTTCACGTAGATCGGCTTTTGACTGCTTGGACGCGGTTGTTTTCTTCTTGTTCTTGTCCTTCTTGGACAAATCGATAAATTCGTGCCCGCGGCCTTCTTTGCCGGGGACAACCTTCAGCACGCGGATACCCGACGGTCTGGGTTCTGCCGGTGCTTTGGGCGGCGCAGGAGCCTTGCCCAACGCGGCCATTTCCGGCGTGGCTTTCCGAATGACCTTGGCCTGATAAAAATTAGAAGGTTTGGACGGCTTCTTTTTGGCGGCCGTAGCTGCTGTTTTCTCTTCTATGGCTTTCTCCGGCGCGGCTTTCGGCTTTGCTTTCGCGGGAGTCTCCTGGGCCTCAACAGCGACTGCCGGGGCCTCTTCTGCTTTTTCTGCAGGAATAGGTTCTTCCTCTGCTGGCGCTACCGGCTCGGGCTCCGGTGCTGTTTCCACCGGCTTCTTGGGTGCTGGTTCCGGCCTACTTAGCACAACCGCCACATTCTTGTTTCTTACGGGGGCGGCGACAGGCTTGGCCTGCACAGGTGCTTCCTCGACTATCACTTCTTCCTGAACCAGAACCTCTTCTGCTGGCGGCTCTTCCTGCTTTTCAGGCACAACAGGCCGTTGCGACCGTCGGCGGATAACACCGGTGCTAACGCGCTTTTCGACGACATTTGCCTGATGTTCTTCTCGAAGTGATAAAATGATATTTTCGGCCAAATTGCCTTCCACTGAGCTGGCATGGCTCTTCACATCGTGTCCCATCTCTTGTAGTTTTATGATCAAGAGACGGCTCTCAATGTTTAGCTCTTTTGCAATCTCGTATACGCGCATCTTCGACATATAAACACCTACCTCGGAGACCAGTCACTGCTTCGGCTGGAATTTTGTGTCCGCATACTCTCGCGGACGGAACGTGCTGTCAATAGGGTCAGATTCATCCATCGAATTCGAAAACGAACGTGTCAGCGTAGCGCTTCTGCTGGCAACGGTAAGGAGTCTGCGCGCCATTCCCCGGTGGTGTATCGACAATACCACCACAGACTTACCCGGGCGCAACTGGGAGAAGTCTTCTGCCTGTAAGCAAACCTGAAAAGGAATGTGGCGTTGCTCGGCTTGCAAACTAAACCGGGTGCCAACCGAGCGCGATGCGTCAGCGGCCACCAATACCAAGGCCGCCTGGCCAGACTGCATTGACTGTTCTACTTGCGTGCGTCCGGCACTTATCCAACCCGAACGAGAAGCTACACTCAGCAATGACATTACTTGCTGTTTGGCGCCGTTGATGAAACTTACGGCGGCAGCGCGGGGGTCGGCAAATTGGGTACCCTGCCGAAAGGCACGAGAGGCAGAGCTGCGTTCACTGGCTTTAATGAAACAGGACAAGTCGGGACACAAGTGCATGCCGCGACCTGGAAGTTTTTTGTACAGATCGGGCAGACAAGCCCCTTCTGGGCTACGCACCAGGCGAAGGGATTGGCTCCGCGGAATACGTTTCTGACAACCGGCGCAGGTCCGGAATGAGCCAGCGCGACGGCCGACTTTTTTTCTGGCGACTCTGCTCAAGACTCGCTCTCGCCTCCATCAGGGTCAGCCGGGGTCTCGGCGACGGGTTCTTTCGTCTTCGCATCGCTTTCGGCCTCGGCCTCGGGCTCTGTGATCTCGGGAAGATCGGGCAACAAGGCGGCGCGGGCCTGTTCTTCAAGATAAGTAGTGATAGCTTGCTTGACCTGTCGGGCCTTTTTGATGCCGATGCCGGTAATTTCTCCCAGCTTGACTATGTTTGTCTCTTCGTGCACTTGCACGACAGTGTAGTAGCCGCCTTCGGCAAGCTGTTCGACGGTTTTTTCGCCGATACCGCGAATTTCGGTAAAGCGCGCTTGTTCGCCATCGAAGCCAATTTCAGAAGCATCTGCTTCGGCTTTGCGCAGGGCAGCGTCCTGGCGCAGGTCTTCCTCTTCTTGGGCGACCACGGTGGCGGCCGAACGTTGCATTCTTTCAGCGCCTTTGCCGCCGATACCGGGAACATCGGTAAGTTGTTCCAGGGCAGCCATCATGATGTCGCGGGCAGAGCGAAAACCGTATTTATACAAGGTGTCGATCATGATATCGCCGACTCCGTCGATCTTGCCCAAGGAGGTGATGGCATTCTTCCACATTTCGGCAACCCGGGACTCACTGTTGATGTCGAGCTTCCAGCCGGTCAATTGAGAGGCCAGGCGCACGTTCTGCCCTTTTCTGCCGATACCCAGCGAAAGCTGATCGTCGGGGACAATGATTTCCATACCGTGCGTGTCTTCGTTGATGATGACCCGCGAGACTTCCACCGGAGCCAGAGAATTACAAACCAAGGTGGCCGGATCGGGGCTGTAGGGGACAATATCAATTTTCTCGCCGCGCAACTCCTGGACCACGGCCTGGACCCGAGAACCCTTCATGCCCACGCAGGCGCCAACCGGATCTACATCGCTGTCTCGGGAGGATACCGCTATCTTAGAACGAGCACCGGGTTCACGGGCAGCAGCCTCGATGGTAACGATGCCTTCATCGATTTCGGGCACCTCGATTTCGAATAATTTGATCAGGATGCCGGGACTGGTGCGGGAGAGGATGATCTGCGGCCCGCCCTTGGCCTCTTCCAGAACGTCTAGTACATAGGCCTGAATTCGATCGCCGGCCCGGTAGGTCTCACGAGGCACTTGTTCGCGAACTGGCAGTACCGCTTCTGCTCGGCCCAGATCCACGATGTTGTTGCCGCGTTCGAATCTTCGCACAATGCCGGTAACCAACTCACCGCGCCGGTCTTTGTATTCTTCGAAAACCAGGGCATGATCCGCTTCGCGTACTTTCTGAATAAGAACTTGTTTGGCGGTCTGGGCAGCGATGCGGCCAAGTTCGGTAGTGTCTAGCTTGACGCCCAGAGAATCACCCTCTTGTGCTTCTGGATCTAGTTGGGCGGCTTCGTCGGAGGAAACCTCGGTCTCGGGATCTTCTACTTTTTTGACCACGGTCCTGAATTCGAAAATTTCGATTTCACCGCTGTCTTCATTGAAATGAACTTCGAGGTCTCTGTCTTGGCCATAGCGTTTCCGGGCAGCAGTGAGCATGGCTGTCTCGAGAGCATCGATCAGAATGTCGCGATCGATACCTTTTTCTTTGCCCACAATATCCAAGGTATGGTTAAGGTTCTGCTGCATGGGTAACTCCTTAAGGCTTCTGCTGGCCTTTGCTGCTGGCCGGCTCTAACGAAAATTGGGCACTAAGTTTGCCTTTTCAATCATGTTCCAGTCCATTTCGATGTGACTGCCATCTACTTCGATTCGCACGGCATCGTTTTCAATGCCTTCAAGAACGCCTTTGAACTTGCGTCGGCCATCAATCGGCTCCCGGGTGGTCAATTTGACTTCCCGGCCGGCAAAACGTTGGTAATCTTCCTTTGTGACCAAAGGTCGATCGAGTCCGGGGGAGGAGACCTCTAAGCGATAGCGGGTCTCGATCGGATCGTCGATGTCTAGAAGATCTGATAGTTCTCTTGATATCTTGGTGCAGTCATCGACCGTCACCAAACCCTGCAAGCGTTCGACAAAAATGCGCAAAACCCAGCCACCTTCAGCTTGTCGGTAATCGACCAAAACCAGATTCAAGCCAAGATCGCTAACGATAGGCTGAACGTATTCCGTAACTGACTGTATTATTTGAGCTTTATTCTTCAAAACGCTGTCCCGTCAAAAAAAAGAGCGGGCCGTAAAGCCCACTCAAAGATGAAACAATTCCATAGAAGCAGCGGGACGTTAACATGGCGGAAGCAGTGATGCAAGAAAAAAAACAGAAAAAAACACTATAATTACGGGCAAAAAAACGGCGGGAAGAATTAACTTCCCGCCGTTGAACAACTGGGAGACTAGGATTCGAACCTAGATAGACAGATCCAGAGACTGCCGTCCTGCCATTAGACGATCTCCCATCAAATGGGTGTTGTGCTGCATGCAATGTTTCATTTCTGGCCACGCTTTTTCTTTGCTTTCCGTTTCTTTCTTTCCGCGATTTTTGCCAATTCCTTATCGGAGAGAACAACAAAGATGTAGGCCGCGCCTTGGTATTCGTAAATATTGAGACCTTCCCACCTTGCACCGGCTTTCTTGTTGCGCAGATGCACCGCCCTGACCTCAGCGTTGTTAATGATCTTTTCTTTCACGACCATTGGACTGTAAAGCACAGTTTTACGGTAATATTCCAGAGTTCGGTCAAAAGTGCGCGGGGACCGGAAACGGTGCTCATCGACTTTTTTGGCCCATGGAATCAAGGGAGCGCTACGGTAGGGCACCGGCGGCGCTTCCTTGGCAACGACACCGCCGGCAAAAAACACCAACACCATTGCGATCAGTAGGTACAGCTTCAATTTCGAAGATCTGTTTATCATCGGGCAGGTAAACTACAAAAGGACCGTCTCGGTGTCAAGTGCAAACGCACAATTTTTAATCGCGCCCGGTCCACTTTTGCCAAATGGAGACCAGATTTAAGGAAATGACATCGGCCGCTGCCGCCATGGATTGGTTGGGCTGGTAGATTTGCATGGCGGTTGGTGCCGAACGCAGCATCATAGTGACAAAAACAAGGGCGCTTAGACCCGAAAGAGACAAAACGAGCTCGCCGGCAGGCAAGAAATAGGCTACCACGGAAGCGGTCAGCAGCCATGGGATGGCAAGTAGCAGTTGCACGGAATTCGAAAATTCTTTTTTCATGAGCAAGGTATTGATAGTGCAACCAGCCAGCGAAAGGCCAACCAACAGAGAAGGGTTGGACAAAGCCTGCCAAGTGCCGGGTAAAAAAAGCGTACCCAGCGCTGCTCCCAGGGAAACGATGAATAGGAAAAACAATAGTACTTGCCATCTTTGGTGTTGGAAACGCATAGCGGTAGCCATGGCTAAAAACGCGGCGCTGGCTCCAAATACGGGCAGGCGGATAATCTCGGCGGTGGCGGCATCGCCGAAGGTAAAGACCGACCACATGGTCGCCAAAGCAATAAAAACAAAAAAAGAGAAAAACAGGCGCTGTTTGACCAGAAAGCGGCGGCGGACGTCCTGGCCGGCTAATTGAACGGTGAAGACCGATTCGCGCGGCAGCGCGCGCCGTCTCCTTTGCTCTGGCGTGATGGTATGGCTCATCTCGTGTTCCTAACCCGGCAGTGAACCGAAATATTCCCTGCGATCAAAACCACGATTTGTGCATGATGGCAAGTAGATCGTTGGAGACCGCTACCAAGGCATGGAGCAGCCAGCCGTACCAGAAAGAACGTGCGCGCAGGGCAAGATAACCGAGCAAGACCCCGGCGAATACCGCTGCCAATGTCTCGATCTGAGGCTTGCCAAAATGAAGCAGTGCGAAAGGTATCATCTGAATAAAAACAGCATGATAGCCCAATTTAGGACGCAAGCCAAAGAGCATGAAACCGCGGAAAATAAACTCCCAGCCAATGAAATAGACAACGTAGGCCAGCTGATAAATGATAAAATGCTCTGGTGACAGGCGGGCCTCGGCAAAAAGAGGATATTTTGCATGAAAAGAAGGCATGAAACTGACGCCTACCAAGATGGGCAGGAAGATCAAAAAGAGAAAAACCACGGCCTTGAGCCCAAAGCGCCAGTCGCCGAATCCCACGCCCATGTCTCGGGCGCCCATCCCCAGGCAAACGCGACCTAGAAAAAATGGAATCAAGCCCAGGATGACAAAGCAGCTCAGGTACCAATAGAAGGCCGGATACAGACCCCGGTAGCTGGAAGGACCGAAATACTTCATAAAATGTACGCGAAAGAAAGAGCTGGATCCATTTTCATGAAACAGGATGATCAACACCGTCGAGACGACCAGCACAAAAACGGACTGGCCGGAAAGACCCGTGGTCCACTGCTTTAGGACCTGACGTGTCTTTTCCCCGATCATTCTTTCCCGATCGTGGCCAGGGCCCGGTCAAGGCGACGCTGTGACTCCTCTCGGCCCAGGATGGCGATGATGGTAAACAGAGAGGGGCTGAAGGTGACGCCGGTTAGCGCCAGCCGGATCGGCTGGGCCACTTTGCCCAATTTGCCGTCGGTAAGTTCATCGGCTAGCTTGCGAAAGGCTTCCTCCAGGGCTGTCTCATCATCAAGATTGAGATCGTCGAGCTGGTCGCGAACCCGCCGGACGCTCTCGGCAGCGGTGGCTTTCCACCACTTTTTTATTCCCTTGGCTTCGTAGCTTTCGGGGGCCACGAAAAAGTATTTGGACATTTGCGCCATCTCCGGCAGGGTCTTGGCGCGTTCTTTGAGCGGATGCACGATTTTTTGCAAGCGTTGGTCCGCGGTGGTCTCGATACCAAGTTCGGCGAGAAAGGGAACCAACAAGTCGGCCAAATCCGCGTCGTCAGATTCCTTCAAGTACTGGGCATTGAGCCATTTGAGTTTGTCCGGGTTCATGATTCCAGACGAACGGCCAACATGCTCCAATGAAAACAATTCCGTAAGCTCCTTACGGGAAAATATCTCCTGGTCGCCATGGCTCCAGCCCAGCCGGGTCAAATAATTGACCAAGGCGTGGGGCAGGTAGCCCATGTTTCGGTATTCTTGCACCGACACGCTTATTCCTTGTTCTCGATACTCTTGCTCGCGTCGTTTCGAGAGTTTGGATCCATCCGGACCATGGGTCAGCGGCATGTGGGCGAATTCGGGTACTGGCAGGTCCAAGGCTTGATAAAGCTGGATTTGTTTGGGTGTGTTATCTACGTGGTCATTGCCCCGAATAACATGACTGATGCCCATGTCGGCATCATCGACTACTACACAAAAATTGTAGGTAGGCGATCCATCCGAGCGGACCAGAATCCAGTCATCCAATTTGTTTTTGTCGATGGGAATGCGGCCCAGGATCAAATCTTTGAAGGAGTCCGGGGCCACTCTCGGGTTGCGAAAGCGAATGGTAAACAGGGTCGTGCCCAAGTCACGGCTTGGGTCCAAGTCCCGACAAGTACCATCGTAGGTGTAGTTTCTTTTTTCCGCCTCTGCCTTTTTTCTTTTGGCGTCCAATTCTTCGGCGGTGCAAGTGCACTTGTAGGCCTTGCCTTCGTCCAGCAGCTTGTTGATTTGTGCTTGGTAAAGATCGCTGCGTTCGGACTGGAAAATCGGACCTTCGTCGAAATCGAGATCCAACCAGCGCATGGAGTCGATGATCTGGTCAACGGCATCCTTATTGGAACGCTCGCGATCCGTGTCCTCGATGCGCAGAACAAAGGTGCCGCCATACCGGCGCGCAAAAAGGTAGTTAAAAATGGCAGTGCGGACTCCACCTATGTGCAGGTAGCCCGTTGGAGATGGTGCAAAGCGAACGCGTACCTTGTTCATAAAACCTCCCAAGGAAAAAGACGGGCGGGAGGTTATGCCCGAAAACCACACAAAGCAAGTTCAATGTGGCATAAACAGCCTCAACTGGATGTAGTGAAGAATCTTATATGTAGTGAAATATCATACGAATTCCATAAGATAGCCTGCGCAGCTACTTGACGAAGCTGGAAAAAAAAGCCAGTATCTGGCGTGATGAAAATAAAAATCCTAATCGGTATCTTTTTGTACTTCGCGCTAAGTAGCGGTCAAATTTGGTCTTCAGCGGCCATGCG
>JAUVBB010000101.1 GCA_030591445.1 Deltaproteobacteria bacterium | reverse complement strand
GGAAGGGGGACTTTTTCACGGGGACCCCCACGCCGGGAACGTGGCCTATACCTTTCTGAAAGGGCGTCCCCGTCTCATCTTTTATGACTGGGGGATGCTCGGACATTTGGACAAGATTGAGCGGTTCGCCATGATCCTGCTCACCCTGGGGCTCATGACGGGCAGCACAAACATGGTCTTCTACACAGCCGACATCATCACAAAGGGCCAGCTTTCCACCCATCCCCTTATGCGAAAGACCATAAAACGCATTATTGCGGAAGGCATTCAGATGCAGGGTCTGGGGACCAGCGGAATGCTCTCTTCCATAGAATACCTGTTTGAAAAATTCACCCATGAGGGGGTGGTTTTTTCAGCGGACCTCATGATGTACGAAAAGGCCATGGTCACCCTAAGAGGCGTGCTTTTAGACGTGGATCCCACCTTCAACCGGGATGCGTACATGACCTGGGCCGCCATCACATCCCTGGTGGATGATGCGGTTCGCTTCCGCCTCCTGAAGCTTTTCGGGCCGTGGTACACGACAACGCGGCCGCCTTTCTAGGAATATCCTCTTGAGCCGAACCAGTGACGAAGAACTGATGGAACGAATCCTGTCTTGCCTGGAGCAGTCGCCGGGTGGGGCTTTGACGGTGCGTAAAATACTTAAGCAATTGGGCTATGGCGCCGACCGGCGCCGGCGGGTACGGCGATTGCTCAAACTTCTGGTTAGCCAAGGGAAACTTTGTGCGGAAGGGCGCGAGCGCTATAGTCTGGGCGCCTCTGACCAGGAGCGAATTGGGGTGGTGACGAGCTCGGCCCGCAATGGCCTTAGCTTGCCGGCCGAGGGTGATTTGCCCGAGTTGCGCTTTGCCGCCGATCTGAGCGGAGGGGCTTTGCCGGGCGACCGGGTGCGGGCGGTCATGACGCGCAAGCGCCGCCGGGGGCCGGCGGAGGGACGGGTAGAACAAATCCTGGCCCGTGGGGTCGAGACCCTGACTGGTATCTATAGAAAAAAGGGCGATTTGGCCCAGGTTACTTTGCAAGACTTGCCTGGCACGGGGCCGGTCTTGCTTGCGTCTACGGATACCGAGGGTCTGGTCGATGGCGTGTTGGTGGCCGTGCGAGTGACAGATCCCGAACCGCGCGCTCAGCCGCACGGGGTCTTGGTCCGGGTGCTGGGTCGGCCGGGAGAACTTAAGACTGAAATCAACCGCTTGCTGCTGCAATATGATTTGAGCGCAAAGTTTTCCAATGCGGTAGAGCAAGAACTTTCGGCGCTGGCGCAGCCGAGTGCTACAGACGGCCGGCAAGATCTGCGTGATGTGCCTTTGGTTACCATTGATCCGGAAACCGCCAAGGATTTCGACGATGCCGTTTACGCCGAGCGCAAGGGCCATGGTTTTCGCCTTTTGGTGGCCATTGCCGATGTGGCGGCCTATGTGCCGGTAGACGGCGCCATCGACGCTGAGGCCCGCCGCCGTGGCTTTAGTCGTTATCTGCCCGGCCAGGTCATTCCCATGTTGCCCGAGCGCCTCTCCAACGAGCTGTGCAGTTTGGTGCCCGGAGAAGACCGCTTTGCCGTTTGTGTGGATATGGATATCGATCCGGTTGGGTTGGTGCGAGGGGCCAAGTTTATGCGCGCGGTGATTCGCTCGGCCGAGCGCCTGAGCTATGCCGAGGTGCAACAGCGATTGGACGGGCCGCCGGCCAAGTCAGCGAGCATGCTCTCGTCCCTGTCCGCCTGCGCCCAGGCACTGATCGGTCAGATGAAGCATCGGGGTAGCCTGGATTTGGACTTGCCGGAGACGGCCATTGAGCTAGATGAGGCCGGTCAGCCAAAGGCGGTGGCCCCGGCGGTCCGACATTTTTCCATGCGCATGATAGAGGCCTTCATGGTGACCGCCAATGAGGCGGTGGCCGGCTTGTTGGAACAAGTCCAGGCGCCGGCCTTGTTCCGGGTGCATCCCTCCCCAGATAGCGAGAAACTGGCCAGCTTCGTTACTTTGGCCGAGAGCCTGGGGCTGGTGCTTCCCCCACGCCGCCAGCAAGAACTGGGCGAGTTGGCCACTTTTTTGGCGACGGTGACCGACGATGGCTTACGAACCATGCTTAGCCAGGTGCTGCTGCGCAGCCTGATGCAGGCCAGCTACTCGGAAAAATGTGAGCGGCATTTCGGGTTGGCCAGTGAAGCCTATCTGCACTTTACCTCGCCTATTCGGCGTTACCCTGATTTGGTTGTGCACCGGCAGTTGTGCGCGCTGATAGCCGCGGCCGGCAAAAGTGGGCTGGTCACTGGCCGCAAAACCTCCCTGCCCAAAACCTGGCCGGTGGCCGGCGACGAGACCCGGGCCATTGCCGTAGAATGTTCCAAGGCAGAAAGAAGCGCCCTGATGGCCGAGCGCAAGGCCGCCGATCTTTACAAGGCGGCATTCTTGCAAGATCGCATCGGCGAGGAGTTCGAGGGCGTGGTCTCCTACGTAACCGATTTTGGCGTCTTCGTACGCATCCTGCCCTTTGGTATCGACGGCCTGGTGCATGTGACCCGCATGGAAAGTGACTACTATCGATATATCGAAGAGCGCCTGATGCTAATCGGCAAACACAGTGGCCGCAGTTACCAGATGGGCATGACCGTCCGCATCCGGGTAGAATCCGTGCGGTTGGAGGCGGCGCAAGTGGATCTGTCCTTGGTGGAATAAGGAGGCACAAGCATGCACATCCGGCAGATGCTGGAAAAGCAAGAACACCGCGAACTACACCCGGCGGCTGCTTTCTCCGATCAGTCCAAGGGGCGCGCGCGGCCGGCACGGCCTTGTTCGGTGCGCCCGGCCTTCCAGCACGATCGGGACAAGATCTTACATAGCAAGAGCTTTCGGCGTCTTTTGCACAAGACCCAGGTTTTTCTCTCGCCGCGGGGCGATCATTTTCGTACCCGCATGACCCATACTCTCGAAGTCAGCCAGATAGCGCGTACCCTGGCCCGGGCGCTAAGGCTCAACGAGAGTTTGACCGAGGCCATCGCCTTGGGTCATGACCTGGGTCATACGCCTTTTGGCCACGCCGGCGAGGACGCGCTGCGCCGCTTGATGCCGGAGGGTTTTCGCCACGTGGCCCAGAGCGTGCGCGTGGTCGAAGTGCTTGAACGCGACGGCCGTGGGCTGAACCTGACCCACGAAGTCATCGATGGTATTGCCAAGCATTCCAAGGGGCGCGGCAAGATCCTGCAAGGAGCCGGGGCGCGGCTGCCGGCCACCCTGGAGGGCCAACTGGTGCGGGTGGCCGACATCGTGGCCTACGTCAACCACGATCTAGACGACGCCTTGCGCGGCCGTGTGCTCAAGCCCGCCCATGTTCCCCAGGACTTGTTGGCGGTGTTGGGCCGTTCCCACTCCCAACGCATCAGCCGGGCGGTCAAAGACGTACTCGGCCACACCGACCTCGATAACGATCCCCGCATTCGCATCGGCGCGGAGATGGAAGAGGCCATCCGCAAGATGCGCGATTACCTCTGGGACAATGTCTACGAAAACCCCGCCGTGCATGACGAATTCATGAAGTGTTACAAAATGCTCGAAGACCTGGTGCGCTTGTTCCTGGAGAAACCCGCGGTGTTCCAATCCGTCTCGGGCCAGGCCATCTCGACCGACCCCGAGATCCAACGGCGCTCCATTTGTGATTTTCTGGCCGGCATGACCGACCGCTACGCCATTCGCCTTTTTAACAGTCTTTTTGTGCCCCAACCCTGGCCGATTAGCATCGACTGAAATCAGTTGTCAGCCCCGGCGATGGTTTGGCCGGCCTGGCGGGCAAAGATTTGCAGCAGCTGAAACTCGTCGTCGCTGATAGCCGAAAGCGCCCCGCTGCGATCGATGCCCAGGACGCCGACCACCCGATCGCGGAAGGTCATGGGCGCCAGGGCAAAGGGGTTGAGCCCAATTTGCTGGGCCAGCTCGGTGTTGATGCCTTCTTGAGAGACCGGGTCGGTGACGTTGAAGACCCGGTTTTCGACCGCGGCCCGGGCGGTGAGCCCCTCGGCGGCATCCAGGGGGATCTCGACCCGCAAGGTGGTTTGATCGGCTTTGGGCACGCGCGGATGATAGGCAACCCGCCGCAGCTTGAGATGGTTGCCTACCACCAGATACATCAAGGCCCGATCGACGTCCATGTCGGTGACCAGCACATCGCAGATACGATCCAGGACCTGGTCCAGGCTTTGTTGGTGCTGGAGCACCTCAGATACCTGGTAGAGCATTTCGAAGAGTTTGGCGCGGCGCTCCTGGCGTTTCTGCGCCAGCGCCAGCTGTCGCGCTTTGCTCGATACCATGCGCATGAGAAAACCCGAGGCCCCGGACACCACCAGGAAGGCAAACAAATTGACCACCAGCATCAGTACCACATAGCTGCCGCGTTCGGCGAATTGGTCCAGGGCCACGAAATAGCTGACATGGGGAATCACGCCGGCTGAGACCAGGGTGACTATTAATAAATAGGATAGGGAAGCAAAGCCGGCCATGGCCATTCCCGCCGCCGGCGACAGCAGTATCGAGCCGCCGATGATGGGGAGAAAGTACAGGAACCCGAATGGGCTGGTAACGCCACCGGTGCGCCAGACATAGGCGGTGAAGATGAAGACATCGAGCATGAGTTGGAGGAACACGAATTTGCGTAGGTTGACCCGCTGCCGACGCATGGTCAGGAAGTAGGCCAAATTCAAAGCGATGGAGATGGCGCCCACCAATGCGGTGGAAATCAGGGTCTCGCGACTCATGGCCGAAGCGCCACGGGTGAGGCCCTGCCAGTTGGAAAAAAACATCAAAAGAACCACCGCCGGATTGACGATGAAACGAATACGGATGATCCAGGCGACCTTTTTTTTCAGTTCTTCCCGGGAATCGGATAGGTCAAAATCGATCTCAAACAGCTTCTTGGGCAGGTTCAGAGCCAGATCCCGGGTGCCCACCAACAAGACATTGGGCAATTGGGCGGCCGATTGCAGCAAACCGGCGGCTTCCTCTTCCTCGGCAGGCGGTAAGTCGGGTTTCTTTTCGGATTCAGCCATTTTCCCAGGGTAGTGAGCTGCTTTGCGCCTGTCAAATCTTACCCAGCTAGGCTTTGCGAATGTTGACAGGGGCTGGTCAAAGCCAATAAACTGCATCTATATTCAACTTGAAAGGGAGCGCTCCGGGATGCCCGACTATGAACCGGTGATCGGAATTGACCTGGGAACTTCGTATTCTTGCGTGGCCATCATGGAAGAAGGCCAGCCGGTGGTCATTCCTAACGAGTGGGGCGAGCGCACCCAGGCCTCGGTGGTGTCATTTTTGGAAGACGGGCGTATTCAGGTAGGCAACGACGCCAAGCGTCGCCTGTTGACCCACCCGACCCAAACTATTTATTCGGCCAAGCGTCTAATCGGACGGTTTATCTTTTCGCCCGAGGTCAAAAAGGCCCAGGCCATTTGCCCTTATAAAATTTTGGAAGGGCCCAACCACGGCCTGCGGGTAGAAGTGATGGGAGAGGAACTGAGCCTGCCCCAGATTTCGGCCTTGGTGCTCAAGGAAATGAAAGAGATCGCCGAGGCCCATCTGGGAGTCACGGTGAACAAAGCCGTGATCACGGTGCCGGCCTACTTCAACGATAACCAACGTCAGGCCACCGCCGATGCCGGGCGCATCGCCAACCTGGAAGTGTTGCGCATCATCAACGAGCCCACTGCGGCGGCCTTGGCTTATGGCTTTGGCAAATCCCTCAACGAACGCGTGGCCGTCTATGATCTCGGCGGCGGTACTTTCGATATCTCGGTGATGGAAATTGGCGAAGACACTTTCGAGGTTTTGGCCACGGCCGGTGATACCTACCTCGGTGGCGATGATATCGACATGCGCCTGATGGATTATTTCGCCGATTTGTTCATGCGCGATACCAATGTGAACCTGCGTACCGATGTGCTGGCTTTGCAACGTCTGCGTGAGGTGGCCGAGGAGACCAAAAAAGCCTTCAGCGAAAAGAAGCAGGTACAAGTCAACGTGCCCGAAATTTACGTGGACGAGAAAGGCAATGCTTACGACTTGACCACCATGATCGACGAAAAAACTTTCATCCAAATCAACATGGACCTGATCCAGCGCTCCTTCAAGGTTTGCGACGAGGCTTTTCAGTCGGCCGGCCTGAACTCTTCCGATATCGATGGCGTGATCCTGGTTGGTGGTCCGACCCGCTTGCCGCTGGTGCGGGATAATGTCGAGCACTACTTCGGCAAGATCCCCTTGGCCGGTATCGATCCAGACGAAGTGGTGGCCGTGGGCGCGGCCATCCAGGCCAACGCTCTGATCGATGTCAATGCCCAGGCATTTTTGTTGGATGTCACGCCGCTGAGCTTGCGCTTGGCGACTGTGGGTGGCTATGCCGACCAGATTATTGCCCGCAACACGCCGGTGCCCATCGATCGGACCCGTACTTTCACCACCTCCCGCGACAATCAAGAGCGGGTCAAGATTCGCATCTTTCAGGGCGAGTCCAATCGCCAAGATGAAAACGCCTCGCTGGGCGAGTTCGAGTTCACCGGTTTCAGGGTGGCCGGGCGCGGCGAAGTAAAAATTGAAGTGACATTCGAGATTGACGCCAACGGAATCGTACAGGTCTCGGCCCGCGATCCAGAGACGGGCCAGAGCGCCTCAACCACGGTCAGTCTCTCCAGCGGTTTGTCAGAAGAAGAGATTGTCAAAACCCAGGAAAATGTGGGTGCCACCGAGATCATTGACGGTGGCGACGGAGAAATTGAAGCGGTCGAAGAGTAAGGAAAAAAAGAATCATGGCGGACGCAAACGCACAATTTATCGAAAGAATCATGGCCTGGGGAGATGTGCTCGACCAGCTGGATTATTACCAGCTCTTGCAAGTCGATCCCAAGGCGTCTTTGGGGCAAATCCGCAAGGCCTACCACGCTCAGACCCGGCTCTTTCACCCCGATCGCTACTTTCATCTCACGGACGAGAAGATCAAACATGTCATTTACCGCATCTCCAAGCGGGTCACCGAAGCCTATGTGTGCCTGCGCAATCCGGCCCAACGCGGTCACTACGATGTGCAGTTGGCCCAAAACGAGCGAGGCAAGTTACGTTTCACCGAAGAATCGGCCCAGGATCAAAAAAAGGAAAAACTAGAGCAAACCGGCAAGACCGAAAAAGGCCGCCAACTACACCGGCAAGGCATGGCAGAGATGAAGCGCAAGGCATTCGAAGCCGCCGAGCGTACTTTCAAGATGGCCATGGCCTACGAGCCCGACAACGATCTTTTCAAGAAGTTGGCCGAAGACGCCAGCCACAGTATTAAAACCAATTACGTCGTCAAATAAACACCAATGCCACTCAACCCCCTGGATATACTAATACTGGGTCTGGCCGGGATCTTTGCCCTGATCGGTTTTTTCACCGGCTTTTGGATGCAATTGATGCGCCTCGGGGCCCTGGTGACCGCCTATGTGTGTGCCGGCCTGGCCGGCAAGCCCCTGGGCCCGGTCCTTGCCCGTGGCCTAGACTTACCGATGTTGTTAGGGCGCATCCTGGCCACCGGCTTGGCCTTCTTCTTGCTGTATACCGTCTTATCGGCGATTGGCTGGATTGTTCTCAAGCGCCGGCGCAAACGGCGAGAACGCGAAGAAGGCGAATACGGCCTGCGCAAAGACGAGAAGATCTTTGGCGCCTTGCTCGGCGGCACCAAAAGCTTCCTGTTTCTCTTTGTGTTGCTATGCGCCGTAGTCCTGGTGGAAAAACCGCTAGAAAAAGCCTTAGGCAAAAAGCCGCGCCTGCTACAAAATTCGCAAGTCGCCAACCTGGCCCGCAATCACAATATCCTCAGCGGCCTGCATTTGCCGGCCGTAGCCAACGTCGCCGCCCTCAGCCGCGTTTCCACCGACCCGGCCTTTCGCGACCGCCTGGCCCAGGACCCCAAAGTGCAGCAACTGGTCCAACACCCCAAAATCAAACAACTGGCCGGCGACCGCGCCCTGGTCGAAGCCTCCCGTCAAAACAACATCGCCGCCATCCTGTCCAACCCCCGTCTCAACGCTGCCCTGGAAGACCCCGAGATCCAGAAGCTGCTGTCCGAGATTGATCTGAGCAAGATTGACAAACAATAAGATCAGTTTCAGAGGCTGGCGGTTATTGTCCCCACTGGGCGGGATCGGCAACGATATCGCAATCAATGAACTTGACCCCGGCCGGGTTGCGTAGGGGGGACCAGCAGTATTCGAGCAGCAGGGTTATGTCTTCGATGCGGGCCCAGCGCTGATCGTCTCGTTCGTCGCTGGGATGGATGGGCAGCTGGCCGTCTTCGAAGGCGGGGTCCCAGAGGTTCCAGTATTCCCATTTTGAAAACTCGTCGACCCCGGCGATCCACTGCTGGTGGATCAGGCGGGCCTCGCGCGAGGTCAGGGGCAGGCCGAAGGCGGCGCTGCGCAGGGCCAGCAGAGCCAGGTCGTTTTCCCATTCAGATCGCGAGCAGGGCAGATCGGCGTCCGGGGTGTCGTAATAGCCTTCAATACGAGTGGCCATGCCGGTAAGCAGGGTCTGGGCGGCCTCGTTGTCATGATTTATCAGGGCGTTGGCAATGTGGGCCAGGTGAAAGAAGCGTACGATGGCGTGATTGTAGTAATGCACGGTGGTGGCAACGTCTTCATAACTGTTACCGCTGGCCGGGCCGCAATCCAGGCGCTTGTCGTCGCCATAGCCAATCAGGGCCGATGTGCGTTTGGCATTGCATTCGGCGTTGGGGATGAGTTCGTCCCAACTGACGAAGCTGGCCAGATCGCCGGCGGCCTGATCGGCCTCTTCATCGCCGGTGTAGCCGGGGAGGAAGGGCTCGCCGTTTTCATCCTTGCTGCGGATGCGGTAGCCCTGATCGACGATGTCCTTGGCGAAGGCCTGCAGATAGCTGAGCGTCTCGGCGCAGGCCTCTTTTACATCGGCATCCTCAGCTTGTTCGGCCGCGTAGGCGATGTGGGGCACGGCCAGGTAGATGTGGGGAACGTCGTCCTTTGATCGCATGTTGGTGACCCAGATCGAGTCCCAGTAGGGGTTGTCAGGATAGGGGAAGCGACAAGTGTTCCAGTGCTCATAGCTGTGGTACCAGCCGGAATAGTCGATTTCGACCTGGTAGCCCTCTTCGGTCTGGTAGGAGTGGCCGAAGGCGGCGATGTTCCGTGCCATCAAGTGGTCCAGGGTGTCGTCTTGATCGTGGACCATGCCCAGCATGGTAGCGGTGATGCCCCGACAATATTGCTTGGATACCTCGGCCATGTGCCGATCGCCGGTCAGCAGGTAGCCGGCAATGGCGGAAGATAGCACCCGCGGGGTGGGGATCATGATGTTGTGCCCGCCCCCGTCAGGGTCGACATGATAGAAGCGAACCTGGTTGCCCTCCCGGAAGGCATGGACCCCGTCCCACCAAACCATGTAGGGGCGCTGGCCCGTTGATTCGTGCACCCCGTGGCTGGTCTGTAACACCCAGGGAAAGTAGCCCACTTGCTTCCAGAATCCGGTTAGTTTACGGGTAAAATCCGTAATCTCGGCCGCGCTCAGGGCAGAACCTACGTCCGGCCGCTGGTATTCGAAGGCCAGACTGTCCGGCAGGCCGCCCGGCTCTTGGTCGGGGTTCTCATTTTCCGGCTCGGCACAGGCCGCCAACGCGAGCGCCAGTATTGCCAGCAATGTAACGATATTTCTGTCTGGTCCCCTCGGCATTTGTCGTCTCCGCAAGCTATGGGCACTCTTCGTCAGCGTTTTTTTGCTGGCGAGTGTCGTGGTTTTTTCGTTGTTTTCGGCGGACGCATTCGACTTGGTCGAAGCTGGGAGCGGCCTCCTTTTCGCCACCGATCTCGCTTTCGCGGAAGGGCGGGGGAACGCGGGCAACGACTTCTAGTAGACGGTGTAGCAAGGCGACCGGATCGGTGTCGTATAGAACCCGATCGGGGCCGGCTTGGCGGTGGGCAAATTCGAGGATCTGGGGGATGTGGTCGGAGATGCCGCCGGTGCCGGTCAGGACGCCGATGGGTTTTTTCTCTTCGTAGGCCACGGTGAATTCGTTGAGGGTGCCGATACCCCCACCCACTACCACAATGGCATCGGCGGAACGGATGTTGACGATGTCGCGTTCCATCAGGCCCATACCGGAATAGAGAATCATGTCGTAGTGTTCGATGGGCGAGCCGTAAATATCGAGATGTTCGCGCTTGGAGAAGGCGGGCGAAATGCCGATAACCAGACCGCCTTGGCCGCGCGCGCCTTCGGCGGCATGATTGGGCAAACCAGGACAGGCGCCGGTGACACAGATGCACTCTTGCTGGGCGATAGCCTCGCCCAGGGCGTGGGCCAATTTTTGCGCGTTTGGGTCTCGGGTGGTCGGACCAGAGGCCGAGCCCATAACCCCGACCTTGTATTTCTTACGGGACATGTTTGTCTCCTTTCGAGAGAAATAAACTAGCATCGCTGTTTGCATGGTACAAGTGTGACCGGACGCTGTGCTTGACTCGCTCCCTTGCTTGGGTAAACTGGGCTGCAAATAAACCTCTATTTGGGGGTTGTAAAAATGGTTATATGGTTTGTGTTGGCGTTAATGGTGGCCGTACCGGGCGAGTCTAAAGCTCCGGCGACAGTTCTGCTTGCCCAGGCGCAAAGTGATCGTCAGAAGGCAAAGGACAAAAAAGCCGAGGGGGATAGCCTGCTCAAGGCCGGCAAACGGGTCAAGGCGCTGGCAGCCTATCGCAAGGCCGCCGCGCTTGATACTACTTGGTATGAGCCGCACGAGGCTGTGGGCAATATGTTGTTCTCGGCCAAGCGCTATATCGAGGCAGTCGAGACCTTCAAGAAGGCGGTCGAGATCGATGCCAACTACACCACCGGTTACTACAATATTGCTTTTGCCTATCGCAAAGCGAAAAAGTACCAGGAGGCGGCGGAGTACTATCGCAAGTACATCGAACGCAAACCCTCCGACCCGGATGCCTTTTACGGCCTGGCGGTTACCTACGAGTCTCTGGGCGATAACAAACGCGCGATTGAGAGCTACCAGAACTACGCCCTGAAGGAGTCACGGCCCTCCGAGCGGCAATACGTGGTGAAGGCCAAAAACCGGGTGGCCAAACTCCAGGCCCAACTCGAACCGCCCAAGCCACCGCCAACAGAGAAGAAGGTTGAGACCGTAGCCACGGCGCCGACCGCCACACCGGTGGCAGCGCCCAAGCCAGCACCAGCACCGGCAAAGACGAAGCCGGTGGTCTCCGATGCGGACCAGCAGCGCAAACTATCCGAACTGTTGGCCCGCGGTGATAAGGCCATGAAAGAGAAGGCCTACACCACGGCGATGAAATCATTTTTTGACGCGGTCCGACTCGCGCCCAAGAATCCCGAGGCCCTGTATCGGCTAGGCTTGGTCTACCAGGCTACCGGTAACCCTAAGGCCGCCAAGCTGAAATGGAAGGCCGCCTTGGCCATTGATTCCAAGCATGCGCCTTCGCTTTCGGCTTTGCGCAAAGCCGAGGGCGGCACCGAGACCAAAACCGCGGTGGTGGCCGCACCCAGCGCGACCAAAGCGCAAGCCCCGGCCACCGTCTCTACGCGGCCTCCCTTGCCTAAAAAGAGTCCCGCGCAGGAAAAAGCAGTGCCTCTGCCGAATCAGGCTAAGCAGGTAGCTCAGTTGCTCAAAGAAGGGGACGCCCAGTTCAAGCAAAAGAGCTTCAGCCGGGCCATTGCCAAGTACACCCGCGCGACCCAGTTAGATACTCGCAATGAAGAGGGTTTGTTCAAATTGGGCATGGCCTATGCGTTGAGTGGCAATTACCAGGTGGCGGTCTATAAGTGGCAAAAAGTACTCGAGATCAACCCGAACAACAAAACTGCCCGCCGCAACATCGATCGGGCCAAGAATTCAAAAAAGGTTCCGGCCGAAACCAAGGCCAAGAAGCCGCCGGCGAAGAAAGCGGCCGCGAAAATTGCCAAGAAGAAAAAAAGTTCGGCTAGCGCGCTGCCGAATGACTTTGCTTCTTTGATGGCCCGGGCCCATTTGGCCAAGAAAAAGGGCGATGCTTCCGCGGTGCTGCGGGCTGCCAACAAAGCCTTGACCCTGAAGGAAGATGTCAAGGCCTTGCTCTTGCGCGGCGAGGCGCTGGTGGTGCTAAAGAAATTTGGCAAAGCCAAGCGCGCCTTCACCAAGGCCATGGTGTTAGATCCCAACCTGGCGGCGCCCTTTTATGGTCTGGCCGAGACCTGTCGCTTGTCGGGCGATAACGAGCGCGCCCAGTACTACTTCCGGCTGTATGTCCGTTCTACCTCCAACGATGTCTCGGCGGCGAAAGTCAGCAAGGCCAAAGCCTATTTAAAACAAGGAAAATAAAGCGGCTTACGCGGTCAGGGCACGATCGGGCCCGGGGGGTCGCGGGTAAATATGACCCCCTCTGCGTTATCCAGGGCAACTTGCCAGCCCGGTTCTTTGCGCAGGGCATCGCTCAAGGAACTGTCGCGCGGGTAGGCCACGGTGTCGATCTGCCAACGGTCGAGCACCTCGCGCCAATCTCGCTCCAGGCGATGAACGGCGAAATAGTCGCGGAAGATGTTGATTGGATAGCAGTCGTTGCGCTGGTCGATAAAGACCCGTTCGCGGGGATACATGGCCCAGATGAAGGCGCCTCCCCAATTGAAATAGTTGAAAATTTTTCGTTTGGGCGCCGGTTGTTCCAGGGCGGCCAGGATGGAACGGGGGTAGAACGAAGGGGATAGGTCGGCCAGATCCTTGTTGCCGGTTATGGCGGTGTAACTGGCCGGGTTAGACGAGGGCAGGGCAAAGACAATGATGACCAAGATGCTGCCCAGCATCGGCAACACCACTGCGCGAGACCGTCGCTCAAGCGCTAGCGAGTTTTCATGCAGCCGGTCAAAGAAGCCCACCAAGGGGGTGTGCTGGGTCAGGGTTTTCCAGGCCCGGCCCAGGGTAGGGGGCAGGTGACGGGCCAGGATTGGCACCACCGCGATGCCCAGCAAGGGAATGTTACGAATAGAAGTATAGGCGAAAGTAGCGAAGGCCACCAGCAGCCCAATGTGAATGGGTTTGGGGCTTTTGCGTGAGCCGATGATGGCGAAGCCGCAAAACATCAGCAAGAAGGTCACCATTTGGCCCAGGGGACTGGACATGTTTGCCGGCTGCCACTCGGATATGTTGGTTAGGAAGTTTACCTCGGAGCTAAACGCTTTTTGCACATAGATTAGCGGGAAAATCAGACCAAACACATGGTTCGGGGTCACCATACAGGCCACCAGGGCCACGGCGAGATCTTTCAGGTAAGATTTGGTTTGGGCGAAACCACGCTGGCGCTGGGTGATGCCGCGGGTGATGGTGGCGCTCATATACAGCAAAATCAGAGCCAGGCCGATGATGAAACTGCCGTGGAAATTGGCCCAGGCGGCAAAGAGCAGAAACACCAGTACTGGCCGAATGCGCCCGCCGGCCGATGGATCTTCCATGGCATGCAGGGTGCAAATAAAGAAGACATTTCCGAACAAATAGGGGCGCAGGGAGAAGTTACCCAACATCATCAGCGCCGCCACCAGAGTGATGATGGAAGAAAGATAGGGAGAGCGGGAGTAGCGGGCGGCGAGCTTGTAGACCAGCGCACAGGATACGCCATTGAGCAGAACGCCGAAAGCGATCAGCGCCATGGGGCCCAGGTGCTGGTAAATCAAGGTAAAGAAAACCTCGGCCAACCACTCATGCGGTAGCCAAGCGTGACCAGGAGCGGTGAAACTGAAGATGTTCTCCTGGGGCAAACTGAAGGCCGACAAGATCAGCTCGCCGGTCTTGAGGTGCCACCAGATATCGTCGGCCTTGATCGGGATGAAAAAGGTGGTGATGGCCAGCACCACCAACACAGTTAGGCCAAAGACAGAAGGAATCAGCCAAGAAATTTTAGGTACGGCGTCGGCTGGGGAGCGGCTCATCAGAACCTTTATAGGCCAAACAATTGTGGATGGCAAACCTAAGCATAAGTTTGCCAAGGCCCTCATCCTGTCGGAAAATAGAAAGGTAGCAAGAAAGGAACGAGATTTAATGTCTGCTTGGGGCCCGGGCAGCAGGGTAGGGCGGTACGTGATCCTGACCGAAGTGGGGAAAGGACCACAAGGACCGGTCTACCAAGCCTACGATCCTGACCTGGATCGAAAAGTGATGCTAAGGCAGCTTCCGCTCTTGTCTTTGGATCCAGCTCAGGACCGCTCTTTGGCCGAGGCACAGGCCCTGGCTAAGCTCTCGCACCCCCATGTGATTTCGGCTTATGACACGGTTGCCATTGATGGGCAGGTGTTTGTGGCCATGGAGTGGGTCGCGGGGAAAGAACTGCCCGCGTGGCTAGCCCAGAACCGGCCGGGGAGTCGGCAAATGGTCTCGGTTCTGCTCCAGGCTGGACGGGGCATAAGCGCGGCTCACCAAGCCGGATTGGTGCTGCGGGATTTTGATGCCAGCCATATACTGGTTGGCGATGACGGGCGGGTACGGGTGATGGATTTTTGCTTGGCTCCGGAGGATCCCCGGGACCGGCAAGCCGCCGATCAAATGAGCTATTGCCTTGTTTTCTCCACGTTGTGCTTTGGTCAAGATGCCGGCGAAGTGCACCGGCGGATTCGCAAAAGCGTAGAGCGAGGCTTGTCGGCGAACCCGACCGATCGTTATCCTTCCATGGCGGCCCTGCTGCGCCAGTTGTCGATCGACCCATTGGCCCTGAGACGGCGGCGGTGGCTGATGTTGATCGTCGTCTTGCTGATTATTGCCAGCGCTGCCTTTGCCCATGTTTGGCAAGCGGAGCAACAGGCCTTTTGTCAAGGGGCCGAGCATAAGCTGACGGGAATCTGGGATCCGTCGGTGAAGAAGGCAATGCGGAATGCTTTTGAGCAGACCAAGCGGGCCCACGCCCCGGCTACCTATGCCCGGGTAGAAAAGGTGCTCGATCGCCAAGCCGCGGCCTGGGTGAAAATGCGGACCGAAGCCTGTGAAGCGACCCACCTGCGGGGAGAGCAGTCGGCGTTGTTACTGGACAAACGCATGCATTGCCTGGACCGCCGTTTGCGTGAGTTGCACGCCTTGGTCCGCCTGTTTGTAGACGATTTGGATGCGACCGTTGTTGATCACGCCGTGCGGGCCGCTTTTGCGCTGGCCCGTCTGGACAAATGCGCCGATACCGGTGCCTTGCTGGCAGTGGATGCGCTCCCCGAGCAAGTCCAAATTCGCGCACAAATTACGGCGGTTCGTGATCAGTTGGCCCGCGCCCGCGCCGCGCTGAAAGCGGGAAAATATGCCTCGGGATTGGCATTGGCCGGCCAGGCCGAGAAAGTGGCAGCCGGCATTGACTATCCTCCCCTGCAGGCCGAGGCCCGGTATACATTGGGCGCCTTGCAAGCCAAGGCCGGCAAAGCCCTTTTGGCCAAGCAGAGCTTGCAGCAAGCCATACGACAGGCCGCGCGCGGCAAAGAGGACAGCCTACTGGCCATGGCTGCCACCGAGTTGGCCCTGGTGGTGGGCCACCACTTAGCCCGCTATGGCGAGGGCATTGCCCTGGCCGAAGTGGCCGAAGCCGCGGTGGTTCGTGCCGGCAACGATGGTTTGCTGCGGGCCAACATTCTAAGCCGGCTGGGGATCTTGCTGGCTCGTCAAGGTCACTACGATCAAGCGCTGGCGAAGTTCAGTCGCGCATTGTCGATGCGGCAAAAATTACTAAGAGCCGATCATCCCTTGGTGGGCATGTCGCTCAACAATCAGGGTTTGGCTCTCAAGCGCTTGGGTCGGGAGGAAGAGGCCAAGAAAGTCTTTGCCCGCGCCATCGAGATGGTGTCAGTCTCCTTGGGGCCCGAGCACCCTGAGGCGGCCAACGCGCACGGCAACCTGGGCAACTTACTAAATCAGCAGGGCTGGCTAGAAGAGGCCCAACGGCACCATAGACAGGCGCTGGCGATTCGCGAACAAGTTTTGGGACCCGCCCACCCGGACACGGCCATCTCTTTGGATAGCCTGGGCAGCGTGTTGTTCCAGCTGGGGCGTTACCAGGAGGCAAAAGAGGCACATTTGCGGGCGCTGGAAATTTGGGAGACCTCGTTGGGTCCTGAGCATCTCGACTTGACTTATGCCCTGGTCAACTTGGCCAGCGATCTCGAACGACTGGGCAAACTGAATTTGGCGCGCGCGCATCTGGAGCGTGCCCTGGCCATCATGAAAAAAAATCAGCTGCTCGAACACCCGGAGGCAGTTTATGCCCTCAACGTCCTGGGTCAGGTATTGATCACGCAAGGGCAATTCGCGCAGGCGAATGAGGTGTTGGCCAAGGCCGTGCACATAGTCGATTCCCGGGCGAGTGATCCGAATGACATGGCCCATGTTCTTTTCCTGTGGGCGCGCGCAATGTGGGCGGAGGGAAAAGAAAAACAGCGCGCGCTAAAGATGGTCCGAAGGGCCCGACGTTTGCTGACCGGCGATAATCCGCGGCAAAGGCAGCAGGCCCAAGCCTTGGATAAGTGGATTGTGAGTCACTGAGCAACACCCTCCTTTACCAGTTATGTCCCCTACTCCTCCCCTGCTCTGGTTGGCAAAGCTAAATTTTTTCGCTTGACAAAATATTTTGAATGTAATACAAAGGAAATATGGAAAAGAATATCGAACAGAGTAAATACAAAAAGCAATATAAAACAGAGAGTGTAATATACTGAAAATATGCTACTGAGTGTAAATAAAATCCCCGACTTATTCTCGCCCCGCGAGCTCGAAGAAATCGAGCGTAAGTGGCCGCAAGGGATTCCGGCCCAAGAGGTCATTGGTCTGTTTCAGGGACGGGGCGTGAAGTTGTCAGAGGCGACCTTTCGTAAGTATGTGCAGCTGGGTTTGCTGCCGACATCGCGGCGGGTTGGCAGCAAGGGCAAGCACCGGGGCTCCAAGGGGGTTTATCCGGTGTCCGTGGTTCGTCGCATTAATCTAATCAAGAGCATGATGGCCCAGGATATGACCCTGGAGGAAATCCACGAGTCATTCCTGGCGGTACAAATCGGGCTGGAAGAAGCGCAAATCTCACTGGATTCGCTGTTCAATAAAATGGACGACCGGGTAGGGCGGCTCAAGATTCAAGGCCACGGCATCGGGAAGTTGGCACAGCAAGTGGCGGCAGGGCGCCGGTCCATGGGGGATTTGATGAAAAAGATAGAAAAAGTATCAAGCCAATTGGCAATTGCCGGTTCACCGCAGTTTCCAACGGATCAAGGAGGTTGACCATGGAAAGTCGTAGAATCGTGCCGGTTTCGGATAGGGATCAGGACCGACGCAGGGGGCGCCGTCGGTCGAAGACCATTGCCCGCAAACAGATGCTCAGAGATCGCAAGACCATGAGTTTCGATCCAGAGCTGGCCCAACTCGCTGACAAAGAGCGGCCCCGCAAGCGGTCCGAGTGTATGCAAAAGGAGCGGCCCTGCATGTTCGTCTCCTGCAAGCATCACTTGTATCTGGACGTCAATCAGGAAACGGGTTCGATCAAGTTGAATTTCCCGGACCGTGAGGTGTGGGAACTGCAAGAGACTTGTGCCCTGGATGTGGCTGCCCGCGGTGGTTTGACCCTGGAGGAAGTGGGGGAGATTCTCAACCTAACCCGCGAGCGCATTCGGCAGGTTGAGGCCACCGGGCTGAAAAAGTTGATGGAAACTACCGGCGAGAATGATCTTAAGTCTTTGCTTGACTGATCTGCGCAGGGGTAGATAGCGATCCGTTGGAGAAACCGTAAGTCAGGATGGACTTGACTGCGGCATGATGATCTGTAGAAACTCAGCCTCTGAGTTCGCCGTAGTTGGTAGTAGAGGTGCCTGGCAAAGGGAAGATATTGAAAGTACAATGCCAAAGTTGTTCCGCCGTCTATAGCATT
>JAUVBB010000094.1 GCA_030591445.1 Deltaproteobacteria bacterium | reverse complement strand
TCAGGGCGCCTTTGTAGGCATGATCGGCTTTGAGCCAGAGCGAATTGCGCAGCGCAGTTGGGTCATCGTCGATGGGCCCAAAGCTGGAGGCGCGAAATCCAGGGCTGAAGGAAAAGCCGTAATCAGACTTTTTGGTGCCGATATTGTCGAATTCGTAACTACCCACTCGCAGTTCCACACGCAGACGCCGCGAACGATCCGAGGAGGATTTGTACAAGGCGCCATAGCGGCTGCTGATGTGCTGAATCTCTGCGTCTTTGATTTCCATGGCGCTGAAATAGGGCAACTCGAAACCGTCCATTTTGAGTCGCTGCCGAGAACGGTCGATTTCGGCGACCAGGGCTTTGAGCATGCGCGGCCGCTGGTCAAATGAACTTTTTTTGGCTTTACGCGCGGTGGTCGTGCCGGCCCCGCCCAGCACGAATAAGGTGGACAGCACAGACACAAAAAGCATTCTTCTCGACATGTACGACTCCTGTTTGGCGGTCTCGGCGGGCTGCTACCGATCTGGGCTTGCCTGCTCATTTTGTTTTGGGCTAGAACCGGGCAAGTTCAGGCTCTGGTAATAAAGAACCAACATAGAGACTAGACCGCCGAGAATAAGAAGGGAGTACACAATCAACTTTGGCAATCGCCATTCAGCCCAGCGACTCTCTTGCTTGCGTTTGCGTCCCTTGAGTCTAGATCCCATGGATCCTCCAATGAGATCCCAGTCTACAACATTGAGAGCTTGCTCGCCACGTTCTTCGAGAGCCTACTTTTTCGGTCTTGAACCGCTGGCGGCAGCGGTGCTAGGCTTTCAGGTATGGGAAACGAGTCGACTTGGTTTCATCCTGCCTTTGTGCTGTTTGGCCTGGGATTAGGTCTGTCCTTCTGGACTTGGCGTCGATTTACCATTCGACGAGGCTGGCAGGTTTTTTCGCTGTCGCTTTTTGTCTCCTTGTTTTGGCTGGCCTCATACGATGGGCGTCCTGCCTGGCCGGTCGATTTGTTCTTGTTTAGCGATCCGCTCTTGGCCTTGGTGCACACGATAGCCGGCAGGGTTTTTGTACCAATGCTTGCGGTGTCTCTAGTCTTCGTTGTCTTGGCGGCAGTGATGGGGCGCTGGTTCTGCGCCCACCTTTGCCCTATGGGGGCGTTGCTTGATCTGTCCGACCGCTTTATCGCCCGGCGTCAGCGTAGCAAAGAAAATCGGGGGGCCTATCGCCGGGTGCGCCGGGTCAAGTTTGTCTTTTTGATTGTGATATTGGTGGCGGCGGTGGCTGGTTTTGAGCTGCTTGGTTTTGGTGATCCGCTGGTTTGGTTCACCCGCTTTGCCGCCACTCTCTTCTATCCTTTCGTGATGGCCATCGAAGAGCTGGCATTGTGGGTGTTGCGGCCGCTGGGGTCATGGTTCGGATGGGTGGAGTTGGCCTATTTGGAAGTGATCTTGCCGGCCTTTGAGGGGGCAATGATTACCTTGGGCTTGCTGTTGGCTCTGTTGCTGCTGGCCCGGTTGCAACCGCGGTTTTGGTGCCGCCATCTCTGCCCTTTGGGGGCATTGCTCGGGTGGTTTGGCAAGTGGGCGCCGTATCGGCGGCAGGTGAGTGAATCCTGTAACCATTGCAACTTGTGCGTGCGCAATTGTCCCATGGGTGCCATCCATGACCAGGGCGGGGTCTATGATCGAAGCGAGTGCATTGCTTGTCGACAATGCCAAGATGTGTGTCCGGAAAACGCGGTCCGATTTTCTTTTGGCGCTAGCAATACCGATCAGGGTCGGGAGGGGGTACAACTGGGGCGGCGGGGTTTCGTTACCGGAATGGTAGGAGGCGTCACCGCTGGTCTGGGTTTGCGCAGTGAACCGGCACATCCGGCCGGTGCTTTCTTGCCGCTGCCGCTGAGAGACCAGAGTCTTATTCGGCCGCCGGGAGCCTTGCCGGAGCCCGAGTTCTTGTCTCGTTGCGTGCGTTGTTCCGAGTGCATGCGGGCTTGTTTGTCGAATACCTTGCAGCCTGATTGGTATCGGGTGGGGCTGGAGGGTTTGTGGGCGCCCCATATGAATTTGCGCTTTGCGGCTTGTGAGCAAACTTGTAATGTCTGCGGCTGGGTTTGTCCGACGGGGGCCATTCGTCCGCTGGATTCGGTGGAGAAGCAATATGCCAAGGTGGGAACGGCGGTGGTGTATCGGGAACAGTGCTTGCCTTGGTCGCAGAACCGGCGCTGTCTGATTTGTGATGAGCAATGTCCTTACAATGCCATTGTCTTTCGTCACGACGCGGAGCACCAGGTGGGTTTACCGGTGGTCAATGCGGACAAATGCAATGGTTGCGGGCAGTGTGAAGATAAGTGTCCGGTTTTGGGTCAGTCGGCTATCCGGGTTTCGCCGCAGGGGGAGTTGCGGTTGAGCGAGGGATCTTACCGGGAAGAGGCCGAAAGCTTAGGCTTGGTGTTTGAGGCGGAAGATACGATTAAAGACGATTTTGGGGGCATTAAAAACACCGAAGACAAAACGGATGCGCCTGCAAAAGGATTACCGGCTGGGTTTGATCTAGAGGAAGAGTAGGATGGTCGCGGATCGGACCGGGGTATCGGCAGCCGACGCGACGCCGGGGAATCTTCGGGGGCTTTGAGATGACGGTCTCTTGCCGGGACCCCGGTCCGATCCTCTACTACACAATATTAAGGCAAGATGCGGGCGCAGCGGAAGCCTTGGTCGGGGGAGCGGGTGTTGGGGGTGGCGGCTTGGCGGCTGGTGACTTCTAAGAGGTAATCAATGTCTTTGAAGCTGCCGCCGCGGATGACGCGGGAGCTGCCGGTGCCGGGGCCTTGCGGGTCGTCGGCGGGGGAGCTTTGATAGTAAGTGGAGTCGTACCAGTCGGCTACCCATTCAGAGGCATTGCCGGCCATGTTGTAAAGACCGAAGGACGATGCGCCGCCAGCAAAGAGATCTACGTCTACCACGTCGTCAAAACACAATTGCTGGCTGCATAGTTGGCGGTGGTTGGCCAGATCACAGGAGACGGGGCTGCGCACTTCGACACCGAACTCATTGGTTTCGAATTCGATATCGCCCCAGGGGTAGAGTTGGCTGCTCGCCGATCCGCGGGCGGCTTTTTCCCATTGGGCTTCGGTAGGCAAAACCTTGCCGGTCCAGGTGCAATATGTTTGGGCCTGGGTCCAGGTAATGTTGATGGCTGGGTGTAGGCCGCGGGCTTGATTTTCCCAGAAGTATTCGTCGGCGGTTGAGGCCAGGGAGACGCCGCTCAGGGTGCAGACGCCGGCGGCCACGCAGCGGCGGTATTGCGACACGGTAACTTCGTACTTGTCAATGTGATAGGTGCTGAGCGTGACCAAGTGATCGGGTTTCTGATCGGCACTCAGGGCTGATTCTGCGTCGGGGCGGCCCATGGTGAAGGGACCGGCGGCGATGACGAGTTCCTCGTCGTAGCCCGGTCCGCAGTTTTCGTTGATTTGGCCATCGCAATTGTTGTCGGCCGGATCAGCGCAGTCATCTTCGCGACCGGCGGCGGCAAAGACCGCGGGGTTGAGGTCATCGCAATCGTCGCCGCCGGCAACCAAGGCATCATGTCCGTCACCGTCGTAATCGGTCAGGTCGCTGCCGTCGCAGTCTTGATCGACGCCGTCGTAAGGCAAATCGATGGCACCCGGGAAAATCGCGCCGGGTAAGACTAGGCCGCTGGCGCAGCCCAAAGAAGCCTCGGTGCCCAGATCACAGCAGTCGGGCTCGACGGGGCTGGGTGCTGCCGCGGTGACAAAATAGCCGTCGCCGTCGGCATCGGTTTCATCGGTCAGCCCATCGCAATCGTCGTCGACGCCGTTGGCAGCTACCTCAACGATGCCGGGGTGGATTTGGGCATCCGCGTCATTGCATTCGGCGCAGGCGAGCCAACCGTCCAAGTCTTGGTCGGTCGAGCTTTGGACAAAGTCTTCATCGATCTCGGTGTCACAGTCATCGTCGATGTGATTGCAGACTTCGGCGGCCAAGGGATGAACATCGGGGTTGTTGTCGTCGCAATCGACGCCGTCGATGCCACCTTCATGTCCGTCTTCGTCGACGTCGGTCAAATCGGCGCCCGAACAGTCTTCGTCTATGCCGTTGTAAGGAATCTCCGGGTTGTCGGGGAAGCGGCTTGGGTCGTAATCGTCACAGTCCAGGCAGGCTGGAGAACCATCGCTGTCGTTGTCAGTCAGATCTTCATCGGTGAGTCCGTCGCAATCGTCGTCGAGGTAATTGCAGCGCTCGGGTGCGCCCGGATAGATGGCCGGGTCGGTATCGTCGCAGTCCATTCCTTCGGCAAACAGGTGGTCCACGAATCCGTCCAGATCCAGATCTCCATCAGCGCTGCCACCACCGTAGTCCAGGCCGTCGCAGTTTTGGTCGATGTCGTCAAAGGGAATTTCGACGGCGCCGGGAAAGATGGTCGCGGCTCGATCGGGCGTGCAGCCTAGCGCGTCTTCGAAGCCGGTATCGCAGCAATCGGCGCCCCCACCCTGGATGCCGTCGAAGCCATCGCTGTCGCCGTCGCCGTCGTCGGCATCGCCGTTACAGTTTTGATCGACGCCATCGTAGGCAATCTCGGGCGCGCCGGGATAGCGCTCGGCGTCACCGTCATCGCAATCACTGCCTCCGGCTTCCTCGGCATCGTAGCCGTCACGATCCACATCGGTGATGTCGACCCCGTCACAGTCTTGATCGATGCCGTCATAGGGGATTTCGAGGGCCAGCGGGTGTATCCGAGAGTCGTCATCGTTGCAATCGGCCTCCGGGGCCCAGCCGTCTCCGTCCTGGTCGGTAAAATCACTGGCGGCTCCGCAAGCGACGGCCCCGGAAAAAAGGACGGCCATGGTCCAGGAGAGAAAGAATCCATGCTTGGCTACCATGCGTTTCATCGCGTTTTCTCCCAAGAGATATTTGGCAAATTGATATCGGGCCTCATTATCATGGTGGAGGCCGGTGCTGTCAATTGCGTTTTGGCGGGGGAGGGTGGTTAAACGAAAAACGGAAGAGGCGCGAAATTTCGCCTCTTCCGTTGACAGCTAAACTAGATACTCAGAATCAACCGTCGGACAGGCAGGCGCCAACCGCGCCGGCGCAGGGGCCGGTGGTCTGGCAATCGGTGCAGGGCTGCATGCAGGTCGAACAGGCGGTGGAACTGGGAACGGCACATTCCGTGTCACAGTCGGCCTCGATGCATTCGTCGTTGCACTCTTCGATGATGCAGTCATTGAAGCCCCAAAGCAGGTCCCATCCTTCTACGTCCGCACTCTGGAAGCAGTCGTTGTAGCACAGCATGCCTGGGTCATTGGGGCAGGTAACCGAGGTGCCAGAGTTTGCCAGCATCGGGCAGCCTTGCATGCACATGATAAGCGTGTAGCAGCCCGAACCCTGATCTTTGGGCACGGAGCCGCCGTCACAGGCGTCCATCTCGGTCGCGCAATTGAGATCGGTGCAGGCCGAGCAGGCTTCTTGGCTGCCGCCGTCGATGGCGCATTCGGTCGGGCAGCTAGTCTGCAGACAGGCGTTGATGGCGGTCATCTCATTGATGGCATCGGTGCTGGCGGCTCCGGCGCAGTTGTCTTGGCATTCAGCATCAGCCGAATCGCAGCACTGGGCGCAAATGATCATGGTTTGGCAGGAAAGCGCGCCCAGGCAGCTGGCGTCTTCGGCGCAGTCCGGATCGTCACAATCGATCAGGGCATCCTGGTCGTCGTCTTTGCCGTCGGAGCAATTGGTCTCGGAAGTCGGGATTTGACAAACAGGGTCGCCGGCACAGTCGGAGTCCAGGCAGTCGAAAGCACCGTCGGAATCGTTGTCGACACCGTCGGCGCAGTTGGTCTCGCGGTTGGCACAGGCAGCATCGGCCGAGCAGTCGAGATCTTGGCAGTCGATGGAGCCGTCACCGTCATTGTCTTGGCCGTCGGCGCAGAGAGTTTCTACATTGGCGCAGGCCGCATTGCCGGCACAGTCGGCATCAAGGCAGTCAATAGCGCCATCAGCGTCATCATCCACCAGGTTGTCACAGATTTCACCGCCGGACTCGTCGCTGCCGCCACAGTTCATCAGCGATCCCTGAGAAAACATCGCCGCCACTACCAATACTAAATAAGCTCTTTTCATCCCAAATTCCTCCTTAGAAGGTTCCGTACATCCCCCAGAGATTATCAAATCGACCTCACCGCAATCTTCATAGATAACGAACGGTCGTTCGTATGACTACCCCCCAAAGCAGTTTTCTGTCAAGACCCATCCTTGACAAGGTGCGTCAATTTGCTTATTGGTGGCTTAGCGCTGGGGCTAGAGTGATTTATTCGACGATGACTTCGGTTACTATTTGGCGCAAGAAATAGATCTTATGGGTAGTGAGTAGGCCGGACTCGCCAGAGCGGGTGTAGATCCAGCACTCGGCGGGAACGTCGTCGACGTCGCGTCGATCAATTTCTGCCGGTTTTCCCCAAGAAAGAAGAACCGCCTCGGTGGTCATGCCTGGAACTACCCGGGCGGCCTGAATAGCGCTGCGGACATGGGGCGGGAAGCGATCGAGTCGTTCACCCACCTTGAGTTTTTCTACAAATGCCGTACGTTCTTCGGAGGTCTCTAACTGCAAGAATTTTTCCCGTTGGGTCTCGGTCAGAAACTGCCGGGAGTTTGCGTACAAGTCTTTGTCTTGCTCGGGCATACGCAGGTACATATCGTGGAAGTTGGGCCCGCAGCCAGGAGCCAGGAGCAAAAACAGGACCAGGACAAAGATAGATTGACGAGTGTTCATGGTCCTTCTATCATACCTGACACATCGTTTTTCGCAAACAAACATTGGGGTGATTTATGGACCAGATAGTGTTCGGTGAGTATACCGTGCAGGATTTGTTGTTTGCCGGTGCGGTGGTGGTGGGCTTGTTTCTACTTACCTCTGTTTTGGCCAAGATGTTTGGCAAAAAGAGCGACGGTGAGCACAACCAGCGGGCTCGATGTTCTGCCTGTGGATGGACAGGGACGGTCAGTAAATTTGCCGGCCGTTGTCCCAAGTGTAGCCAGGAATTAGGACAGAGAAAGGCCCGTCCGCTTCCCAAGGGTCGATAAATGCGCGATGTGGTGGCCATGGTGCTGGCTGGTGGCCGAGTGCATGAACTCTCGGCCCTGACCATGATCCGGACCAAAGCGGCGGTACCCTTTGGGGGGCAATACCGGCTGATCGATTTTGCTCTCTCCAGTCTGATGCATTCCGATATCGAACGGGTAGGCGTGTTGAGCTTATACCGGCCCTCGTCTTTGATCGATCATGTGGGTATCGGCGAGCCCTGGGATCTGGTCGGCCGTGGCCGCGGCGTTAAAATTTTGCCGCCTTACCTGGGCAAGGGCGGTGACCAGTGGTATCGAGGAACCGCGGACGCAGTCTATCGCAATCTCTCCTTCATCCGCGATCATGGTCCCCGGGAGGTACTGGTTTGTTCCGGGGATCATATCTACTCCATGGATTTTCGCCCCTTTCTCCGACAACATCGTGAGACCGGCGCCGATCTAACCATGGTGGTCAAAGCCATCGCACCGGAGACCGGTCGCGGGCGGTTTGGTTTTGCCGAGGTCGATGCCCAATCGCGGGTGGTGGGCTATGAGGAGAAGCCGGCCATCCCCCGTTCTGATTTGGCCTCACTGACCATCTATTTATTTCGAACCGAAATACTTATCGAACGCCTGGAAGAGAACCATCGGCAGGGGTCTTCGCTGCAACTCTATAGTGAGGTGCTTCCCGAGATGGTCAAACGTGATCGGGTGGTGGCTTATCCCCACCCCGGGTATTGGAACTACGCTCGCTCGGTTGATGCTTATCACCAGGCGCATATGGACTTACTGGGTTACAATCCCCCCATCGATCTGGGACGTTGGGGCGTGCGTTCTCGCAAAACCTTGAGTGGACTGGGTGATTTGGCGCCGGCGGTTTTTGGCCAGGAGGGTTTGTGTCGGGACTCCATTGTCTGCCCGGGTGCCCAGATAGAGGGAGAGGTGCTGCGCTCGGTCGTAGGTCCCGGCGTGATCATCGAGAAGGGGGCCAAGGTGAGCCAGAGTGTATTGATGCAGGATACCGTGGTGCGGGCTGGTGCCCAGGTGGACCGGGCGGTGTTGGACAAGCAAGTGGTGGTGGGGGCTTCGGCCCAGGTCGGAACCGGCAAGACCAATGGTGCCAATCGAAGCAGCCCCGAGGGTCTGACCGGGGGTGTATCGGTAGTGGGCAAAAAGTCGATCGTGCCGGCTGGGGCCCGCGTGGGCCGCAATTGTGTCATTCACCCGGAGCTAACCGCTGCGCATTGGCCCACGACCGACCTGGCGTCTGGTGAGAGCCTGTTTGCCCCTGGCGAGGACGAAGAACCATGAAACCTCTGGTCATGTTGCTGGCCGGCGGCGGGGGCACCCGCCTGGGGGTCTTGGTACAGAATCGGTCCAAACCCGCGGTTCCCTTTGCCGGTAACTACCGCATCATCGATATGGCTTTGTCCAATGTCATGCGTGCCGGCCTCGACTGGGTGGGCGTGTTGACCCAATACAAACCCCTGTCCCTGATGTCGCATATTGGTACTGGCGAACCTTGGAACTTTCTGGGCAACCGCCGGGGGGTCCGCATTTTGCCGCCGCGCACCGGGCGCGCGGCCTCCGATTGGTACCGGGGCACGGCCGATGCCATTTGGCAGAGCATGGATTTTATGGAACCGCACCAGCCGCAACGCGTGCTGATCCTTTCTGCCGATCACATTTACCAAATGGATTACCGCAAAATGATACGTCAGCATGAGGAAAGTGGTGCCGACGTATCTGTTGCCGTGATGGAGGTCAGTTCCAAAGATAGCTCACGATTCGGCATGGTGTGGACGGATTCGGATTCCTTTATTCGTCGTTTCGAAGAGAAGCCGGCCGCGGCCGATACTCGCTTGGCTTCCATGGGTATCTACTTGTTCGAATGGCCTTGTTTGTTACAGGCGCTGGCCGATACGGTTGGTCAGGGGCATGGCACCGATTTTGGTCAAGATGTTTTGCCGGCGCTACTGGGTCACAAGCGCCTGCTCGCCCACCGCTTCGATGGCTATTGGCGCGATGTCGGGACAGTTTCATCCTATTTCCAATCCAGTATGGATTCGATCATGGCCGGCAATGGGCTGGCCTTGAATAGCTGGGAGGTTTGCACCCGCGAAGATGCCTTGCTCGACGGCGATTTGCCGCCTAGCTATTTTGGCAGTCGGGCTCGCTTGGCCCAGGCGCGTATCTCCGGTGGTTGCCGTATTGATGGTTCGGTGCAACGTTCGGTTTTGTCGCCCCAGGTTCAGGTGGCCGAAGGGGCCCGGGTCGAGGATGCCGTGCTTATGCATGGAGCCTCCATTGGCCCGGGCGCGGTTGTGCGCCGCGCTATTGTGGATAAAGATGTGCGCATTGGCCCCGGAGTAAAGATCGAGGGAGGCAGCGACAAGGTGCCCAATGTGGAATATGGAAAATGCGATCTTGACGGTCTGGTCTTAATTGGCAAAGGGGTGCGCATACCACCCCAAGTACAGATTGGCGCCAACGTGGTGATTGAAGCCGGGGCGGATGAGTCAAGATTTCCGGGCCAGGTGCCGGCCGGTACTACTGTTAGGTCGGCGCGCCCGGATTGAGCCCGGCAGAAAGCCCAGGGCAAATTTTGCAGGAAGATTCAAACTTTAGAAAGTTGACAGGGTCGAGCTGCATTGCTATAGTCTCACGATAAGCAAGATTGTGTCGATATTTCACGTAATTTCAGTCTTGTACACGTGATGGAGGCGTGATGAGCAAATCGCCAGAGAGACCGCGGCAAATATCGATTCCCGATCCGCTGTGGGAGATTTTTTCGGTCATGGCCGACGATTCTGGCAACCGAGTTGACTCTCTGGTGGGCCAGGCCATGTTCGAATTGGCGCTTAAACTTGGCTACCTCAGTCCGGTGGCCATGGATGCGGCGCCGCCCATCGATGCCGATCTGCCGCCGGCAGCCGCGCGGCCCAGCCGGAAACCGCCCGCGCCGCAGACGTTTGCCCAGGGGCGCACCAAGGAAGCTTCGGGGCGTAAGGCCAGTCCGCCGGGCCCGGTGAAGAGACCGCCCCGGCCGGCACCGAGGCCGGCACCGGCACGGGCCGAGACCAAAGGTTTGTATATCCTGAACGAAGACGGCGATACCGAAAAGATCGACAAAGATATCTACATCATCGGCCGTTCAAGCAAGTGTGACTTGGTCATCAACTCGGTGAAGGTCTCTCGCGAACATGCCATCGTTACCCGCGAGCGTGGCGAGTATTTCATCGAAGACTTGGGCAGTGCCAATGGTACCTGGTATAAAGGTGAGAAGATCGAAAAGATGAAAACCCGTGATGGCGACGAGATTTTCATCTGTGACGAGAAGTTCAAGTTCGTGTTGCGTTAGGTAGCCATTCCCCCCGCGCAGAACCCCTAAAATTACTGCTTCAATGGTCTGAATTGCGGTTTGCCACCGAAGAGGCGGCCGAAGATGCTGTAGCGATAGTAACCATCTTTGCCCTTGGCGCGGTTGAGTTCGTTGTCCATGAGGCCGCGCAACTCGGTGGGGATTTGCTTGCGCACCGCGGCCAGGGTGTCGTCTGAGGGTTTGTAGCGCAGCTTGCAGTGTGCCGACATGTGCTGCATGTTTTGTTGCAGGAGGAAGTAACCGTCTACATTGGCTTCGATGTCGTCTGATTGAACCATGAATTCTTTGATTTCAGCCTTGCCTTTTTGGATATTGATGGTGGCGCGGGTCTTGCCCAGATCGATCGGGGGCAGTTTCACGCCGTAGACTTTGCCATTGCCCACCTGGCCCTCGGTTAGCTGCAGCAATATGTTACCGGTGGAGGTCTTGATGTCCTTGGTATTGACTTTCAGATTTACGCTGCCACTCAATTGGCCGCTTAGCTCCTACCCGATCAGATCGGTCCAGAAGTTGAGTTTGCCCAGGCGGATGCCCGCAAGTTGCGCATCGAGCCACCACTGGCTGGGCTCTAGTCCCAGCCGCCCGGAGAGTTTTCCGTTGAGTAGCTCAGAAGAAAAGCTCAGATTTTTCTTGCCCGTAAGCAGGGAGAACAAGGAGATGCGCGCCGAGACTTGGTCCAGGCGGAAGGACAAAGGGGCTTCGTTTTCCTTGCCCTCTTTGAGCAAGCGGACGCCTTGGGCTTCGACGCCATTGGGAAAAAGGGTATCGAGACTTTGGTAGGTCAATTTTAGCCCCGTACGTTGGCCAATCTCACGGGTGAGTTGCTCGCCTACCACTTGGGCCGGAAAGCCCTTGACGAAAAAGAAGACCAGACAAAGCAGGAAGAAAAACGAGTAGCCTAGAATTTTGAATATTTTTCCACGCATGATCATTGACTCGATTTCTTGGCGTCGGCCTTGGGGCTCGCAGCCGCCGGCGCATTTTTCAACTGGAATTTTGACACCGTAAACGCCACATCCAGTCGATCGGGAGTCTTGAAGTTTTTGCGAATTTGCAGCTTTCTCACCGCAATGGCCAGGGAACGGTGCTCGATGAGTTGCAGAAACTCAACCAGGCGGTCGATGGTGATACGCGGGATTTTGATCTCTACCTTCTGTTCCTCAAGGTTTGTCTCCACCTTGGCCGAGGACGCGCGTGGGCTCATTTCCATATCGTTGGTGTCAATGCCGAGCTGTTTGGCCAAGTTTTCCAGGGTGCCCATCAACTGAATATCGCGGGCTTGGTTAATGGTTTTTTCTATCTGCAGTCGGCTGGCCTTGCCTTGCTCAAACTGCTGGCGCATATCGATCATGGTCTGCAGGCTCTTGGTCTTGGTATTCACGCGGCGTTCAATATTGCTCAGCTTAGACGAGACCCACATGGACACCAGGGTGCCCACAAAGATTACAAAAACGATGGCCACTCCCGCCACCATGATCTTTTCGCGATGAGAAAGGCGGTCGGCGGCGGCCACCATTTCCTGGTATCGTTTTTTTAGTGCACCCATGTTCTTTTCTCTCTTTCCGTCAGCAGCCGAACACAATGGTGAGACGGAATTCTACTTCGGAGCCGGAAACCGTCTTTTGGGTTTTGCCCGTTTGGATTTCAGTGAAACATTCGTATTCTTGAAGCGCAGAACGGATTTTTTCCACCGACTCAAAACTTTCGGTAAAGCCGCTGAGCTGGATGCGCTTGGGGCTGATGCTGAGTTCTTTCATGCGGAGCTTGCTTGTCTCCGGTATGCGCTCGTGCATTACGCGGAGCACCTCTGGGGCCGTAATTTTAGGCAACAACTCGGACGCGGGGCCGGTCTTGTCTTTCATGATGGCCATGGCCACCTCAATGTCGTCGTAAGCTTTGCCCAAGATGACTTGGGTGATTTCCTTCATGCGGGTATTCAATGTTCGGTCGGACGAACGCAGGCTGAAGTAGCGGGTTAAGGAGCTGCTGCCGGCCAGCAACAGCAATATGATCACTGCCACCACCACGTGCAGGACCTTGCCGCGTACGGCATCAAAGTCTCCCCGGAAGGAAAACGGCCCTTTGCGTAGGTTTAGCCAGCCACGACGGCCCGCATGATGGCTTTGCAGGGCCAAACCGAGGGCCTTGGCCCAGGAGTTGTCGTCAGGCAAGTCGGCGGCCAAGCGGTCTATTCCGGGCAGGGAGAAATGACTCTGTTGGATGCGTTCGGTGTCGATTTCCAGCTCCTGGGCCAGAAAGCGATCAAACTGGGCAATGGCAGAACCGCCGCCGCAGAGCCATATCTTTTTCACCGGGCGCTTGGTCAGCGAATGATGGGCCGACAAGGTTTGGCGTAGCTCGCGGATCAGGGTCGAGGTGGAGCGGCGCACGGCGTCCGAGATTTGCTTTTGGGTGCCTTCTTCGATCGGGCTGTCGTCTACGGCCACGGCCACGCCGCGGCGCTTGCCTTCCTCGGCCTCGGCCAAACCCACCCGAAAGGTCTCGGCTAGTTGGACGGTCAAGTCATGGCCGCCGCCGGACAGCGTGCGGGCAAATTCTACTCCCGCGGATCCTACGATACACAGTGACGAGAGTCGATGGCCCATATCGAGGACGGCCATGCTGCTGTCTTCGGCCATGGGACCTAGGCTGTCGGTCAGGCTGGAGAAGGCCAAGCTCTCGGGGCCGAGCAGGCGAGGGTCCATTTGGGCTTCGGCCAGGGTCTCCAAAAAAACCGCGATGCGTTCTTTCTGACCCAGGGCCACCAGAATGCGCGATCCGCCTTCTTCGGTTTGGCCGGCAACCATGTAGTCATACACGACATCGTTTATGGGAAACGGGATTTGGCGTTCCAACTCCAGGCCGATGGTCTGTTCTATCTTTTTCCGATCGGAAAAGGGCAGCGTGACCATACGGACCGATACCTCGTCCCCGGGCAGGGCGGTGGCCAACAGATCGGTGTCGTGGCTGCTGTCTGCCAATTGACCCAGCGCCTCGGCCAGACGCTCTGCTTTCGGCCGATCGTCTTGGGGCAGAGGGATACGGGTGTAGTCGACCACCTCCACGGAGCGAAAGGTGCTGCGTAAGCGCACTCTTTTTATCGAGTCGTTGCCTAGATCCAATCCTACCGTCAGCTGCGGCATGAATTTCTCCTGGTCTACCTCTCCCGCCAGTAGAGGATTTCCTGTCCCGAGGCGGTGTTTTTCAAAACGGTTCGAATGGTGACCGATACATCGCCCACCTGCCCTACGGCTTCGACGGAAAAGGTATCGCTAAACGGGGCCAGGTTTTTCAGAAAGCTGGCACTCAAGGTTGGACCCATGCTGCTGAAAAATCCTTGAATGGCCTCGTTGTTGGGCACCATGAAAGTTGTCATCTGCATCATGTTGCGAAACTCGAAAAATAAGGCCAGCACTTCGAGCAACTGCGGCAGGCCCTGATCGGTGCACAGGGGCATGTTTTCCGGCTGCATGCACAGCATTGACAGCAACATGACCGGGTCGTTGACCGAGGTCATATTTTGCAGCAGAGAAGGATCGGTGTAGACGGTGAACTTGTCGCCGAACTCCTCCATGAAATCATCGTCAATACCCCGGATCATGTACATCTCGTCCACGGATAAAAAGGCGTTGTTTTTGGTCTGATAGGGGTCGTCGAGCATGTCGTAGCGGGCATCCTCGCCGGCGGTGCCCGGCTGAAACAAAAAGGCCTGGGCAAAGGGATCGGCGATTAGCACATCGGGATTGAAGTTGTCGGCGGTGTTGTCGGCGTCGATCCAGTCGTGCAGCGCAGTGACCACGTCGGCCGGCGTGCTGTATTGGCCGTCGGCGTCAGGCTCCTCGAACATCTCTTGGTAACGCGGGCTGCCAATCAAGGCCAGAATCTGGGCACTGACCGGCGCGGCGATGGAGGTCAAGCTCTCAAGCGCGTTGACGTTGATCTTGCTGTATTCGTCCTCGATGGTTGCGGAAAAACCGCCGTCGAAGTCGCCGAAGCCGCGCGCTTCTTCCAGTTGGATGCCCTCCATGCCGAAGGCTTCGCCAAGTTCCCCCGAGGTCAGGGCCCGGGCCAAATCGCTCTCGATGGGGATGAGCTGATAGAGCTTGAGCATGCCCCCGGTCATTTTGTCGACTTGCCCCTGAAAGTGCAGCACCAGCCGCGAAAGATTCACCGCCGAGCGGGCCAAGTAGTGGGCCTTGAGCCGGTCGCGTACATTGGCGGCGATTTGTACGTTGACCCGGGTCTGGTAGACGAAGTCAACCACGATGGCCGACAGGATGGCAACGGTCACCAGCACCATCAACAAGGCCATGCCTTCTTGGTTTTTTCGCAGCCGGCCGGCGACCGACAATGGCTTGTGGGTACGCTTTCTCATTGGGACCGTTTGATAAAGTTGGCCAGCGGTTTTTGGACGAAGATGCGCGCGATGGCAGAGAGCATCATTTCTTCTTCGTATTCGTTGAGAAAGGTCAAGGAGACGCGAACCATACGGGGCAAGCGGTTCAAGTGTTCAATCTGTGAACAATCCCATTCTTCCACCCAGTCTTCCTTGGTCTCATCCCAACACTCGATTTTGACTTCTTGCACATCGGGACAAAGCAAAAGCGCCCGCCCACCTTCTTCGGGCTCGCCGTCGATGCGGACTTTTTCCCGTCGTATCAGGTTGGTTTGCGAGGAATTCTCGGGATCGGATTCGCCGTAATAAGCCAATACGTTTTGATCTGACTCATGAGCGTTGCGAAACAGGCGCAGATGGGAGAAGGAGGAAAACAGCATGCGGGTAACGCTGCCTTCCCGCTCTACCTTGAAGGGTGTTTGGTAGCGGTCTTCTCCGGTGGGCGTGTCTACCTCGCGACAGTCGTAGACGAAGGCTGAGGAGATCTCGCGGGTCATGCGTTCGAGCGCCGACCGCACGGTGTGGTATCGTTCTTGCGACTTCACCACAAATTCGCGGGAGTCGAAGGTTCGTGAGAACGCTCCGTAGACCAGGGTCATCATCATCGAGGTAATCGATATTGCGATGAGCAACTCTACCAAAGTCAGGCCTGTTTTTCGTTGGGCGCGCACAAAGGCCTCACGGTTTGCCGGGACTGCGTTGGGGGACGTTGCGCAAAATATTCGAGGGCAGGGATTTGTTGATGTTGGGCAGACCCCGATGGGGAATGGTGGTTTGCCCGGGGCCGCGCCCAGGAATCTGTCCCGGATTGGTCGGTTGGCTGCCGGCGGCCGATGGGGCCTGCGGTACCTGGACCAGATGGGTGGTGACGAGCAACTGGTTGTCCGGGCCGCCGTCTTCCCAAAAGACGGTCAGACGTACTTCGCGGATGGCTTGCTCCAGGGTTTGGGTGAGCATGTCGACGCTGCCGCGTAACATCTCCGGATTGATCATGCCGGCGCCGCCGGCCCCACCTAACCCGCCGGCGCCCCCGCTTTTGCCCATCATGCCCGAAAACTGGCTCAGATTGGCCGAACCGCCCTTGGCGCCAAGAGCGCCGCCGGCCGCGCCCGCATCTTGGCCATCTTCACCAAAACCGGTCAGCATATGATCAAAGGCCGAGGCCAGAGGCAATTCTATTTTGAGTACCTCCAGTTTCCAGCTGAAATTGGGATAGCCCTCATCCCCGAAATTGTCATCTTCTTCATGATCCATGTCCGGGAAGCCTTCCTTGGTGAGCTTCTGTTCGACCTCTTCCATTTTGCTTTGGGCCAGGAAGGTGGCCACCGATATTTGTTTGCCATAGCGGGAGTAGCGGATGGACCCGGAATGGGCTTGTAGCAAAGCCACATAAGAGGTGGCCAAGATACCGAGCGCAACCATAACTTCCAGCAGCGTTCCCCCTTTTTGTCGTTGGCGGCTCCGGGCCATCATTGGTCGAGTCCCTCCACATATTGCGGATGGATCTTGACCCGTCCCAGCAGCGCTTCGACTTGCAGGGTAAATACATCCTGGTCGTCGTCCCCGAGGTGGATCACTGCCTGTTCGGTCATGCCGGTGGGAAAACAGTACAAATAGGCTTGGCCGGCGGTGACCGGATCGGACTGATGGGCAACCCAAACGTCCTGCAGCACAACATGGCTGGGTAGTTTGACTTTTTTGCTCATGGGGCCGGCGAAAGCCGCGAAACTTGCCCGGGCCTTGGGTTGCCACATTTGCCCGCCTTCGATGTAGCTGCGGGAGACGAAGCGGCTGGAGCGTTCCTGCTCCTCTTTGGGCTGTTGCTTTCCTTCACGTACATCGGCTTTTTCCCGGTCCAGTAAGAATTTCTCCGAGGCGCTTTCTATCCAATAGGACTGTTCGTCCAAGTCGAAAACGATTCGAAAAGGAGCATTCTTTCGTGCGGCCAGGTCATAGGTAAAGCGAATGGTGCCGGCTATCCGGGAGGCGCCGGATTTCAGATCCACGCCCCCGATGGCATTGGCGGAAATGGCCACAACCGCCACCAGCGACGCCATCAGGGAGATGGTGATCACCAGCTCGATCAAAGTCAAGCCTCGCTGGCTCCGTGCTTTTTGCGCCCAGGTAGTCATTTTCTGGTCTGGCCGGCCTCCGCTACTGCTCTAAAAGCAAATCCTTGTCGATTTCTTCTCCGCCCGATGCCCCATCACCACCAAAGGATTTCAGGGTGTAAGATCGAGCGGAATGCCGTACATATTGGAACTCGTTTTTCCACATATCCTTGGGCAGTTCCTTCATGATCCTCTTGGTGACCAGTATGTTGAGGCCCTCTTCGGTAGAGGGATAAGCGCCGTGACGGATGCGAAAGGCTTCCAGCGCATCTTCGATGTTGTGCATCTGGATCAGGGTGCTGTCTACCTTGGCCTGATCTTGTTGCTCGACGAAGAAGACGGTAATCAGTGTTCCCATCATGCCCAGGATGGCGATGACCACCATGATTTCGATCAAGGTCATGCCTCGGTTGTTTCGGGCTGCTGCTTTCATGGTTCTTTTTTTGTTCATTGTGAAACCTCCCAAGGTTCCGGTTTTCAGCAATACCGCGATTAAGATAAGGGATCCGACGGTAATGGTTACATCGGCCAAGTTGAAAGTGGGCCAGTGGATTTGCTGGCTGAGACGAATATCGATAAAGTCGAGCACTTCTCCGCGTAAGGCACGGTCGGTCAGATTGGACACCGCCCCGCCCAGGATGAGGCCGAGCGAGATCAGGATAGGTTTGGTTCGGCCCAAGGTGCGAACCGAGAAGGCAACCACGGCCAGGATGGCCAGCAAGCCCAGAGCCAGCAGTACCGGCAAGCGCAGGGTGTCCGGTAGATTGGCAAAAAGACCAAAGGCGCCGTGGGGGTTGGTGCGCAAGTCAAGATTTACCCAATCCGAGATCACCGGCAGTGGTTGGCCGGGGGTCAGGACCGAGGCGGCGATCCACTTGCTGATTTGATCCAGGGAGCCGGCCGTGACCGCGATGGCCAGAACCATGACCACGTGCAACGATCGGGTCGCTGGCGGCTGGTGGTTCTGGTTTTGGTCGGCTGACAACATTGGCTCACCGGGCGAATTCGTTCAGTTTCATAATCGGTAACAAAATGGCCATGACCATGAAGCCTACCGCGCCGCCCATGAAGACGATCATCAGCGGTTCCAGCAAGGTGGTCAGGGTGTCGATGCGGGTTTCGGCCTGTTGCTGATAACTGTTGGCCACCGAGTCGAGCATGCTTTCCAATTGTCCGGAGCGTTCGCCGACGGCAATCATATGAATGACCAAGGGCGGGAATTGTCCCGAGCGCTTGAGCGGGGTGGCAATGCTTTCGCCCTCTTTGATGCTTTCGCGGGCGT
>JAUVBB010000543.1 GCA_030591445.1 Deltaproteobacteria bacterium | reverse complement strand
CGGTGTCGATGCTGTGCGCCCGCATCGGCAAACGCCGGGTATTCATCATCGCCCTGGTCTGGCTGGGTTTGGTGTTGATGTTGATGTCCACCATCGGCCTATGGCCCATCTTTTCTCCCTTCAGCCAAGCCCTGGTCCTGTTCGCCCTGGCCGCCATCCCGGTAGCCGCCGCCCTGGTCGTTATTCGCCCCTTGCTGGCCGACGTCATCGACGCCGACGAGGACATCACCGGCCAAAGACGGGAAGGCGTCTATAACGGCATGGAAGGCCTAATCATGAAGGTAGCCGCCGGCCTCGGTCCCCTACTGGCCGGCATTCTCTTTGCCGCTTTCGGCAGTTCCCTCACCGAAAACCTGGGCATCCGCATTTGTGGCCCGGTAGCCGGCATCAGTCTCATAGCCGCGGCCCTGGCCTTTCGCCGCTACCCGATCCAAAAATGAAAACCCTCTCATCTTTCATTCTTCTGCTCACTCTCAGTCTGTGGCCGGTCGTAGTCCATTCTGGCCAGACCACCAGCACCCTCAAATTTCGACCGACCCAAGCCCAAAAAAAGTTCCCGCGAGTACGCGCTGCGCGGCAAAAACGCACCGAGGACATCCGGCATTTGTTTGCCAAAGCCAAGCTCAACTACCCACCCGCCCAGGTGCTACTGCGTAGCTTCAAGAGAGAAGGCATTTTGGAACTATGGGTCCGTGCCCATCGTCAACAAAAGTTCGTTCATTTGAAGAACTACCAAGTTTGCGCCAAATCAGGCGTCTTGGGACCCAAACGCAAACGCGGAGATCTGCAGGTTCCCGAGGGCTATTACCAAATCACTTGGTTCAATCCCAACAGCAATTTTTTGCTCTCCATGAAAGTCAACTATCCCAACCCCTCCGACCGTGCCCGCGCCCTGGCTCGCGACCCCGGCGGTGACATATTCATCCACGGCTCCTGCGTCACCATCGGCTGTCTGCCGCTAACCGACCGCTGGATCGAAGAGCTATACCTGATTGCCCTCGACTCCCATTGGCGCCACGGAAACCGGCCCCTGGTCCATGTCTTGCCCACCCGTCTCGACGAGCAAGGCATGGCCTGGCTGCAAAAAGAAGCAGGCGCCAAGCCCAAACTACAGGCCTTTTGGCAGGAGCTACGCCCGGGTTATTTGTATTTTGAGAAAAATCACATGCCAGCTCGATTCTCGATTGGCAAAGACTTTGCCTACCGGTTTCAAACGCAGGAAATCAATTAGATCAATATGAATTCATCCGCGCCGAGGAGTTCGGGGCCTTCGAGACGTTGGGCGGTTTCTTTCAGGCGCTTTTCTGAAATTTCGGTCAGAGTGCGCCAAAGAGATGGATTGCGGGCAATCTGTTTTTCAAATTCTTCGCTGGAGAGGAATAAGTATTTGCCGTCCCGTCCGGCAGTGACCGTGGCGGTGGTGGGAACTTCCCTTACCAGGGAGATTTCACCAAATACTTCTCCCTCCTCCAGGTGGGCCAAGGGAACCTGATCGTCTCCGTCTTTTTTCACTACTTCGGCGTCACCATGCAAGATGACGAACAAACCCTCGCCCTTTTTTCCTTCTTCAATCAACACTTGGCCTTTCTTGACATCAAGGGCATCGAATTTATCCAACAAAGCGGTTCTCTCCACTTGGGGCAGCTCTTTAAACACCGCCGAGCGAACCACCATATTGTCCAACATGCGCGCCCGAGTAAATCGATACAAGGCCTTGGCCACGCTCTGGTAGCGATGAGCCTCTTTGTCCAGATCCTCCCGGCTTAGTTCGAGCAAATCGACATAGGTCATGGATCGCACCGTGGCCGATCGCGGTTTGTTTGAAATCAAAGCCATCTCCCCGAAAATGGTGCCATCGGCAAGCTCGGTCAATCTGACTTCTTCATCCCCTACCCGCTTAACTACCTCGACGATACCCCGGGCCACCATGAAGAAAGAGTCACCCGTCTGTCCTTCTCTGATAAGCTCTTCCCCGCGAGCACATCTTCTCACCTTCAGATCGGTCAGCAGCTGACGAAATGCCTCGGCATCCAAATCACTGAAGATTGGGATAACAGGTAGCTTCTTGGGATATTCGGCCAAGCCGGCAGCGTCGATCGCCACTTGGACAGCGGTTTGGGCTACTTGGTCGCCCACAAGAGAACCAGTCGATTGGATTGCCTCTTCGGCCTCGGAAGCAGACAGCATCTCGATATTTGGCAGTTGCGGATGGGGAGCATCGGCTGCCAGCTGCTCCGAATCAGAGGAATACAGATTGGTGATAAGCTCCATCAAGTCCTGGTAGCTCTCTTGGGAGGAAGGCAACATCTTGGCGGCTACAATACCGAGTAGCGGAAAGCCGGCCTTGATGAAGTGCCGGGCCACAAAGGCAAAAACCGTCTGGGCCTCTTGCCCCATTCCCATCTTGAGCAAAATGTCGCCGATCTTTATTCGGGCTTCAAAGTTGCCGGGCACGCCTTTGAGAATGGTCATACAGTTTACCAGGGCTGCATCCCAATCTTCGCTCTCATACAGTTCCACCAACCCCGATCTCAGATCACATAGGGTCTTGGTCATTGCGCCCTCCCAGGCTAAATTCTTCAACTAATTACAGTGGTTAAAAGTTAAACACCTTTTCTGGGATTCTGTCAACGTAACAAGATTCCCGAATATTCTGCCCTAGGGCATGTGGTGCTTTTCCAGCCAAGCATCAATCTCGGCCAAGGTCTTGCTTTCTTCGCCCGGCTTTTCAGACAGGTAGATTTCGCGGGCTTGTTGGGCAAGTTGGATGGCTTGTTGGGAGGGTCCGGCGGATTTCCACAGGAGCTGTGCCAAGGTAAATTGAGATTCCGACAGGGGTCCCTTGTTGGTACCTTGGCAATTGTCTTCGCCACAAATGGAAAACACGATTTCGAAGTATTTCCGTGCCTGGGGAGTATTCCCCAACCGCCATTGCGCTTGGCCCACACCGGTGGCAGCCCAAACCAAGGTGGGATGATTTGGACCGAGGACCTTTTTAAGGATTCGATAGGCCTCCTGATAAAACTCCAAGGACTTCTGGTCGTCACCATTGAGGTGGCTCATGGCCCCTAGACCAATGAGACTTATGCCCACATCCGGATGCTCGGGGCCCAGGGCTTTTTGGTTGATCTTGAAGGAACGCATAAAATACTCGCTGGCCTTGGGGAAGTTTTTCATGGCAGAGTAAACATTGGCCATGTTGTTGAGACTCATGGCCATATCGGGATGCTCGGGACCAAGTACCTTTTCCGATATCTTCAATAGGCGCCCAAAGTACTCCAATGCACGCGCGTGCTCCTGATTATTGTAGTAAGCGATCCCCAAATTATTCAGCACACTGATTAGCCGCGAATGCTCGGGACCAACGGTTTTTTCCCAGATTTTGATGGCTTGGTGATAGAACTCCAGAGCGCGGTCGTACTGGCCTTTGCTGTCATAGACATTGCCAATACCAGTCAGACAGGTAGCTACATCAGGATGATCAGGGCCCGAAATGCTTTTCCAAATTTTCAAAGCCGCTTGGTAGTATTCTAGTGCTGGATCGTACGCCCCCTTTTTGAGGAACACGTTTCCGGTAATATTGAGCAGGCTGGCCTTGATATCCCCTTCGTCTCCCAGACGGTCAATGATGGCCATCGAGCGCTTGATGAGAGAATCGGCCCGGTCCAGGCGAGCCAACCGGTTGACCAGAACGTTTAGCAATTCGGTTTTCGCCTTGGCCCTGATTTCGTCATGCTTTACGGTATCGGCCAGTGCCGCCGCGTCTTCAAATGCTTGGGCCGCCTGTTCGAATTTGGCCACCTGATCTTGTGATATTCCGACCCAGTACAGTGCCTCGGCAATCAGCGGCTGGTAAGCAATTTTTCGGGCTTCTGCTAGT
>JAUVBB010000054.1 GCA_030591445.1 Deltaproteobacteria bacterium | reverse complement strand
ATAGGACCAAGGCAAGGTGGAACTGCCACCGCTGGTATACGCGGCTTCGCAGGTACCAAGCGGTTCGGGAAACTCGATTGTCTCGACCCCGGTCAAAGCGTCGACATCAGTGCGATTCCAGTCACGCAATATCGCCGCACTGCCGGTATATTGACTGATCAGACCTTCGGGCGAAAAAACCATTTGGTAATTCCAAGGAGGCCGGGGATGGGCCGGTAAACCGCCAACGCGAATGCGAACCCGTCGCACCTCGCCAAGTTCGGCGATGGCATCGGCCACCAACACATTGGTCAAACCCGGAGCCAGCCCACAGTCCGGCACCAGACAAACACCGGCATCGCGGGCTATCTTAGACAATCGCAATTCGGCCAAGACTGTCTTGATATGTCCCCCCATATCCACAAAATGGGTCCCCGCCCCAATGCAGGCTTTGGCCGCCGCCAGATTCAAGCGGTACGGAAGCGCGCTAATAACCACCTGATGTTCCGCGGCCATTGCAGCCAAGGCGCTTTCATCAGCACAATCGTTTTCCACGGTTCGTAATTTGTCAGAAACCAGCCGAGCAGGCACACTTTGCACCAACCCGGAGTCATTGTCGACCAAGGTCACCCGATCTGTTTGCGGATTGCGCAGCAAATCGTAAGCACAGGCCGTACCTTGCAATCCGGCCCCCAATACCAAGAATCGCATGCCCACCAAACTTCCTTTCGAGTACCGAACGGCAATAATATCGACTCTTTTCGCCTTTGCAGGCGCAAAATAGCTTAGAATACTTAGCTTGTAAATCGAAAAGAAGAGCAGGTCAGCCAGAGAAATGTTCGTGACATCCTGCGTCGAAAAAGGCTAGTATCGCCTAGTCTTGAAAGGAGAAAATCATGAAAAAAGTAAGAGTTTCATTGTTGATCTTGGGGATTTTGGCAGTTTTTTCGTTTTCTGCATGCAGTGACGGCGGCACCGACGAACCGGTCATAGCCGATTACGAACTGGTCATTTTTCAAACCAATGACCGTCATTCTCACTTCCTGGGTCTACCCAACGGCGACTACGATCCTTCGACCACCGGCGACGGCACGGTTGGCGGGGCCGCCCGTTGGTTCAAGCTCATCGATGCCGAGCGCGCTAGCGGCGCCGATGTGCTCTTGCTCGATGCCGGCGACTTCACCCAGGGCACCATGTTGACCACCGCCGATAACCTGGCCGCCGACCTGAACTTCATGAAAGAGATCGGCTATGCCGCCGCCACCATAGGAAACCATGAGTTGGACAAAGGCCCGGCAGTCCTGGCCGACATGATTAATAACGCCGACCAACCCACCATCCCGTTATTGGCGACCAACATCAACTTCAATAAGGACAAGCCCGGCGACGACAGCTTGGCCGCTTTGTACGGCAACCAAGGCGAAGCCGGAAAATCCATATTCCCTTACATCACCCTGGAGACTCCGTCCGGCATCAAGGTCGGCATCATTGGCCTGCTCGGTCTCGACGCCCACGACAACGATCGTATCAACGCTCTGCCCTTGTACTTCTCCACGGACATGGAGGAAATGGCCGAGACAGCCCAGAATGCCATCAACACTCTGCGCGATGATGAAAAGGTAGATTTGGTACTCTGCCTGGCCCACCTGGGCGTAGTCTGGCAAGATAACGAGCTGATCGGCGAATCGGTCGATCTGGCCAAATTGACCACTGGTATCGATATCATCCTCAGCGGTCATGCCCATACCTTGGTTGATGAAGCTGTCTCCGTTACCAGCGACGTCGCTGGCAGCAGCTGGTCCACGACTATCATGGAATCCGGCAGCTACGGCCGCATTTTGGGCCGCTACGATGTAAACCGCAAAGACGGTAATACCACAATCACAGGCAGTCTGACACCCGTCACCGACCAGATGGAGACCGATTCCAACATCACCAGCAAGGTAGACGATTTGATTGCCGACGTGACCGCTAACGTGTTGCCGCTATTCCCACAAGTACCCGAAACCGATGCATTTCTTGACGGTGACTTCTTTCAAGTATTGGGTCATTCTACCTTTCCCTTGACCCGACACTACAAGGAACCCAATAACCTAGCCTATATGCTGGCAGATGCCATGCGTGAAATATCCGGCGTCGATATTGCCGCTGCCAGTAACGGCGGTGACCTGCGCGAGTCCTTGCCGCTGAGCAATGGCGACGAGATCAACTTGCAAGATGCTTATATTGCCGTGCCACTAGGCGGCGGCGCCGATGGCAAACCGGGATATCCCCTGGTCAAATTCTATCTCACCTTGTTCGAAGTTCAACTCTTGATGGAAGCCACCACCTGCGACATGGGTCAGCTCGCCAATAGCTTCATGGTAGCCCCCTCCGGCATGCGCTTTGTCTGCGATCTAGACTCGCCCCTCTACACTCGCATCACCCAGACCACCATCTACCAGGAAATCGACGAGTCAGACGCGGGCACCTTGGTATACGAAAACGGCACCTACATTGAAGACAAAACCAAGCTATACTCCATTTGCACCTCCCGCTACATCGCCGAACAAATGACCGCGCTCGGCGTACTTCCCCGTGACGAAAATGGAGACTTCACCTCCGTAGACGCCATCATCATGACCGACAAATCCGGCGACGAGATCAAAATCTGGTACACCTTCCTGACCAAAATTGCCTCTTTCGGCGACAACGTACCCGAGATGTACCGCGACGCCGACAACCCCCTCGGCCCCTACTGGCGCCGCGCCTGGATCCTCAACCAACACCCCTGCACCGGCGCCGACGCCCACCCCTACTGCCAATAACCGTTTTAAAACGGGACGGAGGTTTAGGCATTTAGTTTTATTGCCAAACGGGTAAAACTTAGGATTTATTTACCTGTGTTTATGAGGCGGGTGTCGAAAACTGGGTCCTGTTCGCTTTTTGCCGTTGCTTACTTCCGAAAATCTTCTCTTTTTTAGTTTTCCACTAGATCCGGAGCCAGAATTTCACATTGCGGATGCAGGAGTAGCTGTTAACTATGCATAGGTCAGCTAAATCGCGGTGAAGATGTCTCAAAGCAAACAGGATCAGGGTGGGGCCTTTGACTTTTTCTTGAGGATCTTCGCCAGCTTCTTTCTCTTCTCATCGGTCCAAAGCTGCCCGCCGATGAAATGACCGCGGCTCATTTTAGGATCTCGCTTCAGTCCCTTATGAATTAGAAACTTATCCAGTAACGAGCGGTACTTTCTCTGCCGCTGGCGGGCAGTCTTCCCCAAACAAAGGTACCAGCCCGGCAGGGTCAACATGTCGCTGTACTTGTTCTTTTCCCCGTAACAATAAAACCGGCAGCTGGAAAAATGTTTCCAGCGAATGTCGGTTGGCTTGGCGATAATGCCGGCTCGGACCGTGTTACAGTCGATGTAGAACATCAACATCATGAGGCTTTCGTCATTTTCAACTTGGAGAGTCTTTGGTCGCCCGTGGGCTACCTTGCCTAGGCGTTGGTGACGTTTGTTGAAGTGCAGACCAAAGATACCATGGGCCCGGCGCATGTGTCCGGAAAAGGCGGTAAGACTGTTCTTGATCTGACTGGCCTCGTGGCAATGATTACTCATGAGGGCATAAGAGAAAATGACGAACTCGTCTCTTGTGCATTTCTTCCGATAATCATCGTGGATGCAACGCAAGTAGGCATGTTTTTCGCCATGGTCTTGCAGCAAGAATTCACGGTTGTGACAGCGCCAGGTTTTGTGAAAGGCATTGCCGGGAGCCAGAATATTTCCACGAGGGACACGCATATCGCTCAAACTGTAAGCAGAATTCGTGCCAGCAGAAGCGTATTTTCTAGTTTACCGGAAAGGCGAGTGTAATATTTTTGTCAACAAATGAAAAGGCGGAAGGAGTGACCGGAAATCGGTCGATCGGGATGCGCTACCTACCGATTTCCGGACAGTTCATGCTTCCGTCCCTTGTTTGTTCCCTTGTTTGTTTATCTTCTCCGGCGTAGGCAGACCAAGCCGGTAAGCAGTAGCAACAATAGGGAGCCGCTGGTGGTGGATTGGCCGGAGGTGGAGCAACCGCCACCGCCGCCACCGCCGAGTTCGATGGTGAATTCCCAGGTATCGCTCCAGGGGCCGGCCAAGCCGTGCTCGTCTACGGCTCGAGCGCGCCATTGGTAGGTCATTCCGTCGGCCAGGGTGGCATTGAGGTTGGTGTAGGTCTTGCCGCCAACGCCGGCGATGATGTTTTGCAGGGTGATGCTTGGGATGGAGGCGCCTTTTTCGGCCACCTCGAAGGTGTAAGTCACTTTATCACCGTCCGGTTCGGTCACGTTGTTGATGGTCAACTCCGGGCTATCCATATCCACGGTGGATTGATGACGCGGGCTGACCAGACTAGGAGCGGGCGGGGCCTGGTTTTCGCCTTCACCGGTCAGGGTCAAGGTCACCGGCACCGTGATGGGGCTATTGTAGGCCTCCGCACAAGTGATCACCGCACTGGCGTTGTGGGCACCGGCGGTCAGACCGGAAATGGTGGGCACAACCGAGATGGTGCCGGGAGCCGCTCCAGAAGCGGGCGTGCAGCTGAGCCAAGCATCGGCACATGATACGGACCAGTTCAGGTCTCCGTCACCGGCATTGCTTACCGAAATCTGCTGGGCGGCGGGATCGGATCCGCCCACCGTTCCCTGGAAACTCAGGCTGCTGGGGGTGACCGACAACACGGGTACAGCGGTGTCGGATAAGGTCCAGGCAACATGAACCGTGGTCGGTGAATTGGAAGCCCCGGGCGCGGTCACGACGATGTCGGTCTCGTGGGTGCCTTCACTCAGGCCGCTGGGGTCCATGCTTACGGTGATTCGACCGGGAGAGCCCGAGACTGCCGAACCGCTTTCGGGGTCGAGTGAGAGCCAAGAGGCGGTTTCGCTGATCGTCCAAGCCATGGAGCCAAAATTGGCATTGATCACTTGTAACTCCACTTCGACGATATCGGTTGCTGTCGGATCGCTTCTCACAATTTGGGATGGATTAACACTGAGGATGGGCGGTACGGTGATGGAGTAGGATAGCGCGACCTGCATGGGCTCTGCGCCCGGGGCGGTCAGCAAAACGGCCCCGGTGTGAAAACCGGCGGGAATATCTGAGGTATTGGGCGTGACCGTAATGACTCCGGAGCCTGATCCCGAAGCCGGTGAAATGTCAAACCAAGTACCCACTTTGGTCGCGGTCCAGTTCAAGCTGCCACCGCCTATGTTGCTGATTTGGAAACTCTGGCCCGGAGGCAAGGAATCGCCTTTGAGAGCATTGAAGAAAAGACCACTGGGGCTGGCGGCGAAGGCCGGCGGTTGACTGCCGATTTCGAACTCTACGTAGATGCTGGTGCTTGGCCCACTGGGAACCGATATTTGCACGGTGCCAGTCTGGGTGCCAATAGCAAGACCGGTGGGATCGGCCCAGAAACGAAGTACCGAAGGCGTGTCGCCCTGGCTGTCGGATAGTTTGAGCCAGGCCGGCGCAGTGACAGTGAAAGATTGGGAAACCGAGGTGGTGCTGCTGACGGTCACGCTTTGCCAATCGGTCACCTCCGTCCCCTCAGAACCGCTAAAGTACAGGGCATCGGGATTGGCGGTCAGGCCCTCGGCGGCAGTGCCCAGAGTGACATCACCGAAGAACTGGGTATGCTCCAGGCTGTCGATGTAATAGGGCCAGATGGTTACGGTATCCCAGCTATGAGTCTGGTCGTTGTCACCGGTATAGTCTTCGCCAAAAACGAATACCGAGAAAGTGTCGCCGTCGTTCAATAGCAGGTGGCTAGTGGTCAAATCGAAGCTCAACTCGAACACACGGTGACCACTGCTGAATCCGGCCACGGCAATAAAGCCCGGCTCGGCCACCAGATCAGGGGCGACTGCGCCGCTGCCATCATTGGACATCGGAGCGAAGTAGGTCTCGCCAGTGGCAAAAGCAACGTAGACCCCCTCGTTGCCGGCAGTAGTAGGCCACAAATCGTTGGCGTTGTTGTCGATGTAGATGGTCAAATCATCGCCGACATCATCATCGGTGTCAGAGGGAATGTCGATGACCATGTAGAGTTTGGCGCCGTCGTGCATGAGCCAAATCTCTCCGTCTTCGGTCGCCCCAGTCATGACCCAACCTTCGGCTTCGTCGTACTCGCCGGCGCTCCAAACCCCGTCCAAGGTAGGCGCCGCCCCGGTAATCAGTGGTGCCACCGAGGAAGGAACCGAAATGACGTACATGCTGACCGTCTCCAGCAGAGGCGAGTTGGCCGCGCCCGGCGCCGAGATAGTAAGAGTCGCTTGATACTCGCCCAAAGCCAGGCCGGTGGCATCAAACGAAAGAGTAATGTCGTTCGGTGCCGTTCCAGAGGCCGGCGTCACCTGTAGCCAAGACTGATTGGAAGAGGCCGACCAGTTCATGGTGCCACCGCCCAGGTTCTGGATGGTGATGATCTCCGGCCGGGGATCGTCCCCGCCTTCTAAGGCGGCGGTCCAGATATCGGTCTGCGAAAGCCCGATCAAAGGGCTATCGGAGGAAGAGCTCACATGCAGAGACAGCTCTGGATCACCAAAAAGCATGGTCTCGTAGTAAACCCACATGTAGTAAGGATTGGCCACTGCCCAGCCCGACATCTGATGGCGGGAGTGTGCCTGCAACTCGCCCAGACGGGTGATACCGGCACCGAAAACGCCATCCCAAAAAGTGCGGTGGTAGAGATTCGACACCCCGCCCCAACCAAAACGAGTGTTCATCACTACCGCGAAGGCCCCGTTGGTACCCAGGGTCATGTACTCGGCAAAAGAATCGATTTCGTACACATCGTAGCTGCCGCCATTGGGGGCCCCGCGGTTATCAAAGGCGCCGGGATAGCAGCCCTGACTGTACTCAAAGAAATAGTCGGTGTTGTTCATGTCATATACCAGGTCGACTGGTTGCAGCCTCATGTTGTAATAAGTATAGGAGTGACCAAGGTGGTTGATGATGTGGTTGCCGCCATTGAGCACTGCCATGATGTCAGCAGCGCTCCAACATGGGCTGCTCTGGCCATCACAATTGGTCCCGGATTGATCCTTGTCGTATAAACCGGACACAGTGAAGAAACTGCTCTCGGAAAAACCCTTGGTGGTAATGCCATCGTGGTCAGAACTGTTTTCTACGTGATACAAATAATCCTTGCCGAAACTGGGCTCGGATTCCCACAGCCACTCGCCCACCTGAACCACCTTGCGCAGGTAGCTTCCGGTTTCGGCCTGGTAGTTCAAGGTCTTGCGCACAAAGTTGTTCACTTCAGTACAGGAGTCAACTGCCGCCCGCCCCACCCAGACTTCGGACTGCAAATCGGGATTGTCGTCGGGCTCGCCCCAGTAGGCGTCGCCGTCGGCGTTGAAGTCACCGTCGAGGCAGGCATAGTACAAATCGGAAGGAATGTTATCGTCAACTTGCTGGTCGAAGGTGGTGTCGACGTACATGCCGCGGACGGGCACAACCGGCGCCTGGGTGTCGGTGGCAGGACTGGTCACCATGAGATCGGCATCGCCGGCCAACAAGACAAAGTCGGTGCCGTTATTGGCATACATGTCGATGATGTAATTTCGAATCTTCTCGGCATCGTCTCGACCTGAGTACTCGCCGCGGATGGCTTCCACGGTCTTAATGACCGCGCTAATGCCCCGGCTCTCTTTATTGGCAATCAAGGCCTGTAAGTTCTCACCACCCGAACAGTTGGCCATGGCCTGATTGGTAATCACCACGTAACGGGCCTCACCGCCAGCCAGCGGCCGGATGGCCTCGGGATAGGCGGAGAGCGTCAGGGGATTGTCCACCACCGAAGCCACCTGTTTAAAGTCACGGGGAAAACCACGATAAGCTGCGAGCGTGGGCAAAGACTGTTGACGCAAAGTGGTGTTGACGGTTACCCGTACCCAAGGATGATACCAGAGGGTTCCAGCCTGGGGCAGATAGATGACCGGCTTGATGATTACCGGCTGCATGCCGAAGCCGCGCATGAACTGGGTCGGCGACACGGTATCGATGCGCAGCGGAAAAGCAGCCGGATTATCATAAACAAATGCATCCGGGGGCGTAAACGATTGCACCTGACCCGGCAAAATCGGCAGCGGGCGCTGGACGGGATAGACCATATGGCTGCCCGGCAATTCGATCGGTTCCGCGGGCCACACGTCCACCGAAACTACCTCGTGACCCAGTGGAATCAGTATTTGCAGAGCCTTGCCCGGCAAAGACGGCGTGCCGGCATCACCCACATTGTTGTAACCGGAAATCTCTACATGAACAAAACCTTCCCCGTCCTGCCAAAGAGCCGGCGTCGGTACCGAGAGGTTCATTTCGATAACTTCGGCCTGCGCAAAATAGGCCGGTATGAGCAACATAACCACCGCGAACCACTGCCTTGCCTGATTCATTAAGAAATCCTCCTGCCTCACTCTGTGGGAATTGAAGTATAATTTTCCAGCATGAACAACATCCTATCATGATCAATTTGACATAAACAAGTACCCAAAACCTTTGGCTACTCTTGCCTTCGACGCCTTGTCTGGTCCAGTATTCACAGGACGGATCAAAAAGGAGCTTTCCATGAGTATCGAAGCAATAAATCCGGCCACCGGCGAGTTGATTCGAAGCTATCCCGAGGCATCGACTGATGAAGTTGAACAGATTGTAGCTTCGGTTCGGCAAAGCTTTGCCGGCTGGCGAAAGTGCAGTTTCTCAGAAAAGGCGGTACCGATGCGCTCCTTGGCCAATTGCTTGCGCGAAGACCGGGATTCCCTGGCGAAGGTGATGGCTCAGGAAATGGGCAAACCGGTCACCGAAGGCCGGGCCGAGATCGACAAATGCGCCTGGGTTTGTGAGTACTACGCCGAACATGCCCAATCGTTTCTGGCTCGCGAAGACATCAAAACCGACGCCAGCGAAAGTTATGTCAGCTACCAGGCCCTGGGAGTGGTGCTGGCGGTGATGCCTTGGAATTTCCCTTTTTGGCAAGTCCTACGCTTTGCCGCTCCAACGCTAATGGCCGGAAACACCGCCCTGCTCAAACACGCCTCTAATGTGCCCGGTTGCGCCCTGGCCATCGAGGGCCTGTTCGAGCGCGCCGGCTTTCCGCCGAATGTCTTTCGGACTCTTTTCATAAGCTCCGCAAAGGTCCACCCCATCATCGCCGATCCACGCATCTCGGCTATCACCCTCACCGGCAGTACTCCAGCCGGCCGCGCGGTCGCCGAAAGCGCCGGCCGAGCCCTGAAAAAGACGGTACTGGAATTGGGCGGCAGCGACCCCTATGTCATTCTGGCCGATGCCGATCTTGACCGTGCGGTTGCCGCCTGTGCCGTAAGCCGGCTCATCAATGGCGGCCAAAGCTGCATCGCCGCCAAGCGATTCATCGTTGTGGACAAGATTCGCCCAGCATTCGAACAAGCGTTGACCAAGCACATGGGCTCGGTCCGCATGGGCGATCCCAAACAAGAAGAAACCCAATTGGGCCCACAGGCACGGCACGATCTACGCGACCAATTGCACCGGCAAGTACAACAAAGCATAGCCCAGGGCGCGCGCCTGCTCTTGGGCGGAGAAATCCCCGACGACCCCGGAGCCTACTACCCACCCACTGTTCTGACCGATGTCTCCAAAGGCATGCCCGCCTATGATCAGGAGCTTTTCGGCCCCGTGGCAGCCATTGTCCCGGTTGCCGATCGCCAGCAGGCCATCGCCGCGGCCAACGACACCCCGTTCGGCCTGGGCGCCGCCGTCTTCACCGCCGATACCACCATCGGCCGCCAAATTGCCGAACACGAACTAGACGCCGGCTGCTGCTTCGTCAACGACTTCGTCCGTTCCGATCCCCGCCTGCCCTTTGGCGGCATCAAAGAATCCGGCTACGGCCGCGAACTAGGCCCCCACGGCATCCGCGAATTCACCAACCTAAAGACCGTAGTGCTGAAATAGATTCATCGCAGATTATTTTTCTGCTTGTGCTCAAGATCACATACCAAACAAGGAAAAATCGAGGGACGGAGCTTGGGCAACACCCCCGTTTAATCCTCGCCGCTGCTCCGGATTGACCATTAGGGTGACTTTGTGTAGGGTGCAAGCATCAAAGGCGACAGAATAACTGTCGCTGATATTATTATGAGAGATGATGGGAGAATGATGATGAGACATGTGGTGCTGGTTTTGTTTGCGTTTTTCTTGGGAGAACCCCTCTTACACAGTGAACCATTGGTACCGGGATTGGCCACCGAGGCACCTGGTCTTTATCACCTACGGTTTGATGGGCCAATCGATGCGGCCATGCGCGCGTCCCTGAAGGAGAAGGACTTGCGGGTGGTCCAGGTCATGCCCCCTGATGGACTGTTAATGGAGACGATGGCCGGAGGGCTTCCGGCTTTGCCGGCGGGGGTACGCGGGCGGGCTTTGACCTTGGGCGAAAAGCTCGGGGAAAAGATTTTGGACATTGTCTCTGGCCGGGCGATGCCGGGGGGTCCGATTAGGCTACAAATAGTTACCTTGAGAGGGCGCTCTAGCCATGGCGTTGCCGGCATGTTGCGACCCTTGCTACCGCCGCGGGGGGCTTTGCACACTGCCGACGGGGGAATGGATCGCGGTACGCTTTGGGCCCGGGTGCCGGAGCAAGATTTGAAACCGGTCATCCTCTCGCTGGCCCAGCACCCGGACGTGCTTCGGGTGGAGCGTTTCGAGCTACCGGTTCTGCTTAATAGTAATTCGACCTGGCTCTTGCAATCCGGCTCGGTTGATCAGGGCCGTACCATTTGGCAGCACGGCCTGACCGGTATCGGTCAGATCGTCGGGGTGGCCGACAGCGGCCTCGACGCCGATGCCTGCCAGTTTCGCTATGGTCCCGCCCGCGATCAGGTCACCCTGGCAGTGACCGAACCCCAGCCGCCCGCGGCCGTCATCAGCAATCCCGAAAACAAAGTCATCACCTACTACGTCGTCGGCACAGCCGATGCCTACGATGATGCCTCTGGCGGTTTTCACGGCACCCACACAGTGGGCAACATCGTCGGCGACAACTACGCCAATCCAACCACCGCCGATGGCGTGGGCTACGACAAACACGATGGCATGGCCCCCGGCGCCCAGGTGGTCTTTCAAGACCTTGGCACCAAAGATGGTTTGTTAAACGGTTTAATGAGCACCACCGTGTACGACCTGCTAGACCAGGCCTATCGTACCGGCGTGCGCGTCCAAAACAATAGCTTCGGCAGTCCGCTTCTCAGTCTCAACTACGACATCCATTCTCAGGATATTGACGCCTTCGCCTGGAAACACAATGACATGCTGGTGGTTTTCGCCGTTGGCAACTCCGGGTTAGACATGAACGGCAATCTATCCCCGGCCAGCCTCGTCGGCGGAGGATCGACCGCAAAAAACACCCTGGTGGTGGGCGCTTCCGGGCCGGTCGAAATGGAAATGTATGGCGACCACTACGAGTTGGCAGACGACCTGCTTGGTTTCTCCTCGCAGGGCCCAACCAAGGACAATCGCATCAAACCCGAGGTGCTTGCGCCCGGGCTGGTTTTTTCTGCCACCACCGATACCGGTACCCTGATCAACCTGGGCTGTTGTGACGCCACCGGCCAAGGCCATGACATGCTGGCCACCAACATCGATGACGACAATTGCAATGTTGACGGCGAAATGCCCGCCATAGGTACCAGCTTTTCCGCCCCCCTTGCCGCCGGCGCCGCAATCCTGGTGCGACAATATTACACCGACGGCTACTGGGCCCGTGGCCAGGCCAATCCCGCCGCCGGCTTCAACCCCAGCAACGCCTTGCTCAAAGCCACCCTTATCAACGGCGCGCAGGGCTTGTCCGGCACGATCACGACCGAACACGCATACGAACCATTGACCGCGCCACCCTCCTTCCAGCAAGGCTGGGGCCGAGTCAACCTGGAAGAATGCTTAAGCTTCGAAGGCGACCGTCGGCACACTCTGGTGCTTACCGACGTACCCAATCCGGTGCCGGGCAATCCCATGCTTTCCCCCGAGGCCGAACTGGCTCCTTTCGATGGCGAAAACCAGCCCTTAACCACCGCCGAACAGGTCACCTGGATGCTGCCGGCCCTGAGTCAAGACGGTTTGTTGAAAATCACTTTGGCCTGGTCGGATCCACCCGCCGGTTTCGGCGTCAAATTCGCTCTGATCAACAACCTCGATCTGGAAGTTATCTCCCCCAACGGCCAACTCTATCTGGGCAATATGGAATATGACGACTCTGGCCATACCCAGCCCTCGACCACGGGCCAGCGTGACGCACTAAACAACCTGGAGCAAATCATCATCGCCAATCCGGCAACCGGCTCTTATCAAGTACGGGTAAGCGCAGCCAAAGTCGACGGAAACGGCGAGGAAGGGTCTACCGCGCAGGGCTACGGTCTGGTCGTCAGCGGCGAGTTCCTGGCCCCAAAAGTACACAATATCTCTCCCCACTGGGGAGCCCCCGGCGCCACGCTCAACGATCTAACCATCATCGGCGAACACTTCGTAGTAGGCATGGAACTCGACTTAGGCGAAGACATCACCATCGCGGGTATCAAAGTCGTCGATGCCAACACCGTCCAGATCGACAGCCTCAAGATTGATTCCAATGCCACCCTAGGATCGCGCACCGCCGTCACTACCATCCTGCATTCCCTATCCGCAACCACCCCCGATATATTCCAAGTAGACGATGCCCCCGCCGCCGGCTGTTCCAGCACCTCCCGCCCCGGGGCAAGCCTGCTAGTCTGCCTGCTCATGCCTTTGCTTTTCATCCGCCGACGAAAAACCTAGGGACGCCTCCCATTTTCACCGAAGCGGTGAGACAGAGCCCTGTACTTGAATCGATTCGCCGGTCGGGGCCAGGTGCTTGGTCATGAGACTCTGGCAGATCTGCACGTTTTGTTGCATTTGTTCAGCTGGGAAATCCGCGGGGGCAAAGATGACCATCCAGAGAGAGCGGGTTTGTTCGTCAACGCAAGTGCGCAGGGAATCGGAGCTGGGGTTGCCGAAGGGGCCTTCGGCGTCGGCTAGTAACAAGCGTCCTTGCAAGTGGACTTCGGCTTTGCGAATGCCGGCAAAGGATTCTTCGGCCTTTCCTCGGCGCAAAGTGACTTGGCCCTGGATCTTGTCGGCGTCGTAGAGGCCAAGCGAGAGCAAAAAACGAAGGGCGAAGTAGTTGCAAAGATCGACGGCGTTGCTGATCTGGGGGAAGGCTTTACCCTTGACCACCCGGCGCAGCAAGGACTCCGAGGAAGGGCGGGTCTTGGTGGGGTCGACGCCAAAAGTTTTGTATAGCTTGCGCGCGGGGGCCAGGCCGGGAATCTGGCTGGGACTCTTGCCGGCGTGTTCTTGAGCCAGACTCTTACAAAGCTCGGCAATTTCGGCCAGCAAGTCGGGGCCCGCGGGGCCGATGGCAACCGGTTCGGCAGCCAGCAGGCCCACACAGACCTGCTGGCTGACTTGCGGCGCTGGACTTAAGATGATTTGGCGGGCGTGAGGCATGGCAGAAAGAGCTTAGGGCAGGTACGGCTTCATTTCGGATTCAGGGATGGAATCGCGGCCATCGGGGAGAATTTCGATGGCGCGGTTCTTGCCCACGACTACGATGACCCGCTCACCCAAGGCAAAGACGTTTTTCAAGAAGCTGGATTTTGCCACCAGCAGGAAGAAAGCCTTGCCCAGATATTTCACCTTGAGCACTTTCATGCCCTTCTTGAAGCTCAGGTCGGTCCAGGCGCCGTTACGGTAACTAAAGGACCGGCCGGCGACATAACGGATGCCCGAGATTTCGTCGTCTTCATCGCGCGGGGCTTGGGCCTGACGCATGTCTTTGATGGCGGCGGACAAGCTGACGGCGTCTGCCCCGCTCTCTTCGGCCATCGACTTGCCGGCCTTCTTGGCAAAGACCTTGGCCTGAGAGCGGGCCTTGTTGCGCCGACGTTCCGCACTCTTCCGCGAAGGGGATGCTTTGCTGGCCGGCGCTTCCATCTCGACCGAGTCCACAGCCACGCCGCCGGAAGCACCACGCCCTGCGCCATCTCTTCCCCATCCTGGCCGGGTGGAAACAGTGGGGCGCGGAGGCGGGGCAGGCCGTTTCTGCAGGGGTCGGTCCCTTCGCGGCGGGCGAGTTTGGGCGACTTGGGGAGTGTCTTCGGTAACCAGATAGGAGGTGTAGGGAGTCACGATGCCGTAGCGTTTGGATAAAGAGATGACTTCATTGACCAACTCGCGTTTTTCGCCGCCCAGACGGATGTTTTCAAGCAAGTAACCAATCTTGCGAGTGGCCCAGAGACGGGGAATGAAATCGTTGTCGCCGGCGCGCTTGGGAAACTTGCCTTCGAAGACAAACTTCTTTTTCTCTTTCCCGGAACGACCCAGCAAAGTCAACGCCGAGTGACCGTCATCGCGGTAGCGGCCAATCATGATTACCTGGCCGCCTTTGAACAAATCGGGCAGGCGTTTGGGCAATACGTCGTAGGCGTGGATGGTACCGAAATCCAGTTCTAGCCCGGACAAAACCGGGTGGCTGACCTTATCGTAGAAGCCGGCCAGCGTTTGTTCGATGTCGTGATTGGGTTTGACATAGGTCGAGTCGCCCTGGTTCTCGCCAGAGACGCGGTCGAGCAACTTGGTGTTGACCTCGGCGCCCACGCCGAAAACAAAGATGCGTGCGCCTACTTTGTTGGCCCGGGCGGTGTTTTTGACGATACGCTTGGGGCCGGTCTCGCCTACGGTGGGATGGCCATCGGTCATGAATACCACCAGGTTGGGTTCGGTGCTCTTGACATGACCGGCCAAGGCCTTGCGCAGCGCTTCGTCGATGGCGGTGCCGCCAGCGGCTTCCATGCGTTTCACGAAGTTCTGGGCGCGCTGAATGTTTTCGCTTGAGGCCGAGACCGGCTTTTTCCGGAACGACTCGACATCCGTGGAAAAGCGGATCACATTGAACAAATCGTCCGAGTTGAGTTTGCTGAGGCAGTACTGAATGGCCTTCTTGGCATGACGCATCTTTTTTCCGGACATGGAACCGGAGGTGTCGACCACAAAGGTAATGCGCTTGCCGATGATTTCATTGTCCCGGTACTCGCTCTTGGGCGAGGCCATCAGCAAGAAGAAACCGGGCTCGCCGGCATCGCGGTAGGTCAAGAGATTGAGACCCACCTCTTTGTCAGACACGGTGTAGAAAAGATCGAAATCACGATCGAGCAAGGCCGCCGATTTCTCGAAGCCGGCGGTGGCGTGATGATCGTTTTTCTTGCGATGATAAATCCGGTGCGTGGGCGAATAGATGGTCTTGATGGGAGTCTTGGACTCGATATTGACCGACATGGTGAAGTCTTTCATGGTGCGAGACGAGGCCCGATCGGTACGCATGGGATAGGAATACTTCACCACGCCGCCCTCATAAGGCATGATCTGGCTGAATTCGATCTGAATTCTCAGCTCGCCACGCCGGGGAATGGGATACACCCGGCACTTGAACAAATCGCGGCCCAAATATTCCAGCAAGGCCGGGTCTTTCATCTGGCGCACGATGCCCTCGTAAATGTTGCGAGCCCGGTTGCGCTCCAAAACCTCGCCCTTGGTCTTCTTGCCATTCATATAAAGGTAGAAATCCGAAACCGTCGCGCCCGGGGGCAGAGGGAAGATATAGGTGCCTTCGAGAACTTGATTGGTGTGGTTCTTGAACACTTGATCTACTTTGGTGACCGCCACCCGGTCTTTGATTCGTACCTCGGCCCGGTGATATTTGATGGCCAAGGGCGGCATTCCTCGTTGGGTGGGAATCAGCAAACCTGTCGCCAGGGCTGGAATCGCGGTCATCAGACCCAACATCAGTACAGCAAGGTTCAGGAGCATTTTCATCGGGTTCTCCCTTTCTCGGTTTGATTCACACCCCATAAGTACGGACTAAGGCGCCAAAAGATCTTATTTTGAAAACAATATATTGGCTTGTATCGCAATCTCTACAATTATCCTAATATTTCTTGATTGTGGAGCAATAATGTTTCAGGCGCACAAGCATAATATGAAAAGTTTTCATACTTCCGTGCTTATGTTCACCAATCAAAAATCGACGTCTTTCCAGTAAAGATAATATCCTTTTATTACAATGAGATACAGACGTGACTAAGTTTGCCACTGGCACTGTATTTGCTAAGATACTAGTCACCGTTACCGGCTCATAAAAAAGGATATGCTCATGCAAGAAATCAAACGACTCTCCTTCTTGTTTTTTACCATCACGACTCTGGTTTTTTGCTTGGGCTGGATCGGCTGCGGGGGCAACGTGGCCCAGGGAGATTGCGACGGAGGACCCTGCGGCAGCGAGGAACCTGCCAACTCTCCTGACGGGGACAACGGCCCGCAAGCGGACGGAGACCAGGGACCGAACCCATCCGATCCTGGACCTTCCTGCCCAGCCGGCGAGGTTCTATTCGAGGGCAAATGCGTAAGCGATGACTGCGATCCTTCTCCTTGTGAAGAGGGTGAACTCTGCCGCATGAGTTGTGTACCCACCGAGGATGCCTGCCAGGGGGTCGAGTGTGAGCTCAATCATACCTGTGTGGGGGGCGAATGTGTGCCGGGCTGCTTCCCGAGGAGCCCCTGCCTTGACCTGACCTGCTCCGCGGATGAGTTTTGCTTTCACGGAACTTGCCAGCCCCTGGTCCCTTGTGACGCCGACTGCGGAGAGGGGCAAACTTGCCACCTGCGCTGTTTGGCTCCCAATGCCTGTGACGATGTGGTCTGCGCCATCGATGAGTTCTGTGTTGACGGTGAGTGTTTCGTCAATCCCTGCCATGACATTGTCTGCGATGCCGGTTGGTCATGTATCAACGGCGAATGTGTCGATACTTGCGCCTGCGAAGACTGCCCGCCGGATTGGGATTGCGTTATGGGCAAGTGTGTTTGCGCGCCGGCCTGTGCCGACAAAAACTGCGGGGACGACGATGGTTGTGACGGCAAATGCCAGGGCCCCTGTGCCGACGATCTGGAGACCTGTGTCAACGGCGTCTGTGAGTGTGCTCCTCAGTGCGAAGGCAAGAACTGCGGCGATGACGACAGCTGCGGGGGCAAGTGCCAAGGCCCCTGCCCCGATGATGGCGACGAATGCGTCAAGGGCGTCTGTGAGTGCAAGCCGGTGTGTAAAGACAAGAATTGCGGTGATGACGACAGTTGCGGCGGCAAGTGCCAAGGCCCCTGCCCCGACGCCAACGCCGTTTGTACCGATGGCGTCTGTAGCTGTCCCACCGAAATTTGCGCCGGCGATTGCTGCGCCACCGGCCTTACTTGCTTCGGTGACGATACCTGCTGCACCACCGACCGCTGGTGCACCGATCAAGGCAGCTGCTGTGACAGCGGCTTAATTTGCTTCCTCGACGACAACGCCAACCCCGACGATGATGTTTGTTGTCGGACCGAAGAACGGGTCTGCGAGGATTCCGGCCAGTGCTGTGGGGCGGGGCAAACCTGCTTCGACGATCATGACGGCGATGCCGGCAACGACGTCTGCTGCGAATCCTTCGAGGCCATCTGCGAAGATTCGGGTGTCTGCTGTCCGGAGGGACAACTTTGCTACGACGATGAAAACGGCAATCCCGATGACGATGTCTGCTGCGGGACCCCCGAAGAGGTTTGTGACGACTCCGGCACCTGCTGCGCCTCCGGCCAAAATTGTTTCCTCGATCAAGACGCAGACGATCAAAACGACATTTGTTGTGCCCCGGATGCCTACTGCCTGGACGGCGAACAATGCTGCGCCAGCCGGGAAGAGTGTTACCAAGGCGACAACGGCATTGCCGCCGACGACGTCTGCTGTCGGGCCGCTCGTTACTGTGCCGATTCGAACGTCTGCTGCGACGGGGTTCGCTGCATGCAGGGTAACGACAACCTGGCTACCAACGATTTCTGCTGTGCTACCCTCGGCCGGGCTTGTGAAGACTCTCAGTTTTGCTGTGACTCAGGTCTAGACTGCTTCACCGACAAGAACGACGACGTCAACGACGATGTCTGTTGCACCCGGACCGCCTTCTGTCAAGACTCCAACACCTGCTGCGACAGCCTTCCCTGCATCCAGGGTGCCGACGGCAATACCGCTAACGATTTTTGCTGCGAGACCATCGAGCGGGCGTGTGAAGACAAGAAAACTTGTTGTGCGGACGGCGAGACCTGCTACGGCGACAAGAATGCCGACGCCGACGATGATCTTTGCTGCAGCCCCGATTCCTATTGCGCCGATTCTCACCAGTGCTGCGCTGCCGGTGCTTGCATCCTGGGCAATGACGGAGACGACAGCAACGATTTCTGCTGCGACACCGAAGACCAGGCCTGCGATGACTCCTTTACCTGTTGCCCGGCGGGCGAGACCTGTCAGGGCGATCAAGACGGCGACGACAGCAATGATTTCTGTTGCCCAAACGGTGCCGATGGCTGCGATGACGACCAAAGCTGTTGTGCGGCCGGCGAGACCTGCTTCCAGGACGACAACGGCGTAGCCGGCGATGACCTCTGTTGCACCGAGCTAGACAAAGTCTGCACCGACAGCCAAACCTGCTGCCCGGGCGACGAACCCTGTTTGAATGGCAACGACGGAATCGCCGACAACGACCTCTGCTGCGCCAGCGAGTTACGCGCCTGCGAAGACTCCAAAGTCTGTTGTCCGGTAGATCATCTCTGCCTCTACGACACCAATGACAAAGAAGAAGACGATTTCTGCTGTAAACCGGACTGCGCCGGAAAGTTCTGCGGCGAAAGCGACGGCTGTGAAGGCATTTGTTCCGGCCCTTGTGAAGATCCTGGCTACCACTGCGAAGCCGGTCAATGTGTGCCCGATGTCTGCGATCCGCCCTGCGGCTGTGGAGAAATCTGCATCGCCGGTCAATGTGTGCCCTTGTGCCCAGACGGCACCACCTTATGCGGCTGCACCGACTGCTGTAATTCCTACGAGTACTGTAATGTCTTGACCGGCAGGTGCGAAAGCGAAGACTAACACCAGAGGGACGTTGGCAGCCTTCTTTTACAATGGGCGGGTTTCGCGCTCTAGCCAGGCTCGTTCCTCATCGTCGAGAAATTCCGAAAGCGCCTCACGTACCTGACTGTGGTATTGGTCAATTTGGGCACGGGCATCCGGGCATAGCATCTCGATATCGATCAACTTACGCTGGTAGGGGCAAAGGGTCAGGGTCTCGAATCCCAAGAAAACCCCCGAAGGCGTGGTCTCTACTTCCCGTACCAGGGCCAGGTTCTCGATGCGAATACCGAACTGGCCTTCTTGATAGAAACCCGGCTCGATGGACAAAATGTGACCAGGCTCCAAAGGTAGTAATACTTTGCGGGGCGACACGCTAAACGGCCCCTCGTGCACACAAAGTGCCGCGCCCACGCCGTGACCGGTGCCGTGACCGTAATTGAGCCCCAGGGACCAAAGTGGTGCCCGCGCGATCACATCAAGCTGGTAGCCATCGGCGCCGCTTTGAAACCAAGCCCGGGTCAAGGCCAGGTGGCCCTGAAGCACGCCGGTATAGGCGCGGATTTGCTCCGGGGTCGGCTCGCCCAGGGCCAAGGTGCGGGTCACGTCGGTGGTGCCATCGCGGTACTGGCCGCCGGTATCTACCAGCAAGATCCCCTCTGTTTGCAAAGCCGCATTGGACTCTTCGCTCACCCGGTAATGAACAATGGCTCCGTGATCGGCATAGGCCGAGATGGTGTCGAAGCTCGAGCCGATGAACTCGTCATTGCTTGCCCGAAAGGCGCGTATTTTCTCCACCACCGTCATCTCGGAGGCATCGCCAAGCTCTACGTTCTTCTCTAACCAGTGCAACAACTTCACCAGCGCCACGCCATCGCGCAGGTGAGCGGCCCGCATACCGTTGATCTCGGCCGTGTTCTTGATTGCTTTCCAGGCCGGCACCGGCCCGGTCTGGCCGATGAGTTCGGCACCCTTGGCTTTGAGCACGCCCGCAACCCACTGGCTGCAGGTAGCCGGGTCGATCCATACCTTGGCCGATTTAGCGCCCAGCGCGGCCAAAGCTGCTTCAAAGTCATGATAGTCAAGCAGCTGCACTTTATCGCCCAGCCCTTTTTGGACCGCCGGCCCGATTTTTTCGGGATCAACAAAGAGGGTGGCGCCTTCTTTTTCGATCAGGGCATAGGCAATGAACACCGGATTGAAGTCGACATCCTGACCGCGCAAATTGAACAGCCAGGCAATCTCATCCAGGGCACACAAAACCATGGCATCGGCCGGCTTGTCGGCCATGGCCTTGCCCAATCGGGAAAGTTTCTCGGTGGCCGATTCGCCGGCCAGCTCTGGCGGATGAACCCGAACCGCTTGGCTGGGCAGGGCCGGTCTATCGGCTCCCCACACCTGCTCGACCAGATCCTCGGCCATGGCCACCAACTCGATACCCTCTTTTTCGAAACCTTGAGCCAACTTGCCATAGGCCGCAGCGGAAAAGGTCTTGGTGTCTAGTCCCACCCGGTCGCCACTGCCCAATTTTTCGCCAAGCCAGGCTTCCATCACCGGGACATCCGCTTCGCCCAGGCGATACAGGTCGATACCAGAACCTTGCAACTGCTGCTCGGCCTGCACAAAATAGCGGGAATCAGTCCAGAGGCCGGCCTGCTTCGCGGTCACGGCCACGGTGCCGGCTGAACCATCGAAGCCCGATATGAATTTCCTTCTTTGCCAGCACTCGGCCACATATTCACTCATGTGGGGATCGGCGCTGGGAACCAGGTAGGCCGCCAAATTTTGTTGGGACATCAACTCCCGAAGGGCTTTAACACGTTCGGCTATGGTCATGGTTTCTCCTTGCGGCCCAGGCTAGGTTTGTTCTCCGCCTGGGCAATCAATGTCTCAATTTCTGGGTGGTTATACAGTTTGGCATAGGAGCGCGGCGACATTCCCGCCGCATCCTGGGCCCGCGGGTTGGCTCCCCGCGCTAGTAATATCTCTACCACTTTGATTTTTCCAGCCACCACCGCCATATGCAGCGGGGTCATGCCCCGGCTGTTCTTGACGGTCATGTCCGCCCGGCTGTCCAACAAATCCTCGACCAAGTCCGGCCCCAAAGATGCGGCCAGATGCAAGGCAGTCTGCCCCCGCCCATCACGGGCATTGATGCCGGCTCCGGCAGCCAGCAGGTTGTTTACCAATGGCATATCCAAACCCATGGCCGCCCAATGCAATGCGGTTCGTCCCTTTTTGTCCTTCCCATCGGGCGCCACCCCGGCCGCCAGCAAGATCTTTTGCAACTCCAAGTTGTGAAGAATAGTCGCCACGTGCAACGGCCCCTGTCCGGTCAATTCATCCTGAACAGTCAAGTCACACTTTTTTTCAATCATCTGCTTGACCAAACCGATCTTCTCGCCACGAATGGCAGCAAGAAGGTCGCAAGCCCCTATCGTCTCCCGCTTACCATGCGCATGTGACCCACCGACCATCACCAAGCATAACATTCCAATTTGGAAAAACATGCCGCCCTCCGCTTCGCCTATTCAGCCACCCGCGTGATCAAGTCCCGTACCATAATGAACACCATATCCAAAGGAAACCAAGTTCCAATCGACCGATCAAATAGTACGGTCACCGAAGCCGGAAACTCATCATCCGCCAACCACAAAGCCAGCGTCACCGGCATCTCCGGAAACGGAGCCAAGCCAATCGCGCAATCACCAATATCTTCAATACTCCCGCCCAAAGCCAGCCCGCACTCCCGAAATGCCTCCGCATCCCGACCAAAACGCGCAACGATCGGCTCCACCGGCAATGCATGCGGCCCCCGAAAGAATGTAGGCCCGCCCGTCAATTCCTTCTCGGTAATTTTCTCCCCCGAAAGCTCATCCCCCCGAGGCGCCAACATATAGCCAATTAACAGAATCTGAAAAGCCTGCTCCGGCACCCTCCCCGCCGTAGGCTCTATCTCCACCACCACCTGCCGGTCAATATCCACCCGATACCGCCGCTCCAAAAACCCCACCACATAATCCGCCCCAGTCTCTCCCGCAAACACCCCCCGCTTT
>JAUVBB010000217.1 GCA_030591445.1 Deltaproteobacteria bacterium | reverse complement strand
GAGGCGGTTGCCAATTTGCAAGGAATCGTCGAATCGGAGCAGGCCTATTTTGTTCGTTTCAACCAGTACACGACCGATCTGGGCTTTTGTCCGCCCAATTTACCGCCCCTAGGAGAAACCCAACTCTGGCCGGCCGACGTAGACGCCGATTGCGACGCGCCAGCCGGCAGTGGCCGGGGCTGGGCTCTGTTGGGCTGGCGACCCGACGATTCGGTGGTGTTTCGCTATCGGATATTTACCTCCTACGATGCCGTTGGCAACAACATTTTCCATCCAACCGGCAATGTCTCTGCCAGCATGGGTGGGGTGGATGGTGGAGTTAATACCTTTGCCGTGGATTGGAACACTGAGATTGACCCGCTTGATATTCAACCCTGGTGTGCCGTGGAGGCGGAAGCGGACACCGACGCAGACGGAAAATCCGTTTTTATCCGCACCAATTCCTACAACAACAAGAGTTATCGCTTTCCCGATCCTGAAATGGGTGGCAACGAGACTTGGTGAGTTACAAAAGACACAACAACATTAGCGCAAATCCCAGCAAACTCAATCCCATCTTTTTGATCCATGAATCGGCATAAATTCGGCTGAGCAAGGCCGTAGCCCACAGCAACAAACTCAACAGTAGGGCCAAGGCACGCATCTTGTTTGGCTGCGCACAAGATCCTCGGGTTTGTTTTTGCGGATCAAGTGAAGTGCCAGATTCACCAGGACAGGGGCCGGGAGAGCCGAGGCCCAAGCGAGCCCAGGCGTGCAAGATCTCTTCATCTAGCGGGCTGGCACAATGAGCCACCTGGAGATACTGGGCGGCTTGGGAGGCTAGCCCTTGTTGGCTGGCTGCCAGGCTTTGCCAATAGGCGTGCCAGGCCAGCACTGCCGCGCTGCGGGCATCCACGCCGCCACCCGGAGGGCAGGACGGCGGCGATGCGACGGTTGCCAAGGAGAAGGCCTCAAGAGAATCAAACGGGGGTAGTAGGTGCAGGAGACCCGCGGGTTTGCTAGGACTGGACCAAGTGCCCAATAAATGAGGCCCCCAATCTACGGCCACGGGATGCTGTGCCGAAAGTGCCCGCAGCGAAGACTCAGTCAAACGAGCATCTTTGGGTAAGGCCGCTTCGAGTTGCGGATGCTGGGTGGCCAAGGCTTTGCGCAGAGCAGGGTTGTCCAGGTCACGCAAATAGACAATCTTGACATCGGGGCGCTGTCGTTCGACCCGAGTGAGGTAATCGAACATGAAAACCAGATTGAAGTCCGCGGCCAGCACCACCGTGTGCGGCGGTAGTTGCGCAAGTGTTTTTTTGGCCAGCGCTCGACCCTGGCTGCAGCCCGAGCGATCATAGGGCTGGGTATGAGTGAATAGTTGCAGCGCTAGTGCCAGGGCAATCAACAGGGGCAGGATGCGTGGAGCCCAGCTGCATCGATGGCGCAGCATTTGGGCGGCAGCGGCCAGCCCAAGCGCGGCCAGCAGAAACAAGCAAGCGATGGCCGGTAGGGCATAACCACCGACATCCGGATTGTCCAGGCGCACCGCGCGCTGGCTGGCCAAGCTGGCCACGCTGGCCAGCCCGGTACAAAATAGCAAACCAGCGACTTTCTGCTCGCTGCGAATCAAGGCGTATAGTCCAAAGCCCCCCAACAAAGTAACCAAGCCGCCCGCGCCCAAGTACACTGCCAACAGAGCTTTGGGCCCGGCCGGAAAAGTCTCGGTTCCGGCTGACTGAAAACTGGCAGAGAAGCTGGCGCCAAAGACACAACGCAGCCAGCCGAGCAAGGTGGTGGTATCTTCCCAGCGCAGATCCAAGGCTTCGCGGGTCATCAAGGGAATCAGAACCAAGGGCAAGGCGCCCAGGCCCAGGGCCAACCAGCCATGAGCGAAATTCGCGGGCGTCAGCAACTGTCGCCGTAAGCTGGAAAATGCCAGCAAGGCCAGGCCGCCGCCGACAATGCTCAGGGCCATCAGTGGGTGGACGGCCAAACCCATACCGGTATAAACGCAGAGTCGCCAAAGGCGTGGCCGAAGATCTTCTCGCTTGACTCCCATGGCCAACAGCAGCGCTTCGCGCAGAGCCGCCAAAAACAAAAAGAGGCCCAGGGTGTAGACCTCCGGGCGCACGGCCTGGTCGATCAGGGCCGGACAAAAAGCAAACCAGCCGGCCAGGCTCAGGGAGAATGCCTGCCCAGAGGATTTGTGGTTGGGAAAAATCCGCGACCAACAGTCCTGCATGATTCGGGTCAACAGGTAGAGGGAGAGGGCGGCAAAGAGGGCGGAAAAAAGCAACAGGCGTCTACCCACACAGTCGCTGGGCCACAGCGTGAACAAATGACCGATGAGCACGGCCAATACCGAGCCGGGCGGGTGAAAGACACCCAGGCGGGTGGCGGCGGTAATAAACTCGGGCGCATCCAGCCAGTCCGGCGCCGGGAAGCTAAAGGCAGCATAGAGAACAAATCCGAACCCGGCTGCCGCCAAGGCAGGCAGTCGATCCAGCAGCGCTTGTTGTTTTGCTAGCAAGGTCCTAGGTCATATTACGGCGGGAAAATACCCAGGAAGCGAAAAACAACACCAGCACCAGATAGCCGCAGCTGTAGGCGGTCAAAACTCCTGTCTCCGCCCAACTGATGTCCAGCCCGTGTACTGCCTGGGTACTGACATTGAAACTGGCAAAATCGGGTAGCAAGAAGAATAGGCTTTTGAACACATAGTAGGGGACCGCGAGGTCAATCTTTTCGATGACTTCGATCAAGTGCGGTACCGATCGACCGACAACAAAAATGCCCAGGGTAAAGAGTCCACTCAAGTAAGGCGATGAAAAGGCCGCAAAGAAGACGGCCACGGCGGCCACCATCAGGATCTCCAGCATGGACAAGTAAAGGGCCTTGAGAACCAGCCATCCCGGGCTCACCCCCTCGAGCCACAACAAGGCCAGCATGGCTATCGACAACAAACCCACCTCGACCAACAAGGTAGCCGCCAATCCCAGGTATTTACCGGCTACGTATTGCCAGCGGGCAATGGGCCGGGTCAGCACCACATACAAGGTCTTGCGGCGGACCTCCTTCTGCATCAGGCTGACCCCCATCAAGATAGCCAGCAGTACCCCGAAGGCCGAGACGCAGAAAAGTCCCCAGTCGGTGATGACCCTGACTTTTTGATCCAGCGCCAATTTGGCCAACACCACCGCCGAGGCGATGAAGGCCAAGGCCAAGAATAAAATGGCCAATAGGGTTCGGTTGCGAATGGATTCCTTAAAAGTAGTGGCGGCAATGGTGACAATGGCTCGGGTCATGAGGCTGACTCTCGTGGCTTGTTGTCCATGGCATCGATGAAGATCTCTTCCAAGGAAGAAAAGTGTTCTTTGACCGAACGAATCCGATAACCCTTGGCCAGCAAGGCCGGCAGCAAGGCATCCGGCCCGGCATCGCCGGCCGGCACCAGGCAGGCATTCTCGCCATGGATTTGCCCGCTTTGGGTCAGGGCTTTGAGCTCTTCATCGGCCAGCACGGCGGAACCTTCGACCATGACTTCCCACTGGCCGGGCTGGGCTCGGATCAAATCGCGCAGCGTCCCTTGGGCGATGAGTTGCCCATTTTGCAGGAAAGCCACCCGGTCACAGACCGCCTCGGCATCGGCCAAAACATGGGACGAGAAAAAGACGGTTTTGCCCGCTTGCGCCAACTCCAGGATGAGATCTTTGACCCAGCGTCGGCCCAGCGGATCTAGTCCTCCTTGCGGCTCATCCATGATGTATAAGTCAGGGTCGGCCAGCAGAGTTTGGGCGATGCCGACTCGCTGGAGCATGCCCTTGGAGAACTTGCGCATGGCGCGTTTTTCAATGGGGTTCAATCCCACCCGATCCAGAATTTCTGGGATCCGCTGGCGTAGATCTTTGTAGTCCAGGCCGGACAGACGGCCGCAGTGTTTGAGAAACTCGCCCGGGGTCAAGTAATCGTAAAAATCGGGCAATTCGGGCAGGTAGGCGATTTGCTGGCGGGCCCGGTTTCCGCGGACCGAGTTGCCGAAGAGATGAGCCGTGCCGCTATCGGGGCGCAAAAGACCGACCAGAATCTTGATGGTGGTGGTCTTGCCGGCGCCGTTGGGCCCCAGAAAGCCGAAGATCTCTCCTCGCTCGACTTCCAGGTCCAAGGATTTCAGGGCTACGGTTTTTTTCCGGCGCAGACCCACATAAAAGGTTTTGCTCAATGAGCGAATCTCAATGGCTTTGGCATTGGCGTTCATGAAGCTGCTCCGATGCTCATTCGTTCTCTTCTTGCACCAGCAGGAACAAATCGAGAGGAATGAAGGCGAACTTTGCCTGCCATTTCTGATGGAGTTGCTCTTGCCAGTTAATGATGGCTTGCCGCTCATCTTCCGGCATCAAATGAACCAAGCGGTCACGCAGGGATTTGGATAGGGAACTGTCGGCATTTTCCGCGATGAGTTGTTGCAGCGTTTGGCGGGCAAATTCCAGGCGTCCTTTTTGGGTGTAGAGGTCCACTAGTTTTTCCCGCAAATCCTCCGGCGCGCCCGGAAGATTGCCGGCCTGTTCGAAAAAAGGGATGGCGCCGCGGGAATCGCCTAACTCGTAGTAAAGGTTGAACGCAATTCGCATGGGGAAGCGGTAATCATCCGGATAACGCTTCATGCCCGCGTCCAGAATGCGATTGGCTCGCATGACCAATTCCTTGGGAACCGAGCTAATTTGCCGCTGAAAGTGGGTAGTGACCATGGCTCCCCACAGATACACCTTTTTGAAATCGGGATCGAGGTCGAGCAAAATGCTGATGAAATCAGACATCCAGGGCATTTGCTCGTCGGTCACCATGTGGTGGCCATAATACAGATTGGCCCGAATAAACAATAAATCGGCCGCCAGGCTGTGCCAGCCTAAGTCTATCTGACGCAGGACCGCGCCCGGAGGAACCATGATGACGTCCTTCAGCTGCAGGGATTTGTCCACCGGTTGTAAGTGAATTTGATGCCGTGCCCAGGCAGTCAAAGCCAGGCATGCCATCAACAGCGCGGCCAGCAGAATCTGCGGTTTCTTAGGCCACATAGGAAGTCCTATCAATCAAGCTGCATTCGTTTAAGGAATACACAGGATAGCATAAAACAAATCTAAATCATTGTGGAGAGAAAAATGCGGAAAGATTTTACCAGTCGTCTTCGGTGTCGTCTTTCCAAACGTGGCCGGTCTGAAAAGAAGAAGTCGGCCCGGCATATTTGCCCTGTTTGTGGAAGTGGGCCGGAGCATCGTCGTTGTCGATATCGGTCCAGGCGTGGCAACGAACCACATCGCCATCGCCGGGTGAAGCCAACGGGGTGTCGGAATTCATTGAATAGCAGGCATAGCTTGCTTCCGTGATCACAAAACGCATCTCACGAAACACGTCTGCCCCGGCGCCGCTCTTGAAAACGGCTGGATCAAAGAAGGCGGATTCTCCGTTCAGATCAGCCGGATTTCCTCCGATCCCACCCGCGTGGGGCGGACAGACGATTTCTTGATCGGGAGGCAGGGTAGACGAAAACGAGGTGCCGACATCACGACCGTGGGGTTTGTCGAAGTAATCAAGCACGCCCTTGAAGCACCGGTCTAGATTGCTATGGACCTCGACTGCTTTGGCGTTACGGATGTAGTCTATCATCACCGGAACCGCTACCGCTGCCAGAATGCCGATGATGGCTACTACGATCATAAGCTCGATCAGAGTAAATGCTTGGCGTCGCGATACCGATGATTTTCTAGCCATGGTTCTTCCATTACAGTTGGAGTGTAAATCCTAAAAACAAAAAAGAGATGGAATCACTTCCATCTCTTTTTTGCACTAAGCCTTCAAGGATACTCTACCAATCGTCGGCCGCGTCTTCTTTCCAAACGTGACCGCCTTGGAATGAGCCGGTCTCGGTCTGATAGGTACCTTGTTTCCAGTAATGAGCAGGCACGCCGTCATCGTCGATATCGGTCCAGGCTTGACAATGGAAAGGGACACCATCACCAGGGGTAGCACCAGCTGCCACTGAATTGTATAGGTAGCAGCCATAGGTGGCCTCGGTCAACACGAAGCCGATGCCCTTGAATACCCCGGCTAATGCTTGATCAGTATAGTCGGCTGGATTTATATAGCCGGATTCGCCGGATAGATCAGCAATTGCACCGTTATCAGCACAAACCTCTCCTCCTGGCATGAGCGGAGGTAAAATCGAAGAGGTGGTCGTGCCATCGGCGCGGCCGTGTGGTTTGTCGAAGTAATCGACGGTACCTTTGTAGCATTTGTCCAGATTCTCGTTGACTTCCGAGGCCTTGGATTTACGAATGTAGTCAATGAAGGCCGGGATGGCCACGGCGGCCAAGATGCCGATGATGGCCACGACGATCATCAACTCGATCAGAGTGAAGCCCTTCGCGTTCAGTTTTCTGCGGATTTTAAGAATCATGCTTTCTCCTTTTCACGTTAGCAAAAGAAAATGGCTCTTGTGTTCGAATGTCGATAGTAACGTAATGGAGTCAAGCAATTCTCGTGCCATGAACTGTTGTCAAATAAATACAATGTGTTACATGGATCACTCGATTCAAGCTTGCATGATAATGACAATAAGTGTCACTCTGGATGACAATTTCTGACTTAATAAATGCTAGAATGCTAGTCGGTGAGCAAATGAAGCTGATGCTTATTAGCAGTTCCTTTCCGGACCAGGGTCGGCCGGCCGGGCTTTTTTTGCCTGAATTGATTGGCGAGCTCAACGATCTCGGTGTGCAAGTACATGTGCTCACCCAGAACTGTGAAGCGAGCCGAACCGTCACCGAAGTGATTCGTAAAAACTATTCTATTACCCGTTTTGGCTGGCATGGCGGGGATTTGCCTCTTATTGCCCTCTCGGAACGAAAGATTTTGGCTTTGCCTTTGATGCTTGAGTTTTTCTCGCGCGCCATGCTGGCCGGGATTCAGATTGCCAGAAAATGGCGACCCGATTTCCTTTTGGCTGAATGGCTCATTCCGGCTGGCCTGGTGGCCATGATGGTTTCTGATTTTACCCGTACGCCCTATGGGGCGCGGGCGCTAGGATCGGATGTCATGATCGCGGCCCAAAAGCCGGGATTTAGGCAAATCGTCCAATTGGTGGCCCGGAGGGCCAGTGCCCTCTTCGCCGATGGATTTGACCTCTGTGCGCGGACATCGGAGCTAGCCGGTGGAAAAACATGCCATTTTTCTCCTACCAGTCGTCGCCTAGCGCCGGCCGCTTCTTCCTATAAGCTCAAACGCAATGCCGGTGCATTTGTCTGTTGCTCGATCGGGCGTTTGCATCCCGTCAAAGGGCAAGATGTGTTGGTAGCGGCCATGAAGATTCTCCAAGATCGCGGTAGTCCGGTGCAGACGGTTCTGGTGGGCGCCGGGCCGGCGCAAAAACCGCTGACCGAGCAGATAGCCAATCTTGGTTTGGAAGATCAGGTGTTTCTAACCGGTCGTATCGAAGACCAGGATCTTGGTGCCTTGCTTCAACAGGTAGATGCGGTGGTGATTCCCTCGCGCAGTGAGAGTATTCCCTTGGTGCTCGGCGAGGCGCTTCGGGCCGGTCGTCCCCTGGTGGTGAGTGATGTGGGGGACATGAGGAAACTGGTCTCCAGCTATAATCTCGGCTATGTTGTGCCTCCAGAGGAACCACGGGCTTTGGCGGATGCGATTGACCAGCTTAGGATGCACCCGGATCGGTCCAGTTTTACCAGCCGGGCGGACGAACTGCTCGAATTGCTAAGTGTGCGAAAGTCTGCCCAGACCATGGTGACGGTCATTGCCCAAGTTTTGGCGGGCCAAGGCAGTTCATAAGGATCCATACGCGGGAGACGGTCGATGAAAGACAAGCGAGTATTGGTCACCGGGGCCGGCGGTTTTATTGGCAGTCACTTGGTTGAGTTGCTGGTGGAAAAAGGGTTCTTGGTTCGCGCTTTTGTTCATTACAACTCTCTCGGTCACTGCGGCTGGCTGGAAGACTCCCAATGTCTGGATCAGATCGAGCTGGTCTCCGGAGATGTGCGCGACATTGATTTCGTCATGAGCGCGGTCAAAGGCTGTGCGCATATCTACCACTTGGCGGCTCTGATTGGCATACCTTATTCTTATCTGTCCCCCCTGGCCTACATTCAAACCAATCTGATCGGTACCAATAATATTCTGCATGGCGCGCGCCAGTTTGATTGCGAGCAAGTGCTCATCACTTCGACTTCCGAGACCTACGGCAGTGCGCAATATGTGCCCATCGATGAAAAGCATCCGGTGTTGGCCCAGTCTCCTTACGCCGCTAGTAAGATCGCCGCCGACCAAATGGCCATCGCTTATCAGCGCTCGTTCGGGCTGCCGGTCAAGCTGGTTCGTCCCTTCAACACTTACGGTCCCCGGCAGTCGGCCCGCGCCATCATTCCGACGATCATTGCCCAGGTTTTATCAGAGCGGGCCGAAATCAAGTTGGGCAATTTGACCCCAACGCGAGATTTTACTTTTGTAAAGGATACCGTGGCGGCATTTGTAAAAATTGCCGAAAACGATTCACTCATGGGTTCTGTCACCAATATTGGTTCCCAGCAGGAAGTGTCCATGGGCGAGTTGGTCGATCGGATCTTGGCCCTTTGCGGTCGGCAGACCCCGGTGCTGCGCGAAGCAGAGCGAAAGCGGCCCGACGGTAGCGAGGTGACCAGACTCCTTTGCGACAATAGCCGACTCCGAGACCAGACCGGATGGCAACCCACTTTTTCGCTCGACGCCGGTTTGCAAGAAACCATAGACTGGCTGGCGGCCAATCTGCACCACTTCAAACCTTCTCATTATAGTCGATAGGGGGTGGCCCATGGATGCGGTCATTTTAGCGGGCGGCAAAGGAACACGCTTACGGCCCTACACCACGGTTTTTCCCAAGCCCTTAATGCCCATTGGCGACTATCCCATTTTAGAAGTGATTGTTCGCCAATTGAAACGCTATGGATTTCATCGGCTTATTCTGGCGGTCGGGCCCCATCACGAATTGTTCCGGGCTTTTTTCGGAGACGGGCGCAAGTGGGGGCTAAAGATTGAGTATGTAGTCGAAGATCAAGCCCTGGGTACGGCCGGACCCTTATTGCTGGTGGACCAGTTGGAGCAAGATTTTCTGCTCATGAATGGCGATATCCTGACCGATTTGCCCTTCGATCAGTTACTTGATGATCACCGGGCCCATGCGGCCCCGATGACCATCGCCACTACGTGTCGTTCGGTTACCATCGACTACGGAACCCTGGAATATGGTCCCGATCATCGCCTCCTTGGCTTTGGCGAAAAACCCCGGATGGATTACCAGGTCAGCATGGGCGTCTACTGTTTGTCTCGCTCGGCCCTGGCCCATATTCCCCAAGCAGTTCGATTCGATTTTCCCGATTTGGTGTTGGCTCTGCTCCAGGCCAAGGTCCCGGTACATTGCTATCCCTACCGCGGTTTCTGGTTGGATATCGGTCGGCCGGCAGATTATGAAAAAGCCATCGACGAATTCGAACAGAGAAAGGGAGAGTTATTTGACGGCTGAGAAAATTTCGATTCCTTTGGCCGATCTCGATTACGGCGAGGCGGAGCAACAAGCGGTGCAGCGGGTGCTGCAGAGCGCTTGGCTGACCATGGGGCCGGAGACAGAGGCATTTGAAAGCGAATTTGCGGCCTACCTGGGAGTCAAACATGCCGTTGCCGTCAGCAGTGGCACGGCGGCACTGCATCTGGCCTTATTGGCCGCCGGTATTGGGCCGGGCCAGGAAGTCATTTGCCCGAGCTTGAGTTTTGTCGCGACCGCCAACGCGGTTCGTTATTGTTTGGCAAAACCGGTGCTGGCCGATGTGATCTCACTGGAAGACTGGACCCTTTCTCCGGCCGACATCGAAAGCAGAATCACGGCGCGCACCCGGGTCATTATGGTCATGCACTATGGGGGTCACGCCTGTCAGATGAAGGAAATCGAAGCCATCGCCCGCGCGCACGACTTGATCATTGTCGAAGACGCGGCCCATGGCATCGGTGCTTGGTATGGCCAACAAAAGCTGGGTTCGCTCGGGGACCTGGCCGCATTTTCATTCTTCTCCAATAAGAATTTGGCGGTGGGAGAAGGCGGGATGGTGGTCACCGACCAGGAAGAATTGGCGGTCACCATCAGAAAACTTCGCTCGCATGGCTTGACCAGCCAGACCCATGAACGGCACCAGGGGCGGGCCACTGCCTATGATGTCATCGGCTGTGGTTACAATTATCGGCTAGACGAGATTCATTCGGCATTAGGTCGGGTGCAACTAGGCAAACTAGATGCGGGTAACGAAAAACGGCGAAAGCTAGCTGCTATTTACCAGGATCGTTTTCGGGCCAGTCGCTCGGTGACTGTCCCCTTCACTCGATCTCCGCACAAATCGAATGACCACATCGCCCCGATTTTGGTGCCCCAAGCCGAGCAGCGAGATTTGCTCAGACAAGCGCTGGCCGCCCGGGGCATTCAGACCAGCGTGCATTACCGTCCCATTCACACCTTTTCGGCCTATCGGGACCAAGGCCCATTTGAAAATCTTTCTTTGACCGAAGACATCGGTGCCAGGGTTGTGACCTTGCCGATGTCGGCGAAATTAACACCGGCTCAGGTCCACCTTGTTTGCGACGCTATCGAGGATTTTTTTAGCTAGTTCTCATCTCAAAACCCCGTTTTTTCGTTTCTGCAAAGTTCAGTGTCTATATTTTTAATGATCAAAAAATGCCGTCATTCCCGAGATGTTTCTGTCGGGAACCCATAAGTGACTGTATTTCTTCCGTTCCTGGGTCCCCGATAAAAACGTCTCGGGGATGACATTAATTGTTTTCAAAGTATAAAGAAATCGACTAGATGAGTGGTCTTTGGGTTTTGGGACGGGAACTAGCTAGCCCTCATCTCGGCCAGTACGGTAAGGCTCCATCCAGTCCGGTCAAACGGCCATAAGTGACCGAAGCGGTTTTCAATAAAATGAAATGACTTTCTTTCGAGCATGGGCAAGGGTACCAGCCCCTGCAGCAGTCGGTAGGGCAGGTGGTAGCAGCCCAACCAGTGGCGAGGTAAGAATCCGTTTGTTCGCAGCAATGCCTGTAATGATTTCGGGCTATACATTCTTAAATGACTGGGATCGGTTCCTAGATAGGGACCTTTGCCCAGAAATTTAGATGCCGTCGCCGCCAGCAAATACTGCAGTGACCAGCTATTGTGGGTGCTGAGCAACAAGCGCGCATGGGGGCGCATCCATTTTGCAATCACCTGCATGAATCTTTGATCATCGACATGCTCGACGATGTCCTTGGCAAAGATGAAGTCAAACGATTCGGCCAGATCCAGGGCGCAAACATCGGCACAGATAAAGGAAGCCCGCTGGGCTATGCCGGCCCGCTGGGCATAAAGCCGGGCCGCCCCAACCTTGTCGGCATCAAGATCAATGCCGATAACCTGTGCATTTTGTTGGCCGAACCAGATGGAAAATGCCCCCGCCCCGCAACCCAAATCCAGCACTCGCTTTCCGGCTAGACTTCCCCGCAGCAGCTTTTGAATGACTTGGTTTTTCTGCTGATCGTAACGGTTTTCCAGGGACCGG
>JAUVBB010000133.1 GCA_030591445.1 Deltaproteobacteria bacterium | reverse complement strand
GCGACCGTGATCGTGCTGGCCGTCCATGCTGGTATTCGCGAAGAGCTCCAAAGCGGCAAAGCGCAAGGACCTACCGCCGATTTGGCCCGGGCTTTGTCTCCTGGCGAAGTCGATGTCATTGTCTCCGGACATGCGCATACGCCCTTCTCTGGGCTGGTCAATGGCATTCCGGTGGTGCAAACCTGGGCCAAGGGAATTGCTTTTGCCCGCATCGATTTGGCTGTGGATCCGACCAGCAAACGGGTGCTGGCCGACAAGACCCGTTTGCACCAGAACACTTTCTTTTTCCGGACCGACCGCCTGGGCAATCCGCCGGTGTACGCCGGAAAAACCATTCGGCCGTCCCCTCATTTTATCGAGCGTTTGCAGCAGGTCAAAAAGAGCGTGGCTCATCTGGAAAGAATCGAACTGGGTCGCGCACTCAAAACCATTCACCACCGAACACCGCTGGACTCGCCGGTGGGCAACCTGGTAACCGATGCCATGCGGGCCACCGACGGTAAGATCGACGTGGCCATGTATAACTCCGGCGGCTTGCGCACCAGTATTCTGGCCGGGATTATCACCTATGGCCGGGTGTACGAGGTTGTTCCTTTTGACAACAATATCGTTACCGTTTCTCTTTCCGGCGCCCAGATTCGCAAAATTGTCGAACACGGTTTGGCTGCTTCCTACGGCGTCATGGAAATTTCGGGTCTCCAGGTGGTCTTCGATGGCGACGCTCCCCGGGGCCGGCGCTGTCTTTCTCTGACGACCAATGACGGGCAAAAATTAGAAGACAAGAAGATCTATACCGTAGCCACCAATGATTTTGTCATGTCCGGTGGGGACGGCTATTACGTGTTTTCCCATGGCGTCAATATTCGCAATACCCATAAATTGATCCGGGAAGTAGTGGCCCACTATATCAAGAAGCAGGGAATCGTTACGCCTGCCAAGGGGGGGCGTTACCGACCCGGGAAGAGGAACGTTGGCAGCAAGAAGCCGTAGCACCATAGCCTGGGTTCTGGTAACTGGCGTCGTGATGGCAGCCTGCCAAGATCCCTTTCCCCGCAAGCTGAATGAAGAGCTGGGCTTTTCTTCTATCGTTTTTGCCCAGCGCCAACCGGCGACCAATGCGGGTAGCCTGGTAGCCCCGCAATCATTTCGACCGGGCGGCCGACTGGTCTGGCTAGATCCGGCAACCCCTACCGGCAAGATCATCGTGCTGGCGGATTTGCCAGCGGGTGATCTGTACGGCCACGATGTTTCTGCCGACGGCAAGTCTGTGGTGGCCTCGCTGCGTATCGACGCCCATGACCGTGCCCATTTGTATGGCATCGATCTTGCCATCATCGCCGAAGGCGGCAGCTGTTTTGTGGCCAACGGAGATCTGGGCGCTGCCTGTCGCCGACTGACCTTTGGCCCGACCAACGATACCCGGCCTACTTATCTACCCGACGGTCGCATTGCCTTTTTGCGGGAAGATCCCCAGGGGCAGGTCGATTTTCAGGGCCGCGGCCGATCGCGGGTCTTGTTCGCCGTGGAGGCCGATGGTAGCCATGCCCTAAGGCTTGATATTGGCCCCGGCCACAGTCTGGGATTGGGCGTGACCGGGGAAGGTCAGCTGCAGTTTAACCGCTGGACCCTGCGGCAAGGGGTGGCCCAATTTCTTCCTTTTCGCTCGGATCTCAATGCGGTGGCCGGCCCAGTGCCCGACGGGGCGGCGCTAGCGGTATTGCCCATGGCCCCGCAGTGGGATGGGCAGGACGAGTTGCTGGCTGCCTGTGTGGCGGCGCTCGGCACCTGGGCCGCCGGCACCGTCTGTCGACGGAACCAAGAGGGGCAATGGGAGGGAATCGTCCCCGGATTGCCGATGGGGGCGGGCTGTTCCCCGCAAGGCCGGGTGCGTGATCCTTTTCCCCTGCGCGACCAACGCTTGTTGGTCTCTTATGCCACTGTTCCCCAAGGTTGTTTGAATACCGAAGACGGCGATCATGGCATGATTCCGGATTTCGGAATTGCCATTCTTGATCCGCAAGACGGTGGGCGGCGTCCGGTGTTCAACGATCCCCAAAGAGCGGATTTGCAGCCGCGGCCGGTTATGGCCCGGGCCATCGACGAAGGCCAGGCCGGCATTGTGCCCCAACTGCCCGATTGTGGCCAGCCGGGGGTGACCTTTGCCGGCTTCATCATGGATGCCCAACAGCAGGTCAACTCCGCGGCCAAGCGCCTGCGTGTTTTGCAGGGTTTGAGTGGGAAAATCGCGCCCTGGCAAATGGAAATCGGCGGCCGCACAGTGGGCGCGGTCTGCGGCAACGGCTCTGGGGCGACCGTGCCCATTGCCGCGGATGCCTCCTTCCATTTCCGGGCCCCGGCTGATGCGCCTCTGCGTCTGCAGGTACTCGACAGCTACGGGGCGGCCATCGATGTCGACCCGCAATGGCGGGGCGGGCCCGATTGCGCGCGGCGCACTTGTTCCGGATGTCATGCGGCGGCGACCGAGGCCGTCGATTTTGATGCCAGCTTGGCCGCCCAATCCCCGCCGGTCGATATCAGTGATCAGGGCACCCAGTTCTCCTTCGATTTCAAACGCGATATCCAACCCATTTTGAATGCCTCCTGCAATACCGCCGGCTGCCACGATAGCGAGACCCTGGCCGGCAACTACGTCAACCTAAGTGGCAACCTGCAGGGAATCGATTTGACCGACGAGCCGGCGGGTCGAACCTCCATTGCTTACCGGTCTTTGTTGAGCGTGGATACCATTCGCAACGACAGCACCGGCAGAATCCTGGTCTCGCATCGACCCTACGTAGTGCCCGGTTCTGCCCGAGAAAGCCGCGTGATTGGCCGGCTGGGGGTACCATGTCGCTACGATTGTGACGGGCAGGCGCCATGGGCGGATTGGGCCATGGGGCCGGGCAAGACCCATCCGGAAGATCAAGCTGCCTGGAGTGGGACTTTGACCGATGAGCAGCGCTGGCTGTTGGTGGACTGGATTGATGCCGGGGCGCCATTTTTAGGCCGGGGGGCCAGTCCATGAGAAATCTATGGCTGGTTCTACTTCTGGCTTGGCCGTCTTGGGCGCAAGCGGGCGACCCCTTGCAACGACTCGATCCAGATCTATATGGTCCCGGCACTTTGATCGCTGCCATGGAAGAGCTTTCGACTTATTCGCCGGCGCAGGCGGTGGCTGAACTGCTGCCTTTGCTGGGTCATGAGGACATCGAAGTGGCGCGCACTGCCGCCTGGTTATTGCGCCGCATGGGGCGGGGCCCGGAGGGGGCACAGGCTGCCGGTACGGTTTTGGCCGATGGCGAAGCATCCGTGGCCAGCCGGCTTTCGGCGGTTCGTGCCCTGGGTGAGTTAAGAGACTCCACTGCTAGCGCAGCGCTGGTGACTGCCCTGGGTGGCAACAGTGATGAGGCGTTGCGGGTGGCGGCGGCGCGGGCCTTAGGGCAGTTGCATCGCCCGGGCGCCGTCGATGCCTTGACCCAGGCCTTGACGGCCGATGAGAGCGAAACCGTTCGCGCTTCGGCGGCGCAGGCTTTGGGCCAGGTGCCGGATGCCGATGGCCATGCTTTGTTGAGCGCGCTTCAAGACAGCAGTGCTTCTGTTCGGCTGGAAGCGATTTGGTCTTTGGCGCGACCTTCCTTTGCCGTCCTGGCTGGGCTTGATGAACGTTTGATCGAACTCTTGCAAAACGATCAGAATTGCCGCGTGCAAGCAGAAGCAGCCTGGGCTCTGTCTGGGCGCGGAGATCAAAAAGTGCAGGCCGCTTTAGAGGCCGCCCGCGCCAGTAATTGTCGATTGGCTGCCCAAGCGGCGAGCTGGGCAATTACGACGAGAAAATAAGTAAAATACTCAAATACTCCTAATAAAAAAAGCAAACCAGGCAAAAAGCCCTAATTAACTAAGTAGATTAATAAATTTATAAAAATATCGTTTGCTAGGGTTGACAAAGTCATGTGGTTGAGGGTAGGAAAAATTTGATGCAGGATTTGGCAGAGGGCCGAAAGTGAAGGATAAACCAAAACCAATCAGGAGATGGTAAAATGGCAGAACTGAATCCTTTCAAGATTGCGCAGGCACAACTCGATGAGGCAACAGAAATTCTCGGTTACGACAAGGGAACGCGGGACTTGCTGCGTTGGCCCAAAAGAGAACTGGTCGTTCACATCCCGGTCCGCATGGACAGCGGTGAAGTGAAAGTGTTCGAGGCCTATCGCGTGCAGTACAACGATGCCCTCGGACCCACCAAGGGTGGCCTACGCTTTCATCCGGCCGAGACCGTCGATACCGTACGCGCTTTGGCGGCCTGGATGACCTGGAAAACTGCCGTGGTCGATATTCCTTTGGGCGGTGGCAAGGGTGGTGTTGTTTGCAATCCCAAAGAAATGTCCGAAGGTGAGTTGGAGCGCTTGGCTCGCGCTTATATGCGGGCAGTGGGTCACTTCATCGGTCCCGATGTCGATGTCCCCGCACCCGATGTTTACACCACGCCCCAGATCATGGCTTGGATGGCCGACGAATACGCGGTTATGCGCGGTTACAATGTACCCGGCGTGATCACCGGCAAGCCCATTCCGGTCGGTGGTTCTTTGGGCCGGCACGACGCCACAGCTCGCGGTGGTATTTTCTGCGTCCGCGAAGCGGCCGTGGCTCTGGGTATCGACCCCAAGACCGCTACCTATGCCGTGCAAGGGTTTGGCAATGCCGGCCAGTATGGCGCGACCTTGTACCAAGAAATTTTGGGCGGTGGCAAACTGATCGCGGCCAGCGACTCGCGCGGTGGCGTAATCAGCAAGGCCGGTATGGATCCGGCCAAGTTGGTCGAGCACAAATTGTCGACCGGCAAGGTAGAGAATTTTGGCGGCACCGAGCCCATCTCCAATGAAGATCTGCTTGAACTGGACGTTGACATCTTGTTCCCGTCGGCACTGGAAAATGCCATCACTGACAAGAATGCCGCCAAGGTCAAGGCCAAGATCATTTGCGAGTTGGCCAATGGACCGACCACTCCCGAGGCCGACAAGATTCTACAAGAAAAGGGCTGCTTCGTGATTCCCGATTTCTTGGCCAACGCTGGCGGCGTGACCGTGAGCTACTTCGAGCAAGTACAAAACAACATGAATTTCTACTGGACCATCGAAGAAGTGTACGAGCGCCTGGACAAGAAGATGACCGATGCTTTCCATGCGGTATACGAAATGCACAAAGCCAAGAAGGTCAACATGCGCGTGGCTGCTTATTTGGTAGCCGTCAGCCGGGTGGCCGAGGCCATGAAGTTGCGTGGCTGGGTATAAAATCAAATAGGTTGGGGCGGTCCCCTGTGGCTGCCGTTGTTTGCTTTGAGGCGCGGTTTTCCGCGCCTCTTTTACTTTAATCGAAGTCTCCGGCTTCCCAGTCTGGTTCAAAGGTCTCGGGCGTGGTCTTCTCGGTCAGATGAATGATTCCCTTGGTGTCACGGCCGTCGACCACCACCTCCATCGGGCGTGGCGGTCGCAGCAATACCACGTTGCCGTCACGGTGATCGATGGCAAAAGAGTCGAGCAGGTCGTGGTTGATGCTGTCGTTGTGCTCGGGCATCATGGCCATGTAAACGATGCCGCCAGCGGTTATCAGATGGAAGAAATGCGTTCCTTGCGAAGGTTCGAAGTCTAGCCCGGGGGCGCCGGTCTCGATAATGGCCGCGGCGTTGGCGATTTGGGCAAAGGTCACCGGAATACCGAGACGGGGGTTGGTGCTGCCCCAGCGGCCGGGGCCGATCAGAACATATTGTTCGCCACGTTTGCGCATCAGTAGATCCAGCCGGGCGGCCGAGTTGGCCAATTCCCGCGAGGCGGTTGGCTCCAGGGCCGTGGGCAGGACCCGGACCAGGTACTTGATGTCGGTCAACTTGCCGGTGCCCATGGTGTGGCCGCTGCGCAAGATGGTGCGGTTTTCGGGCACGTCGGGGATTTTAATGTCATCGTCAAAGCGACGGGCCACCAGGGGGCGGGCTTGCAGCAGGTAAAAAGTGGCATGGGCAAAACCGCCGTAGTGATCTAGTTCTACCGCGTATTCCATGTCCACTGGTGATTGGAAACCCTCTTGGAAGCGTTCCAGCAAGGTGTCGATGATTCCGCCCAAGGGAAACAGGCCGCCTTTGAGGATGGCATTGAAGGTCAATACCTTGGTTCCTTGGTGGAAGGCGCCATCGTACAAGGTGCGATCGCGCGGATCCCAGATGGAAACCAGATTTTGCAGGGTGTTATGTTGTTCGGCCACCGACAGGGGCAGGGTGACCAAGGTGTCGGTCTCTTGGCCGGTTAGCTGCCGGCCGCCAGTGGTCAGGTCGACCGCGATGAAATGGGTTTGGGTATAGCGCAAGAAATCCTTGGCGGTGTACATCTGAGGGCGCACGGTGGGAAAGCGGGGGCAAAAGCGCATGACCCGATCTCCCTCCACCGCCATCTTGCCCAAACCGAGCACGGTTAGGGCGATGCCGTCTTCGGGTTTAATGGGTCCGACCGGGAAGAAGTTTAGCGATTGGCCCACGCCGGCAATGCGGGGATAAAAATACTTGCCGTGCGGTCGGCCCACCAATTGTTGCAAGATGACCGCCATCTTCTCGTGCTCGATGGGCAGGCGATGTTTGGCCATATAGGCTTGCGGGCTTTGAAAATAGGTACTGGCATACACCGCCTTGATAGCATCGATGAGCTGGTGCAAGCGGGTTTTGGGATCGGGGTGGTTGTTGGGTAGCAGCAAGGTTAGAAATAAACCGGCGAAAGGATGGTTGAAGGCATCTTCGTTGAGCGAGGAGGATCGTACCGCCAAGGGAAAAGGGTTTCGTCTCAGGAACTGTTCGAGTACTTCTATCCACTCTTGCCGGAAAATGCCGTCGTGGAAGCGGCGCAATACCGCCGCATCCTTCTCCTCGTGGATGGCATCGGTCAGCTCGTTATCGCTGACGAACTGCTCGAAGGCATCGGAGGCAATAACGGTCGTCTTGGGGATGCGTACCGTGTGGGGCGAGAATTTCTGTTGAATTTCACCAGGAAAGAACAAACGGTGGAAAAAGCTCAGGCCCCGTGCTTTGCCGCCGATATGACCGGAACCGATACGGTCGATGTGATCTTCATGATTGTGGTCGTAAGATACTTTTTTCATGGCTGCGATTGTAAAGTCTGTTGGTGCCTTCGGTAAAGGAATAAGCTGCCGCCGCTGCTGGTTTGCTGGGGGAGGGGCCGGCAAAGAGGGGTTGACAGTGCTTCGGCGAACCAATAAGTTTTTGCCTCCACCCATGAGACGGAGAGGGGTCGACCATGAAGTGTTATCGGATATTGTCGGCAACGGGCCAGGACCGGCCGGGCATCGTTTTTGATGTGAGTCAATTTTTGCTCGATCATAGCTGTAATATGGCCGACAGTCGGATGGCCGTGCTGGGCGGACAGTTCTCGCTGATGTTGCTGTTTTCCGGCTTAACCGAAGAGGTGGACAGCTTGGCGGCCGATCTGGAGGCCTTTGAGGCCAAGTGCGGGTTGCGGGCTTTGCTGTTAGAGGCCAGCGACCCCAAGGAAGCGAAGCAAGTGCCATCGTTGCCGGTTCGGCTAGAAGTGGTGGCCATGGATGAGCCGGGGATTATGTTTCAAATTGCCAAGGTGCTAGAGCGTTTCCAGGTCAATGTCGAAATCCTCGATGCCCATTTGTCACCGGCGCCCACCAGCGGCACCACGGTGTCATCGGTGAAGATGAAACTGGCGGTGCCGCAAAGCGTCTCCTTGCCGGCGGTAAAAGAGGCCTTGATGGAATTGGCGGGCAAAATCAATCTAGACATCTTGTTTCAACCGGTGCACGAATAAAGGAGACGCCCTTGGTCATGGAGGCTGGGCTTGCCAAAACGATACTGTTGGTCGACGATGAACGGCCTCATTTAGAGAGCTTGGTCCGGATCTTCAATAAAGAGGGCTACCATACGCTCACGGCGGCTTCCGGCAAGGAGGCCCTGCAGGTCTTGCGTCAGCATCACGTGCACGTGATGCTGACCGATATGGTCATGCCACAAATGAACGGTAGCGAATTGTTGCGGGCGACGCGCAGCATTTCGCCCGAGACCGAAGTCATTGTTATGACGGCTTATGGCACCATTGAAACGGCCGTTGAGACCATGAAAGAAGGCGCCTACGATTTTGTCACCAAGCCCTTGAAGAAAGTGCTGATCACCAAGGTAGTGCGGCGGGCCATCGAGAAGCGAAAACTGTTGTTGGAGAATCGCTCGTTGCGGCGCCAACTGGAGTCGGTTCGCCCCCACGACATTATTGGCCAAAGTTCGGCCCTGCTCGAAACCATGAAGATCATCCGCCAGGCGGGGCCATCGTCGGCGACGGTTCTGTTGTCTGGAGAAAGCGGCACCGGCAAAGAGGTCTTGGCGCGCGCCATTCACCGATGCAGCTCCCGCGCCGAACAAAGTTTTGTGGCTGTCAATTGTGCGGCTTTGCCGGAAAGCATCATGGAAAGCGAACTTTTCGGCTATGAGCCCGGCGCTTTTACCGGCGCCAACAGTCGGCGGGAGGGTCGCTTTGAAGCCGCCCATGGCGGTACCTTGCTTTTAGACGAGGTGGGTGAGTTGAGTGTGCCCACCCAGGTGAAATTGCTGAGAGTTTTACAAGAGGGCGAGTTCGAGCGGCTGGGCTCAAGCCAGACTTGCAAGGTGGATATTCGCTTGCTGGCGGCCACCAACCAGGACCTGAAAAAGGCGGTGCAAGAGGGTCGTTTCCGCCAAGACTTGTATTACCGTCTCCATGTCATCCCGATTGAAGTACCGCCCTTGCGGGAACGGACCGGGGATGTGCCCTTGCTGGCGAACTTCTTCTTGCGCCGCTATGCCAAGAAGAACGACAAGGAAATTCAAGCGATAACCGCCGGAGCCATGGATGCTCTGGCCCGGCACTCCTGGCCCGGCAATGTACGGGAACTCGAAAATGTGATCGAGCGAGCCGTGGTATTGTCGACCGGGCCGGTCATTGATCTGGTCGACTTGCCGGCCCCGGTTTCTCAATTGTCAGACATCTCGTCTTCGAAGTCCGTCGAGGACAGGGGTGTGTATTTGTCGGTGGGTACCTCGTTAGAAGATGCAGAAATGGCTTTGTTACGGGAAACCTTGAAGGCCACCGGCGGAGACAAGAACCTGGCGGCCAAAATCCTGGGCGTGGCTACCAGAACCATCTATCGCAAACTCGGGTCGAATGAACAAGACGAGGGTGGCAAGGGGGATTCTTGACCCAGCTATTACTGCAAGATTTCATCAGTGCTTGCCTCGAACTTTCTCGCGAAGAGTTTTGCGCGCGCTACCCAAACCCGCTCCTGATTCAAGAGCGGCAAGGTTCGGGGCTGGTTTTCACTCGGCAAAGCACCCGCTTGTCCAAAGCAGATCGTTCTTTGCCCCTAGGCAAGGATCTCATCCGCCAAGCCAATCAGTGCCCGGTGCTGGCAATCGAAAAACGCTTGCCCGGTCCGGCGGACCGGATTGCGGTGGGGCGTTCCAGCGGCAACGACGTGGTATTGACCGATGAGACGATCTCGGCCCGGCACGCGGCGTTTAGGCGCTGCGGTAGCACCCAGTCCTGGTCGGTTGTTGATTTGGCGTCTTCCAATGGCAGCAAAGTCAATTCTTCCCCCTTAGAGCCGGAACAGGACGAGCTGCTCTTCGATGGCGATGTGCTTGTTTTCGGGGATAGTGTTTTCCTGTTCTTCTATCCGCTGGGTTTGTATGATGTTTTGCGCGCCAGTCCTAGCTAAAAAAGGAAGCTAGGCCGCAGGAATCAAAGAGCGGCCTTTCATTTCCTTGACTTTGTATTCAAGTACGTGAAATACTTTCCAAAACTTAGTGCTGAAATGTTCCCAGGAGGTGGTTCGTGGCCTACGACGTGCTGGTGGTGGAGGACAGTGCTGCGATGCGTTCGTTTATCGCCTCAACCATTGAGGAGATAGATGACGTGACCGTGACCGAGGCGGGTTCGGGCTTCGAAGCGTTAAAGGAGCTCCCGCGCCGGGATTATCATTTGATTATCACGGATATCAATATGCCGGACATCAATGGGCTCGAATTGATCCGTTTCATCCGCGACAATGATCGCTTCAAGCTGACGCCTTTGATCATCGTCTCCACGGAGTCTTCCAAGCGGGATCAGGAACGTGGCTTGGCTCTGGGCGCGAACAGCTATTTGGTAAAACCGTTTTCCCCAGACGAATTACGTAATTGTGTCGAGCAGTATCTGAAAAACGCTCCCGATGCGGCAGGTGATGACTGATGGGCGATAGTTCAGGCGAAATTGGCTCCAGGGCCTTGGGCGAGTTCCTGTCTGAAGCGCAGGAAATCGTGGAAAACCTCAACCGCGACATCCTGCACGTAGATGACATCAACAAGCGCGGCAAGAAGGATCCAGATCTAATCAACAACATTTTCCGTTCAGCCCATTCCTTGAAGGGTCTGTCGGGCATGTTTGGCATTAGCAAAATGTCTGATTTTGCTCATGAACTGGAAAATCTGCTTGACGACATTCGTATGGGCAAGGTGGAGATCAACGACGAGGTCATCGATGTCCTGTTTGACTCCGTCGAACTCTTCAATCGCCTGATAGCCGAAGCAAGCAATGGCCCCACCGTGCCCAAGAAGGCCTTGAGTAAAATGCTCAAGGCGATGGAAAAGGTGGCCTCGGCCTCGGCAACCAAGGAAGAGGAAAATCCCCTGTCCTTGGTTGACATTGATCAAAGCATTCTCGATGTACTGACCGAATACGAAGAGTATCGTTTGATCGACAACATTCGGCAGGGTGTGAACCTGTTCAAAGTACACGCTTCTTTCAACCTGATGGATTTTGACGAGCGCTTGGCCAGCCTGACCACCGATCTTAAAACCAAGGGAGAAGTGATTACCACTCTGCCTAGTTCGGAAAGCTCGTCGGAACAAGGGATTGACTTCGATCTCATATTTGGTTCCGAGCTTGAAATTTCTGTGGTCAGAGAACAGACAAATGCCCCGGATACCAAAGTGAGCGCGATTAAGCGTTTCGACCAAGCGGCCGGGGCGCCAGCCAAAGGCGGCAAGAAGGCGAAAAAGCCCGCGGAAAGTGCCGTTGAAGAGGAGGCTGAAGAAGACGAGCCCGAAACCGCCGGTGCATCACCGCCCGGGGGCGGTAACGGCGATACCGAGACGCCCTCGGCGGCGGAAATTGACAGTTTACGCTCTATCAGCCAGACGGTACGGGTGGATATCGCCAAACTCGATAGCTTGATGAATACCGTTGGCGAATTGGTGCTGGTGCGCACGGCGACCCAGGCCATCTCCGAACAACTCAAATCCGAGCAGGGTTTTACCGGCTTGGCGGTGGATTTGTTCAAGGAATCTCGCAATTTCGAGCGAAAGCTGGATGAACTCCAATCGGGAATCATGGAAGTACGTATGGTGCCCTTGGGCCAGAATTTTGAAAAACTTTCTCGGATGGTTCGCAAACTATCGCGAAGTTCGGGCAAAAATATCGAGCTGAAAATAAACGGGGCCGATACTGAGCTAGACAAACTCATTGTGGAGGATTTGGCCGATCCCTTGATGCACATCTTGCGAAACTCGATTGACCACGGTTTGGAGAGTCCAGCAGATCGGAAGAAGGCAGATAAGCCTCTAACCGGTACCATTTCGGTGGGGGCTTATCAGAAGGGCAATCATGTAGTGATCGAGATCGCCGACGACGGCAGAGGGCTGGATCTCGAGAAGATTCGAAAAATAGCCTTGCAGAAGAACCTGGTAGAGCAAGATTACCTGGGCGATATGACCCAGCGTGACTTGATGAATTTGCTCTTCTTGCCCGGGTTCTCCACCGCGGAAGAGGTGACCGATATTTCCGGTCGTGGGGTGGGCCTGGATGTAGTCAAAACCAATATTGCCAACCTCAGCGGCATGATCGATGTGTACTCCGAACCGGGCAAAGGAACCAAATTTACCATCACTTTGCCGATTACCCTGGCCATCATTCGGGCCTTGATCAACCGGGTCAACGATCAAATATATGCCATTCCGCTTAACTCGGTACTCGAGATCATCAATGTAGAAGTCGAGAAAATCCGGACCATCGAGCGGAGAGAAGTCATTGAGCTGCGTGGGGCCACTTTGCCCTTGTTGCGTTTGTCTGATTTGTTCGAATTGGGTCCGTCAACCGCGGGCGAAAATGGTTTCTTGTATGTGGTCGTGGTGGGTTTGGCGCAGAACCGCCTGGGCATCATTGTCGATGGTTTGATCGGCCAACAAGATGTGGTGATCAAATCCCTGGGCAACTCCTTGTCCAAGATTTCTGGTATTGCCGGCGCAACCAATTTGGCCAGTCAGCAAACGATTCTGGTCCTGGATGTTGGCGCCTTGATTGAAGAGACGCTGTCACGCGACTGACGCCTGTCAATAGAGGGAAGGGAAGCGGTGTCACCAGAAAAGAAAAAGAAGGCGAAGAAAAGCAAGGTGAAGAAAACCGCAGGAAAGGCTAGCTCCGTGCCGGTGGACTCCTCTGCCTCTGCCCCTTCGTCTGGGATTGCGGCAGAACAGCAAGATCTATACCAAAAGGCCCTGGATTCATTTTTTGCTTCCGATTCCGAGATGACTGAAACCGCCTCCGAATCGCTGGATTTGTACCGCGATCAGCAAGACGCGAGTCTACGGGCCAGTGGTTTGCAGGAGTATCTCAGTTTTGTGTTGGCCGACGAGGTTTTCGCTGTCAGTATTTTCCATATCAAGGAAATCATTAAACTGCCCTTGATTACCGAGGTGCCGAGAACCGCGTCGGTGATTTTGGGTATTTTGTCTTTGCGGGGAACCGTTGTCCCCGTGGTGGATTTGCGCTTGCGCCTAAACCTGACGGCCGGCCCCCGGGTGCGCAAAACCAGAATTCTTATCGTGCAGAGTGAAAGCGGTCTTTTGGGTCTGCTGGTGGACGAGGTACGGCAGGTGATTCGATTGCGGGAGGAAGACATCGAGTCCACCCCCGGGGTTTTTGACCGGGCCGAGGCGGAACACATTGTGGGCGTCGGCCGGCAAGACGGTGAGATGTATACTTTGCTCGATCTCGATGCCGTGGTGCCGATTGACAAGTTCATTAATGTGAGATCGGGGAGCCCTACGGCATGACGGACCACGGCGGAGGACAGGGCAAGGATAAGATTGTTCAGCTGGCTGCTTTTCGCGTGGGCGGTGAGGAATACGTAATCGACATCATGCGTATCAAAGAGATTATCAACCCGGTCAAGATTACTCCGGTGCCGAGCAGTTCGGAACTTATCGAAGGCGTGATCAATCTCCGCGGTGTGATCATCCCCCTGGTTGATATGCGGAAACGATTTCAGATTCCCGAGGAACTGCGAGAAGCACAGCCGAAATACATCATCGTGGTGGTAGAAAGCAAGATCGTCGGCATCATTGTGGATGAAGTCGCCGAAGTCGTTCGCGTTCCGCGCAGCCTGATCAAGCCTTCTCCGCAGTTGTTTGTAAACAAGGAACCCGGTATTTTTATCGGAGTATGCGAGTACCAAGGTAGGTTGCTATTGCTGGTGGATCTGAGCAAGGTGCTCAGCCCGGCCCTTTTTCGTCCGGTCGATTTTGGCCAGTTGGGCGGCGAGGTGCCAGTGGCTGAAGACCTTCCAACCGAGTGAGGCATCGCTGTGAAGCAAGCATTTCAGACGACCATTCGCGATTTGAATCGGGCCCAGTTGCTTGCTGCCGGGATATCGGTTTCTTTGGCTACCGGTGTTCTTGTGGCCGTGGGGGAGCTAAACGATCACCTTTCCCTGATTGTGGCGGGGGCCCTGGTGATGCTGGGGCTGATGGTTCTAGTGCGCCAAGGAAGCAATACCTGGTTGTTGCAAGACCTTGCTTCGCGCGTAAACCCAGAAAACGAGACGGATGAGTTTGACGAGCAAGACGATGCCGACGCCTGGGAGGCGCTGGAGTCATTCGGGCGAAACGAATCCATCTTGGTTGTCGTGCTTTGGTTGACTTTCGCGCTGGTGTCTTGGGGGCTGGCTAGCTTTGTCCTGGGCGCGAGTGATTGGCAGCTAGTGGTGTTAGAATCCTGTCTGATCTGTGCGGGACTGGTTAACCTGTTGTTGGTTGGTTATGTCGAAAGCGAAGGTTTGGCCGCCGTCCGTAAAGCGATGCCCGCCATGGTCCCCGCTGACGATAATGAAGAGAGTAAAAAGTCCGGGTCGTTGCGCCAGCGTTTTATGTTGGTTTTTTCGGTTTCCCTGCTGGTGGTGGCCTGGCTGGGTACTTTGGCCTGGTTATCTCAAACGCGGGTGCAAATGGCCGAGGCCCTGATGGCTGAGCGTAAACCGGCTTTTGTGCAAATGGCTGATGCGTTGGAGCGGGTGCTGCAGAAAAACCCGAACTTAGCCATGAAGGACGCCATACGGCGTCTGGACGCTTCTGGTGCCATCCATAACCAGCTTTCCGTTCTGGATGGTCTGGGGAAAGTTTTGCTCAAGGCGCCGGCGGCGGATTTTGATTCTGAATGGCTCAAGCGGATTGGCCAATCCCGTGGCGCGCAATGGCGGGATGTACGTACCCCCTTTATGTTTTTGACCCGTCCTTTTCAGAAAAGCGACCTGTTGGTGATGACTCTGCCGATGAGCCTGATTTACGATTCCTTTTCTGACCTGGCCTGGGGCGACGCGGCGGCCATGCTTTGGCTCTTGCTGATTTCCCTGCTAGTAATTTGGCTGATCACCCGCTCTCAAATGCAGCCACTGGCCTTGTTGGCCGGGAGATTCCAGCAGTTTGCGGCCGGTAATTCCGACGTTTCCATAGAAGCAGTGGGAAGCGGGGAGATTGCGGATTTGGCGCATGATCTGCAAGGTTTTGTCCAAAGCCAATTAGATAAAACCGCCATCGCCGAGGAGCGGGCTCATCGGCTGCTCGAAACCCAGAGAATCATCGAGAGCGCCCTGCAGAAGGTGCGGGAGGCCGCCGATCGAAGAACGAGCGTCGCCGACCAGACGGCGACCTCGGTGGTGGAAATGCGCTCGGCAATTCAAAGCATTTCGGAGCAAATCGATGCCTTGCGGGAAGCGTCATCCGATTGCTCCTCGGCCATGTTTGAAATCGATCAAAGTGTTCGCGAGGTGTCCTCTTCATCGGAAAATCTACAGACTTTGGTTGAGGACACGGCCTCGTCCATGAACGAAATAGCGGTTTCAATGGACCAAGTGGTTGCCAATGTCGACGACCTGGCCAATACCGCTGACGAGACCGTTGCCTCACTGGCCGTGATGGATGGTTCGATCAAGCAAGTCGAAGAAAGCACCACCCATACCCATCGCCTGTCAGAAGAAGTTTCCGAATTGGCTTCCCGCGGGGCCAATTCGGTGAGCCAAACCATAGACGGCATTCGTGACATTCAGCAGATCACCGATGAGGCCCAGGAGGTCATTAACCGCCTGGGCACGCAAATGGAGGCAGTTGGCAAGATTCTCACCGTGATTGGCGACGTGGCTGAACAAACCAACCTGTTGGCCTTGAACGCGGCCATTATCGCCGCGGCGGCTGGGGAGCACGGCAAGGGCTTTGCCGTGGTTGCGGATGAAATCAAGGATCTTGCTGATCGAACATCGACTTCGACCAAGGAAATTGCCGGCTTGATTCGCAGTGTGCAGTCTGAATC
>JAUVBB010000303.1 GCA_030591445.1 Deltaproteobacteria bacterium | reverse complement strand
CCAAGCACGAACTCGTCGGGAGGAGTCCGGGTGTAGAAGTTCGATTTCTCGCCTCTTTCGCGAAAGCCTCCGGATTCGTGGAAGCTGCCTGGTGTTACGACGACGAAGCTCCCTGTCGACCCGAAAAAATTCCCTTTGAAGGCGTAGCCGTGCTTAACCTCAAAAAAGTCGCCGATCGTTTGACTAGGCCACATCATCCAGCCACATCCTCAAAGTTGATCTGAATCGTCTTGGCCAACTCCACCGCCTCCACGTTGAGGCCGGCCAGTTCAACGTGAATCTCTTGCAAGCGCTTCTCGACGTGCTCCTCGTCCTCGGGTTCGGGTGGGGCCACGCCGACGTAGCGCCCTGGTGTTAGGCTGTGGTCCTGGGCGACGATCTCATCGCGGGAAACGACCTTGCAGAAACCAGGCACGTCGACCATGCGCGCGTCTGGGAATCGGATTTGTAACCAGGTCACCTGGGCAAAGGGATAGGTGATAGCCTGGACAGCCTCGATGGCATCATGCCGTGAGGCATTCAGGGCGTCCTGGTGCTTCTTGATGTCCTTGTTCACCCAGTCCGATGACTTTGTCGCCGACAGTTCCTTGCGAGCGTGGTCGATGGCCCGGACCGTGAGTTTCTGGACCTCGCCGACTTGCTTTCTCAGTGATGCGAGGCGGGTCACGAAGGGCTGGAAGGTTTCGTGAAGTGACCTTTGCTTGGGGTGGGTAGCCACGGAGCCCGAGCCGTTCTTCTTTGCCCAGGTTTGCAAGTCTTTCAGCAATACCTTGCGGTCGGAAGCAAATGCGGTGATCGCTTCGCTTCGCTCCTTGAGGATAGCCCTGAAACCGTTCTTGGCATCCCCGGAGTCGAGATCGTCGTCGTTGAAGACATCGAATCGTTCAGTCAGCTCGACAAGTGGCCCGTCGATGGCCTCAACGTGGTCCTTGAGCTTCTTGAGTCCCTCCAGGGTCTGATCGAAATAGCGTCCGATGAGGGCAAGGTAGCGATCCTGCTGCCCACGGTAGAGCCAGGTGATGGCGGTCAGGTTGGCTAGTTGCTCGTCGCTGAAGTCGCGGATCTTTCGGCTGATGACTCGGTAGACGTCGCGAGCGTCGAGCATGAGAACTTTATTTTGGCGCGCCTCGGGGCGGCCGCGATCGAAGAACCATAGTGAGCAGGGCAGCGGGCGGGTGTAGAAAAAGTTGGTGCCGATGGAGACGATGATGTCCACATCCCCGGTGGCGATGATCTGCTCCCGGATCGCCTTATCGCCGTGGCCGGCGTCGGTGGCGGATTGGGCCATGACAAAGCCGGCTCTGCCCTTTTGGTTCAGGTAGGCGTAGAAGTACTGAATCCACAGGTAGTTGGCGTTGCTGACGGTCTTGGTCTTGGCGCTGATACCGGGGATCTTTTTGTCGGTGAAGAGTCTGGGGTCGCCTTTGAGCTTCTGCGGGTCGACCATGTCCACGTTGAAAGGCGGGTTGGCCATCACAAAGTCACACTGGCCGACGAAATCCGGCCAACGGTCGTAGAAAGTGTTGCCCTGCTGTATGTCGCCTTCGAGTCCGTGGACGGCCAGGTTCATGCGGGCGAGCCGGGTGTTGGTCTCGGCCTTCTCCCGGCCGTGAAAGGTGACCTCGGCGGCCACCTGCTTTCCAGCCGCGGCGATGGCGTGGGCGGCCTGGACGAACATGCCGCCGCTGCCGCAGGCTGGATCGAGGATCTCCCCGCGGGTGGGTTCAATGAAGTTGACGATGGTGCGGACTATCGACGGCGGCGTGAAAAACTCGCCGCCCTCCTGGGCGCCGCTCATGGCGAACTTGTTGAGGAAATACTCGTAGATCCGGCCGAAGAGGTCGTCGTTGGTAGCCGTCCTCAGCTCATCTCGGTTGAAAATGCGCACCAGGTCGGCGAGCAGATCCTTGTCGAACTTTGCGTACTCTTTGGGTAATACACCATCGAGCTGGGTGGGCACCTGATCTTCGATGAGCCGCATGGCCTGGTTGATCGCGGCGCCGAGATCTTTCCCTTCTGGCAGGTGAGCCAGGTAGTCGTACCGGGACTTCTCCGGCAAAAAAATGGCGGCTTCCTTCTCGAAGTCCTCCGGTGCGATTTCACGGGTGCGCCCGTCGCGGCTGGGCAGGCTGGCCTGAATCTTTGCCCTCGTGGCATCAAAGCGGTTGGTGGCATGGCGCAGGAAGATAAGCCCCAAAACGGGCATGGAGTACTCGGAGGCGTTCAGCTTCGAGTTTGCCCTGAGTTGATCGGCGGCTTCCCACAGTGATGACTCAAGTTGCTTCAGATTATTGAGGCTCATGCCGAATGCCTTCCTTTTTCTTTCGACCAGAGGCCTTGGACCGAAAACTAATCCGTAATATCTTAGCTCAACTGTCTGACGCTGCCAGTGCTTCGGCCTCTACCTTTTCAAAATAGATCATGCAGCGACGCACGTAGTTGCGTTTGGCGGAGTAGCTTTCGGGGAAGAAACTGCGCTTGAAGCCGTAGACCACGATGTTTTTCAAGTCTTTCATGCTCAAACCGAAATGCTCAACGGCCTTTAGGTACTCATTGGTCACCGTGGTGTTGGAAACCGTCCGGTTGTCGGTGCACAAGCTGACCGACAGCCTGTGCGCCATCATGTTGCCAAAGGGATGGTCACGCAGATCGCGGTAGGCGGGATTGGTTTGCTGGTTTGAGGTCAGGCAAACCTCCAGGGTAACGCGGCGATTGGCAATGAACTGGGCCAAGTCCTCGACATAGCGCTCGCGGTCGTCAATGGCCGGGTCCTGGATGGCCTTGGGATTGAGCAGGGAGGTGCCATGGCCGATGCGATCGGCGTGGAGTTCGGTGATGGCCTTGAATATGCTCTCGGGCCCGAAAGCCTCGCCGGCATGAACGGTTTTCTGCAAAAAGTGGCGATGGGCGTATTCGTAGGCCTCCCAGTGGTTCTGGGGAGGAAAGCCCTCCTCGGGGCCGGCCAGATCGAAACCTACCACCGGCAGCCCTTCTTCTCGCCGCGCCTGGGCCGCCGCCTGGGCCAATTCCAAGGAGGCCAGCGCATAAACCCGCTCCGGCGGAGAGTAACTGTGCATTTGCAGAAAGGCACGGTGAAAGGAAGAGAAGTGCTCGTTAAAATAACGCATAGCGCAGGCGATGATGCCAAAGGTAAAGGGCGGATGCTCGCCGGCCTGCACCTCCGGCCGCCGGTTGAACTCGGCCTTGGCCCGTTCCAACCCGGCGCATACCGCGCGCATCACGTCAATGGAATCAAAACCCCGGTGGGTATGGAGCTGGGGCGCAAAGCGAACTTCGGTATACAAGACCCCTTCTTGCTGGTTATCCACCGCCAACTCATAGGCCACCCGCTCAAGCTGTTCTGCGTTCTGCATCACCGCACAGGTAAGACCAAAGCCGGTCAGGTACTCCTCCAGGCTCTGGTAATGGTCCTTGAACACCGTATCGTGCAGCCCTTCGACGGTCGTGGACGGCAGCTTGATCGAAGCCTCGCGGGCCAGCTCAATGAGGGTGGGAATACGAATGGAGCCATCAAGATGCACATGCAAGTCCGTTTTGGGCAGCTTGGCAATCAGTTCGGGCGTAATAAGAGTTTCCATGCCGGCTAAAATATGTCTTCTTGGAGTATCTTGCAACTAAATGAAGTGAAATCAAACATGCTCGGACTATCGCCAACCCAGCCTACACTCGTCTGGCAATGCTTCCAGAAGTCCGGGCAACAAAAAGCGGAGCAGCCGCAATCCGACCGCCAATCGGATTCAAAACTCCTGCGCGCCATCGTCTGCGCCGCCTGTAAGCATCCAATTACCGATGAAAGTCAGCGCCTGGAGGTGGCCGGCCGACACCACCACACTTTCTTCAATCCCGCCGGCATTCTCTTCGAAATCGGCTGCTTCGCCCAAGCCCCCGGCTGCCAAAACACCGGCGAGCCCAGCGACGAATTTAGCTGGTTTCCCGGCAGCAGTTGGCGCTATAGTTTCTGCAAAAACTGCCAAAGCCACCTGGGCTGGCAGTTTCTTTCCCCCGTAAGCTCGCCCTTCTGGGCTTTGGTCCAAAATCGCCTTAGCGAACCGTAAAACCGATATCGGGACCGCTCCAGCTCTTTTCTTTCAGGCGAAAGACGTAAAACTGCTTGGGATCAAAGGCGATGCGTTCAGGGGCGGCGGATACGGTGGCCGTAACTTGCACCTGGTCAGTGCCGGAGGGAAGGCTTACGGTGGTGGTGACGTCCTGGTCCAGGCCCACCATGACGATATCGAGGGAATCTAGATTCTGATCGGCGCCGGCAGTGCGGGCGAGAGTAAAGCTCAGGGTGGGCGGGCTGTAATCATAGGCGCTGACGGTCAGGGTGGGAACCGGCGTTTGGTAGACCCAGTCGGCAAAGAGGGCGGTCCAGTAGTTTTCGTCATTGGTGATGTCGATCAGGAAAGCCAGAAAGTCCTCGGTGGTGACAGCTTGGAATTTCTTGGCCTGGTACCAGGCTTTGAGCACCACCAGCAGATCCGTGTCAAAATCACGGATAAGCCGCTGGTTTACCATTTCCAAAAAAGCGGCGCCGTAGACATAGTAGAGCTGAAGATCGGAAATGAAGTGGTTAACCATGCTCTCATCGTCGCCAAAGCGTAGCGGGCCGGGGGCGGGCAGGCCGGCAATTTGGGAGTAGGTCAGATCGGCGCCATCTATCCGGTAGCGCAATTTCAGGGCCGCGAAGTTCGCCGGCGTGAGCAGCTCGCCCAGGATATTGAAGTTGGTGCTCCACTCATCGAATCCCTCGGCCAGCCAGAAATGCGGCCAGTCGGCAAAGCGCACCGTGTTGCCCCACCACATGTGCACCGTCTCATGCACCACGATGAACTCCCCGCGCGCATCGGGCATGATGGTTCCGTTGCCTAGCCAGATAACGGAGGTATGCTCCATGCCTCCGCCAAAATTGGGAATGCCCACCAGACTGAGTACATCGCCAAAAGAGTAGGACCCGAAATGCTCTTCCATCCAGTCGATGGTCACGATAGCAGCCGGAAAAATCTCCTCCGCATTGGCACGCAAATCGGCAGGCACCGCGCCGATGACTTCCACCCCAGACTGGCTCATGCCCACGGAAAAAGTCTGGTAATCGGTCGAAGCCGCAAAGCTAAGCGAGTACAAAGGCATGACCTCATGTAACGAGAAGTTCCAGCTGGGCCGATCCGCTCCCACCGGCTCAACCGGCCCACCCGGCCCGATCACGGTCCAATTGGCATCCGGAGTTACGATAGCTATATCCACTGCATGCAAAGCCGGACTGTCATCGTAGTGTTGATTCACCGAATTAATCGACTGGGGCACCAGTAGCCAAAAGGGCGCAAAATAGGGCTCATTGAAAGGACCAATGACCAGATTTTCACCGTCGTCCCAACGACGCAGACCCCAATAGGAATTGGGCCCGGTATCCGTTTCCCGGATCACGAATTCAACCTCTACCGAGACCTCCTCGCCGGCGGCAAAGGCCCCGGTGCAAAAAGTAGCCAAGTGATCGTCGTAGGCATAGCCAGCACTGGCCCAGCCCATCTCGAACTGTTCGCCAAAAAATGACAGCGCCGTACCCGCCTCGCTAGCCCGAACTGTAATCTTTTCCCGAATGGCGTAGACCCCCTGCTGATAATCCAAAAGATCGATCTCCACATCCAGGCGCAGACCGTCTACCACCACATTTTCGCCGGCGGCACAGCCTGGGTTGACCCAGTCAATCGGGTCGCTGCCACCATCAACTCCGGCATCCACGCCGGCGTCAATACCAGCGTCGGTACCAGCATCGGTACCGGCGTCGAACACCTCCTGGCCACTCTCACCGCAGGCCACCAGCCAAAAAGCAAGAACCAGGCCCCCCAACACAGACCAAAGCCGCGTCGTCTTCATGCCCGAACCTCTAGGGATTGGTGATGCGAACTGCATCAGAACATCCGATTTCTCTTCACCCAAAGAGTATACAAGCACGGATCCGCCAAAAAGGTCAAGGCGACTCAGTTTTCCATCACTGAATTTCATGTATACAAAGCCGCAACTTGTGTATTTTCCAGACCTAGCCAAAAACTGTAATCATTCTCCACCTTATGGAACTCCGGCAAAAACAGGCCATAGAATCGTAGTCCCCGGGATACATTACAGTATACCAATAATCCACATACCCATGTAATTACAGAATATTATTAGTCTACTACTGGCCTGAATTTTGCATAATACAACAGGTGTATAATGAAATATGCTTGAATATCTTTACCAATACCGGAACTCAAAATAAAGGGAAGATCCTATGAAGACCCAAAAAAGGTGTTTGCTCGTTGGTTGTTGTCTTGCGGGATGGATGCTTTTAGCCTCTCAACCCGTTTTTGCCCAAAGCGCCACTATCGATTTGTCGATTCAAAACCCGGCCAACGAGGCGGGAGAAATCGTGGTGGTTGCCGGCACGGCCATTGAGGTTGCCTTTACTATCAACGATCCAACCGCTGAGCTTTCCAAGAAAGACACCATCGTACTGATTAAGATCAGCGACGGAACAGTTCTTGATAGTGTCAAACGCGGCTCCGATACCACCGGCACGGTTAACTTGAAAACCAATAAGATCGGGGCATACGTACAAGTCCGCTACCTAGACAGCAACGACGTCGTACTGAGCACGGCGGCCAACGGTCCAGTTTTGGTGGTAACAGACGAAATGATGCTTCTGCTCCTCGATCGAATCAGCTCGCTGGAAGAAGAGCTGGCCGATACCAAGGACCGAGTGAGCGCAAACGAGCAAACCGTGGCCCAGCAGGCAATCACCATTGTGGATCTCCAAACAGAACTTGCCGCCACCCAGTATACCGACGATGACGTAGTAGCCGTGGTGTCATCCATGTCCATCGACTGGAGTCAGCTTTTCAACGTCCCGGCCGACCTAGCCGACGGCGACCAGGACACCCTACTCTCAGAAGCGCAAGTAGACGAGATGGTTGCCAACAACGATTACCTAAGCGAACTGCCCGCCGACCTGATGGCCCTTGATGACTTGGTCACAGTCGAAGGCACGGAAATCTACTTCACCGGAGCCAATGTTCATATTCAGAATGGAACCGGAAGCTCGCTAAGTGGCACCGCGGTCAATGGTCTCGGCAATCTCATTGTCGGCTATGACGAAGAGCGATTCTCTAACTCGCAGAAGACCGGTTCTCATAACCTGGTGGTCGGCCCCTACCACAACTACACTTCGCAGGCCGGCGTGGTTTTCGGTCTACACAACACAATCAGCGGGCCCCACAACTCGGTCACCGGCGGCAACAATAACATAGCCAGCGGCGACTTCAGCTCGGTCACCGGTGGCAATTCCAACCTGGCCTACGGCGACTCTAGCGCGGTCTCCGGCGGCTCCGATAACATTGCCAGCGGACCATCGAGCTCAGTCACCGGCGGCTATGGCAGCGAAGCCAGCGGACTTTTGAGTGCAATCACCGGCGGTTATGGCAACGAAGCCAAAGAACAATCGAGCACAATCACCGGCGGCTATGGCAACGAAGCCAGTGGCCTCTACAGCTCGGTCTCCGGCGGTCAGAACAATACCGCCAGCGGCCATTTCAGCTCGATCTCCGGAGGAAGAGCGCATTCGGTTACTGGTCTTTTCAATTGGGCAGCCGGAACACTCTTCGAGAACCAGTAAATTCAAATACCTTGGTAGGTCCGGAAATTATCTATCCGATTAGCCCCTCTTGACAATACTCATGTAGATAATAAATTTTGTTTTGTGTCTGAATAGTGACAGAACTTACCAGTAGGGGGGAAATCCGATGAATACCAAAACAAGGTGTTTGCTGCTTGGCTTTTGTCTTACGGGATGGATGCTTTCGGCATCTCAACCCGTTTTTGCCCAAAGTGCCACTGTCGATTTATCGATTCAAAACCCGGCCAACGAAACCGGAGAAATCGTGGTGCTTGCCGGCACGGACATTGTGGTTGTCTTTTCTATCGACGATCCGGCCGCTGAGCTTTCCAAGAAAGACACCATCGAACTGTTTAGGATCAGCGACGGAAAACTTCTTAGCCGGGTCAAACGTGGCTCCGATACCACCGGCACGGTTCGGTTGAAAACCAGAAGGATCGGGGCATACGTACAAGTTCGTTACGTTAACACCAAAGACACCGTGTTGAGTACAGCGGCCAATGGCCCTGTTTTGGTAGCAAGGGACGAAATGACGCTTCTGCTCCTCGAGCGAATTACCTCGCTGGAAGAAGAACTGGCCGATACCAAGGACCGAGTGAGCGCAACCGAGCAAAGCGTGGCCCAGCAGGCAATCACCATTGTGGATCTCCAAGCGGAACTTGCCGCCACCCAGTATACCGACGATGACGTCGCGGCCGTGGTGACATCCATGTTCATCGACTGGAATCAGCTTTTCAACATCCCGGCAGACCTCGCGGCACTCGACGACATCATCACGGTCGGCGGCACGGAAGTCTACTTCGTCGGGGCCAATGTTCACATCCAGAACGGAACCGGAAGCTCTCTAAGTGACGCCGAGGTCAATGGTCTGGGAAATCTCATTATGGGCTATGACGAAGAGCGATTCTCTAACTCGCAAAAGACCGGTTCTCATAACCTGGTGGTCGGCCCCTACCACAATTACAGCTCTCAGGCCGGCGTGGTCTTCGGTCTACACAACACAATCAGCGGGCCCCACAACTCGGTCGCCGGCGGCAACAATAACATAGCCAGCGGCGACTTCAGCTCGGTCACCGGTGGCAATTCCAACCTGGCCTACGGCGACTCTAGCGCGGTCTCCGGCGGCTCCGACAACATTGCCAGTGGCCCAACGAGCGCAATCACCGGCGGCTATGGCAGCGAAGCCAGCGGAGAATTGAGCGCAATCACCGGCGGCTATGGCAACGAAGCCAAGGGACAATCGAGCGCAATCAGCGGCGGCCATGGCAACGAAGCCAGTGGCGTCTACAGCTCGGTCTCCGGCGGCCAGAACAATAACGCCGCCGGCCATTTCAGCTCGATCTCCGGTGGAAAAGCTCATTCGATTACTGGTCTTTTCAATTGGGCAGCCGGAACCCTGTTCGAAAACCAGTAAATTCAAACTCATTACCCCAAATACATCATAAAATTCACCTGT
>JAUVBB010000319.1 GCA_030591445.1 Deltaproteobacteria bacterium | reverse complement strand
TAGGCAAGACTGCCCGCCAACGGCAAAGAAAGTACCGATCGTTGCTGGACATGTATCTGGTTCAAGAGGGCCTGAAGCGAAACCCCAAAATGAGCCGCGGCCACTTCATCGGCGGACAACTATGGACAGATGAGATGAGAAAAAAGCTGGCGAAGATCCTCAAGAAAAAGTCAAAGGCGCCACCTTGATCGAGTTCCCGATGACCAATCTAGGCCACCATTTAGCTGACCCATGCATGGTCAACAGCTACTCCTGCATCCGCAATATGAATTTCAGACTCCAGAACCAGTAAATATCATCTTAACGAACCTCTGCGGAATGAAACAACGGAAAGAGACCGAACAAGTCCCCGTTTTCGGGAACCAACCTCCCCAAAACATGTATTCAAAACCTAGATTTCTCCATTTATCAGTAAATCCGAGAACGTAAACCTCCGTCCCGTTTCAAACCTCCCGGGAAAACAGCCCTCGGGACTGTGCTAGTTTTGTACTAGATTTGTGCTAGATCGACCCACAAACGGGCTTAGTTTCGCTTTGTGGCGCTTGGTTGGCCCTTTGGGGGCCTGGACATAGAAACCCAGCAAGCCTTGTTGTTTCAAGGCCATGCGGGGCTTCAGTTTTTCCGAAATATGACGGAGGGCAGATTTGAACTGCCGACACGGGGCTTATGAGACCCCTGCTCTACCGACTGAGCTACTCCGCCAGAACAGGCGCGGGAAAGCTACAGTAGGATGGCTTGGGTGTCAAGGAATCACTGACAGGGAAGCCGACGGAAACAGGGGCCGCTTAGGCTATAAGTCCTCGCCAGCGAAGACCTTTAGCGGAAGAATTTGCGCAGGAGGCCGCCGATGCCTAGGGCGATGGATTCGGACAGGAGGCGGCCAGAGCGGGCGCCGGCCAGGGGGCCGCCTGGGGCCATGCCTAAATGGGCGCTCATACCGTCAGTGGATTCTTGCATTTTCTGTTTGCGTTTTAGCCACTTGAGTTCTTCTTTTAGTTCCAGACGCTCTCGTTCGGCGGCTTTTTCCAGGCCGCCGGATTGAATGAACACTAGAATTCGCTGGAGTTCGTCGGCGTCGAACCAGGTGCCGTGGTCTTTGCAGAGGTCGATGATGACGCCGGAGCAGCGGCCGAAGTTCTTGCGATTCATCATCTTTTGGCATTCCGGGCACTTGATATAGGCTACGGTTGCGCCCAGATTGCCGGCAGGAGCGTCGGTGATGGGGACGGAGGTTTGGCTGTTGGTGCGCGGCTTTATCTGGGGATCAATGGCTGGCGCTTTCTCTCGTTCCTGGTAGATTCTTTCGACCATGCGGGCATCGACCCACAAGCCTTCGCATTCAGGGCAGCGGCACAAGGGACAAGCGCTGACTACTTCGACCCGCATGGTGGGATGGGCCTCGCAACGCGGGCATTGCAGTTTGGTGCGGTCGCCGTGGTGGACCGGGGCGCGGTTTTCTAGGGAGTCGCCACAGTGTTTGCAGAAGCGAGTGCCTTTGAAAACCATGCCGAAGCAACTGGGACAGATTTCGGTGGCCAGGCGCGTACTACAGAACTCGCATCGCCGCGTGGCCGGATCTACCGGGGCTCCACAGGCCGGGCAATTCATCTTGCCGGCGGCGGCGGGACCCTCGGGAACCAGGATGCTTATACCGCAGGCGCATTTGACGACATCGCCGGCGGCGGCGTCTCCGGTCTCGACATGATTGTTGCACTTGATGCAGGTCACCAGCATGCGTTTACCTTTCGTAAATAAATGACCTCGTGCCGTCAGCATAGCACAAGCCGGGGGCTCGGGAAATCATCGCCGTGGCCAAAAAAAGGGTGTAGACTGCCGGTATCTATGTCGGGGGACAAAGCGAAGGAGGCGTGTGGTGGCTACCAGAGCAATCGCTATGTGGGCAGGATCCTTCCTGTTGGGGGCTTTGTTGACCGTGAGCGCATGTAGTGGCTCTTCCGGGTCCGGTGACGACGCCGGTAGCGATGGGGGCAATTGCGAGTCGGCCTGCAGCTATTATCATGAGTGCCCGGATGATCAGGATTGCGTTGATGGTTGCTGCCAACGCAGTCGGAGTTGCGCCAACGATGTCACCTGCCAACCGGGCGGATTGTGCATCGATGGACGTTGTGTAGCCGTTTGTCTCAACGACCTCGACTGCCCCACCGAGGCTAGCTGCATCTTCGGCTTCTGCAATCCTTTCCCGCAAGAGGTGCTTGGCTCCCTGACCAGCCCGGCTCCCGATGAAGCCCAAACGGAAAAAACCCAACTAAAGGTGGGTATTGCCGACGTGGCTTTGCAGATCCCAATCGGCGTAAGCATGTGGGGCTTCGGGGGCCGGCTTGGACCGCGTACCCCCTACCGTGACACCCTGGGCGGCTCGGACTCCGTGCTGGATCGGCCGCGGACCAAGGCCTTTGCCTTCGACAACGGCGCCAAACGTATCATCCTGGTCAAAGTGCCCATGGGATGTGCAACCGATTTCATGGTCTCCCACGTCGCTTGGCGGGTGTTTCAGGAGACCGGAGAGAACTACTTGAATCGACTGGTATTGTCGGCACCGCACTCTCATTCTCATCCGGCCCGCTTCTGGAACATTTTTCTTGAGGGTCAAGACCTTGGGGTACTGGGAACCGGCGATTTCTCCTATGAAATTTTTCACGCCTTGTCATCCACCATCACCGAAGCGGTACTCGGTGCTTTGGCCGACCTGGCGCCGGCCCGCTTCGGCTATGCCATCCTCGATCCCATGGACCCCGAAGGACTGATTCATCGCTATCGTCGAAGTGAGTATCCGCTTGGCGATAAAGACGACACCTTGGTGGTCATGCGCATTGATGATTTGGAAGGCAACCCGCGCGGGGTCTTGGTCAACATGGCCATGCACGGAACCCACCTTGAGGGAACCACCCTCAGCCAGGATGCGCCCGGCGGCGTGGAGCTTATCGCTCAACAAAACCTGCAGGAACAGACCGGTTATCCGGTCAAAGTCGCTTTCCTCTCCCGCAGCTCGGGCGATGTCTCTCCCGGCGGAGATGGCCCCGGCCTCGACGATTGGCGCAAAATCCAGGAAGTCGGCGTACGCACCTGGCCCAAGATCGAGCAATTGTTCAACTCGCTAAACGGAAAGACCGAGGCCGAGATCGACCTGGACATCGCCAACCTAAGGGCTCCAGTAAGCCGCGAGACCCTGGGATACGCCGATGACGAGCTCTACGATATCGTGGGAGATACCGATTGCAGCGAGGATTCAGACTGTTCATCCGGCACCACCTGTATTCAGGAAAAATGCGGCATCCTTTACCTATTCGGTGGTTTCCAGTGCGTAGGGTCCTCCGACGATGACATCGAAACCCGACACCAAGACGGGCATCTCTCCTGCCTGTTTAGCGCCGAACAACTGGGACAGGGACGCCCCACCCCCCAATTCAGCAAAGTACGCATCAGCGTCTTGCGCATCGGGGCCCTGGGCCTGATTACCGTTCCCGGCGAACCCCTGAGCGAATACGGTCGCGACCTGACCCAAGTCATGACCGACGCCGGTTTCGAAGATGCCACCATTCTCGGCTATAGCCAAGACCATCACTTTTACCTCATGCATGAAGACAACTGGTACCAAGGCGGCTACGAAGCCTCCATGGTGATTTGGGGATGGCGAGAGGCCGACTACTATTTTGAAAAGACCGCCGAGCTAATTGAACGATTCGTCGCCGACGGTGGATTCACTGATGACAACGGGCTCAAACCAACTTGGTTCGATTTTTCCTGCCAACAAGACGAAGACTGTGGGTTGGACCCTTTGGGCAATGCCATGGTTTGCAGCCAAGACAAATTTTGCAAAGTGGCCACCACGGCCAGCATCAATCCGGGCACCATTATCGAAGACGTAGCCCCCCAAGCCCAACGGACCGAAATGCTACGCTTTACCTGGATGGGCGGACACCCCGGGGTCGACATGCCCCGCATGACTCTTGCGCAAAAAGAGGGAGACAGTTGGGTTCCGGCCCTCAACGCCGCCGGCCAAGCCTACGACGACGACGGTTTCAACACCATGCTCACCTACCTGGGTGACTATGAAGACGATCACTCTTGGCAGCTAAGCTGGGAAGAAAGCATGCGCTTTGCCACCGGGACCTATCGTTTCCATGTGGAAGGCAGACATGGCGCGGGCGACAATCCCGAGGCCTATCAGGTCCAGTCGGGCGCCTTCGAACTCGCGCCGTCCGCGGGGCTTATCCTGACCGGTATCGAGATGACCACGACCGAACTTTCGGGCTTCGTCCTTTATCCCGCCGGCCCCACCAACAACGACGGACAATCCGCCTTTGGCCAATTGCAATCGGTAGGCTACTTACGACACACCGGTCAAACCGCTCCCTATCTTCCCTGGCCGGTGGCCAGCGATGGTACGGTCAAGATCGAACTGTCCATCCAACCACCAAACGGGGATGTGGTACCGATGACCGGGATAGAAGTCAATCAGACCGGCACCGTAAGCTATACCTACGCCGCCTCTCGCAACCAGGAGGGCCAAGAGACCACAAGCTCTGCCGCCCTCCCCGCTGCCCGCTTCTCAACTCCCCATACCGCCTACCAAGGCGCTGGGGAATATTTGCTGACGTTTACGGCAAGCGATGCCGACAACAATCAAGGCACCTTGACCCAAACTATTTTGCTGGACTAGGTACCGTCGGTTTGGAAAAGAATCGCTTGAGCGTTATGTGCCGAGAAAACAGGAAGGGCACACCCCAAACAATCTGCTGCAAGAGTTGCATGGCGTGCACTACAATGGCGTAGGCCACGCCTTCTGCGCCCAAGATCGACTCGGAGACGAACAAGGCCAAACCCAGTTTCACAAAGTAATGAAAATTACCAATCATGCCCGGCCCGGCTGGAATCATCAGGCCCACGCAAAGTAGAGAAAGAACGGTTAAGGCCTCCACCCAGCCCAAAAAGCAAAGCCCATCAAAAGCACAGAACATGAACCACATGCCCCAACCGGCCATGCCCCAGTACAAAATCGTGCTTAGCAAAAAAGAAGTAATCAGGCGCGCATCGGGCAGCACTTTCAGGCCATCGATGAACTGCCGCAATAGCTCTGTGATTTTTTGGCTTACTTTCTCAGGCAGGGGCCGCAGAAACCAACTGGAAATCCAGCGCACTGTTTGGTCGCGCCAGTGATAGGCAATCACCAAGAAACCCAGCAACGACACGAAACCCAGCAGCAACACATAGGCCCAAGAACGGATTTCTACCGGGACCACCATTCTTCCGCCTAAAAAAAACAGAATAAGCACCAACAATCCAGCCATGCAGAGGCTATCGACAACCCGCTCGACGACCACCGTAGCCAAAGCCGCACTGGTGGGAATCCGGCCATGCTCGGATATCAGCATGGGGCGGGCAAATTCTCCCAGACGCAGAGGCAACAACATCAACGCCATGATCCCGACCGAACCGACACTTAGCAGCTTGGACAAGCTCACCGGCCCCAAAGGTTTGAGCAAAATGCCCCAGCGCAATATCCGCACCAATTGAATGGCCGACAAGATCAGGAAGTACAGCAACAAGCGAGTCGGATCTATCCGCGCAAAAACGTCGCCCACTTTCGCCCAATCCACACCCCGGCCGGCCAACCAGATAAAGAAAGCGCCGATTAGCAGTGACAGCAACAGATTGATGATCAGTCTCTTCATGAATCGACCTGCCCCGGTAGCCCGTCCTCTTCCACTCCTGCAATCTTGGCAGGATTCTCTTGGGTCAGCTGTTGAAACTTGGCGTCGCCAACCAATTCGCGCAATACGCCAAAGCCCTCCTCGAGCAAATCAATCTGCTTGGCGTGGTGCAGATCGCTATTGACCGCATCGGCCAAATCGGCTCGCAGCACTGCTTTGGCTGCTGACTGCGCTGCGCGCGTCCAAGCACCGGCCAGACTACTTACATTCACCAACAGGTAGCATCCTCGCTCTTTTAACAGATTCAATACCTGAATGTCCTTTTGAACCTCCGGATAGCGTTCGACATGAGCGATAACCGGAATGCGTTTCTTCACCTGGGCCATAAAAAGCAAATCTTGCAGACGAGCGGGAAAGCCACCATGAGGAAACTCCATTAAAAACGTGTCCCGGCGGGGAAAGAGAATGAGATCATCTCCCTGTAAAAGTTCCGGAACCAAATCGCTGTAATGTTCGGCAGCCAAGCCAATCTTGAGTCCAGTTTTCAATTTGGCCAAATCTTCGATCAAAGCCTCGCCTTGCTGGCGAAAGGCACGGACATTGACGGTAGGTGTCGCCCAGGGTAAATGGGGGGTGGCAAAAACTTGCCGGAAGCCAAGTCGATACAGTCCCTCGGCCATGTCCCTTGAGGCGGCCAAGTCCGCGGGGCCATCGTCCATGCCTGGCAAAAGATGACAATGCAAATCAATCATGTAAAGACAACACCCGCCATGTTTTCAAGAGTGGGCCGATCAACGCGGTTGCATAAAAGCGGCGATATCCGTGTGCAGTCCATTGGGGGCGGCAATGAGGGTCTGGTCAATCCGACCTCCATCCAGGTAACTGGAAAGATTCACTTTTTTCCCTTGCAGATCCCGAATGCTGCCACCAGCAGCCTCGAGAATGACCTGACCGGCAGCAATGTCCCAAACATGCACATTGCCCAATATCGCGCTGCCGGCCGCCCCTCTCGAAACGTACCCGATGTGGGCCACGGTCGATCCCAGGGCACGTACCTTGCCCGGAAATCCAGTGATGAAATCAGTGTGGAAACGGCTGTAGGTCAGCATCAACGACTCGTTGTCCACCCCGTCATCACGAACTGAAATCAAACGATCATTGAGCATGGCCGGACCACCGGCGATGGCTGAATACAGCTCACCGGTCACCGGCAAATAAAATACACCCAGGACCGGACGCGAACCATCGAACAAACTCAAGGAAACGCCCCAAAGAGGCATGCCGGCGCAAAACGCCGCCGAACCATCCACCGGATCTACCACCCACAGCGGGTCCTGTCGATCTCGGTCGGTGGGCAATGTGGTCCCCGTCTCGCCAAGAAACTTATGGGCAGGATAGGTTTGTGAAACTTCCTTGCGTATGTACTCCTGAACGACCAAATCGGCTTCAGTAACCAGGTCATTGTCGTATTTCAAAGTGGGATCCGCACGACCATAATAGGATCGAGCCAAGGCACCACTCGCTCGAGCCAAGCCCTTTGAAAAAATAAGCATTTCCTCAAGCTCTTTCTTGTGCAGGCTGGCTCGGTACGGCTTCTTCACCTCTCCTAACCCAGAGGTCGGTTTCCGCTTTCTGCTGGTTTCCTTCTTTCGGCTCTTCCGGGGCATGATTCCTCCTGGGGCTGCTGCCGTATTCTACCTGTTTGTGTATGCCTCAGCCAACTCCAAAGGTCAACTTCCAAGTGTTTTTCCTTGACCGTCGGTGCACAATCTGTTTTTTACATACTCAAGAGCTGGGTTCCATTGACCTACAGCCAAAATTGAGAGGAATCTTCATGAAAAAGATTACGGTATCCTTCCTAGCCTTGATCGTCTTGCTGAGTTTTGCTTCCCCTTGGGGTTGTGCCAAAAAAGGCGGAGACCCTCTTGATGACATCCATCGGCATATTAAATCCATGCTTAAGATCGTAAAAGACAATAAGGCCGACTGCAACAAAGTGGTCTCGGAGCTGGAAACATATCTCGCCCAACACAAGGCAGAGTTCGTAGAAATTCAAAAGAAAACCGATGCCATGAGAAAATCGATGACTCCGGAAGATCTGAAAAAGTACCAAGAAAAGGAATTTGAGAAGAACAAAGACGTGGTCACCGAAAGCATGGCGGTGGTCATGGAAATCAACCAAAAGTGTCCAAAACAGGCTACCAAAATCGGGGAAGTCCTGCGCGCTGTTAAATAAGACGCTCGCTTAAAAGAGGTACGAATTGCGGAGAGAAGAGCGAAGAGCCCGTATCTTGGCCTGCGCCTTGGAAGTGTTTGCCCAAAAAGGTTATCACTCCAGCACGGTGGCGGACATCATCAAGAAAGCCGCGGTCGCTCGCGGTACCTTTTACCTCTATTTCAAGTCCAAGCGCTCCGTATTCGATGAATTGCTCGACGATCTCATCGCTGTTTTGAACAGCAAAGTCAGACCCATCGATGCCAGCCGTGGCCATGCCGGCGTGGTGGCCCAGATGGAGGCAAATGTTGACGGCTTCATGGGCTATCTACTAGACAACCCCGCCATGCTCAGGGTACTGCTGGCTGAAGCGGTAGGCTTGGATCCAGGCTTCGATAAAAAAATGAACGAGTTCTACACCCGTTTTCTGGAACTACTCGAACGCTCCCTGAACACCGGTCACGTCATGAAAGTAGTCAGACATCTCAACACCAAGGTAGTCAGTCTTTGTATTCTCGGCTCGGTCAAGGAAGTGCTTTATCAAACCGCCATGGGCCGCAATCTTCCTAACCGGGATGTCATGGTAAGAGAAATACTAAATTACAACATCCGCGGCCTGATGCTGCCCGAGGTCGCGGGAATGCTCAACTACTCGAATAAGAAAACGAAAAAAACCTAGCACATGAGGGCACCAAACTTCTGGGCACTTGGCAACTCCATAGTTGGATTGATCCTCGATATTTCAAAAAAAGCAAAGTCATCCCCGAGTCGTGTTTGTCGGGGACCCAGGTTTCTCTAACATCCTGTATCGCTAGGTTAT
>JAUVBB010000151.1 GCA_030591445.1 Deltaproteobacteria bacterium | reverse complement strand
GCGGTATGTGCGGCAATGCCGCCTGCTGTACTCCTAGCTGTACCGGCGACCTGTGTGGCCAATCCGACGGCTGCGACGACTTTTGCTCCAGCGCTGACGCCGGCACCTGCGGTATGTGCGGCAATGCGGCCTGCGGCGGGGGCGGATCCTGCCCGACCATGTCGTACATAGCAGCAGGCACCAACGGTGCCTCCTACACCGACTCCGACACGGTGAAGTTTGCGGTCAATCTGTCCGCGGGCATCACTTACACCTTCTCGACCTGCGGAACCACTACCAGCGACACCTATCTACGACTGCACTACAACGGCACCCCGTTGGCATCGAACGACGACAATTGCGGTGGCTTGTACCAATCGAGCTTCGACTACACGCCTTCGGTGAGTGGCGAGTACATCATCAGTGCCGGCTGCTATTACAACAGCTCTTGCGACGGAACCGTAAACGTCAGCCCCGAACCGACCTGCAACTAAGCATTTCCCCGATAATCTAATCTAGCGAGGAGATCGCTCGGCTAACACGCGTAGCCGGGCGATTTCTTTTTGGGCTTTTTGGGGCTGGGCTTCTAAGGCGGCGAGTTCTTGCCACCAGCGGATGGCTTGGGCAATGTCGCCGGCACGTTCGGAGAGAATGGCCAGGCGCCGGCGAGCGAAGCGCCATTCGGGGTCGGCCTGGGCGGCTTGCAGGAATAGTTCATGGGCGCCGTCCATATCGCCGCGGCGTTCCAGAATGGTGGCCAGGTTGGAGCGGGCTACGGCGTTGCGGCCGGGGCCGGCCAACGCGATGGAGCGGCGGAAGTACTTTTCGGCTTGGGCCAAATCGCCACGCTCGCCTTCGGCTTTGCCCATGATGTTGTAGCCGATAGCCACGGACTTAGCCCGGCCCCGGTCGGAGACCATGGGAACCTGGGTAAGCGCGAAGGCTGCCAGCAGCAAGACCAAAGGGGCAAAACTCGGGCGCAGGGTCGGCAGACGAAAACGACGGGACAATTCCAAGATACCGACCGCGGCCATGGGAATGATCATGGGCACCAGCAAAATGCGATACCGATCGGCAACGTAAAAGGCAACCAGCGAAAGCAGGTAGCTAAGAGCACTGCCGACCAGCAAACCCAAGCCGGCAAACCGGCGCCAGGCAAATATCAAGCCCATAATCGCGAAGGCAAACACCACCGAAAAGGGCAGTAAGACCCGAAGCGGGGGGGCAATCTCTTTGACGAAATGATAGGAGTGGTGAATGGAAATTTCGGCGGCGTTGACCGAATAGAGCAATTTCTTGCCGGTTAGTAACAGGGCCGCCCCGGGGTGCTCGGCCCAGTAGTCCAGACCACGACCAAACCAGTAGGAAGACACTTCGGCGGCAGTGAGCCTTTTGCCCGCGGCCTGTTCCGCCAGCACGGTCAGACTGCGGCGGTAGGCCTCGTGACTGGTGTCATCTATTTTCATGCCCTTGGGCACGTGAAATCGGCCCGTGGCTTGCGGATTGTTACCGAGAAAAAAAGAATGGCCGCCGGAAGACGAAACCGGGATGAAGCCCTGGCCGGCCAGGGCATTGTGAACCCACGAGGGAGCCATACCCAGAACCAAACCGGCTATGGCCAGCCCGGTGGCCAGCAGGCGCTGCCGGCCCGACCATGGGCGCCAGAGCAACCACAGCAGACCCACCGGTAAGATCGCGGCCAAATTGGGTCGAGCCATCAGAGCCAAGCCCGCCAGCGCGCCGGCCACCACCAACAACCACCAGCGCTGTCTTTTGCCGGCGGCCAGCAAACACCAGAGCGAAGCCGTCACCAAAGGTACCGTGATCGCGGGGGCCAACATCTGGCCCTCGAAAAAAACCATGGGCCCAAACAAGGCCGCCAGCAACCCGGCAACGCGCCCGGACCAACGCGCGCTTTTACGACCGGCCTCCCGGGTTAACTCGTAGGTCAGCCCATAGAACACCAAGGTGGTACCCACGCCGATGAACAATTGCAAAGTGCGCACCACCCCGACATCTTCCCCAAACAGGCCATACACCAGCACCAGAAAAAAACTATACAAGGGTTGGTACAGGAAGGAGTTGACCGATTCGCCATGCAACAAAGCCAGCGCGGTCTGGTGAAAGTTGAGCTCATCACCTACCGGTGCGTGAAACAAAGGCGTTGCCGCCCAGTACCCCAGAAACAACAGGCGGACAGTCACCGCCACCAAGCAAAGAAGCAGCAAGACCAATGATTCACGTACTTCCGTACGCGGAGCAGTCCCGGGATCGGATTCAGTCATTCTTCTTGGCTGGGGCAACAACAGTGGTCTCGCTACGGCCGAATAAATTGAATTTCATGATGGCATACATGGCTTCGATGCCGTCGGATACGCCGATTTTCTTGCCCGCCGAATAGGAGCGGCCGGCATAGGAAATGGGCACTTCACAGATGCGCGCACGCGCCCGAGAAAAAAAGGCCGTCAATTCTGGCTCGATGCCAAATCGTTCGCTGCGAAACGCACGCCCCTGGATGAGCCGGGCACGAAACATCTTGTAACAGGTTTCCATGTCGGTCAGCCGCTGCCCAGTCATTCGATTGGATAAAAAAGTCAGAAAACGATTGGCGGCGGAATGGGTCCAGCGAAAGGCGCCGGGCTCGGCATTGAGAAAACGGGAGCCATACACCACGTCAGCCTCATCGGCTTCGATGGGAGCCAGCAAAGCCGGGTAGTCGGCCGGATCGTATTCGAGATCCGCGTCTTGAATCACAATCACGTCCCCACTGGCACGATCCAGGCCAGTGCGAATGGCCGCCCCTTTGCCCCGGTTTTGCGCATGGCGGGTAAGGATAATCTCAAAATGCTCTCGGGCCAGTTCCTGCAACATGGGCAGACTATTGTCCCGGCTACAATCATCGACCACAATCAGTTCCTTGGCCAGCGGTACCGCCAGGACCTTGGCAATAATTTCTTTCAGGGTTGCCTGTTCATTGTAGACCGGCATGATGACCGACAGCTTTTCCATGCTGGAATCATACACTTAATGACCTTTGGTTCCAAGGAACAAGCGCTTGACTTGGCACGATCCGAGCCCTACCCTGGGCCCATGAAAACAGCCATTATCGGTCCCGGGGCCATGGGTTGTCTGTTCGCCGCCTACCTGAAAAACGGGGGGCTGGATGTCACGCTCATCGACTGCTCGGAGACGGCGGCCGAACAAATTCGCGCAAACGGCATTCAAGTGCAAGGAGTCCGGGGGCAACTACAAGTTCCGGTGGCTATCACCACTGACGCCGCGTCTTTGGGCCCGGTTGATCTGGTGCTGGTATGGGTCAAGGCTTACCACACCGAAAGCGCCATGCGCCAACACTTGGCCCTGGTGGGCCGCGATACCGCGGTCTTGTCGATTCAAAACGGCATGGGCAACACCGAAGCCCTGGCGCGCGTGGTGGCGACCAGCCAAGTCATCGGCGGCAGCACCACCATGGGGGCCAACTCACTGGGCGTAGGCCAAGTACATCATGCCGGTGAAGGCGACACATTCATCGGCGAGTTGGATGGCGCGCTAAGCCCACGTGTGCAAGACATCGCCGGCCGGCTAAGCACTGCCGGCATCAAGGTTGCGTGCCAAACCGACATCTCCGGACTGATGTGGAAAAAGCTACTGGTCAACGTCGGCATCAACGCGCTAACCGCCATCTTGGGCGTAAAAAACGGAGTCTTGGCCGAAATCGAACCGGCTCGCCGCTTGCTGGCCGCCGCCGTCAAAGAGGGCATCGAAGCCGCCCGCGGCCAAGGTCACGTCTTCGACGAAGCCGCGCTCATCGCCCTGGTCGAAGATGTGGCCCGGCGCACCGCCCAAAACCGCTCCAGTATGTTGCAAGATATTCAGTCAGGATCAAAAACCGAAATCGACTATATCAATGGCGCCATCGCTCGACTGGGTGACTACCCGGTGAACCAGACCCTTTGCGATCTTACTCATGTCATCGAGACCTGCGCGGGAGAAAAACATGAAAACTAAGAAAATCGAATTGAGCACGCTCGCGGAAATGAAGCGCCAGGGCACGGCCATTACCATGGTGACCGCCTATGACGCCCCCACCGCGCGTTTGGTCGATGAGGCCGGTGTCGACACCGTGCTGGTGGGCGACAGCGTCGCCAATGTGGTCTTGGGCTATGCCGACACGGTAGCGATCTCCATGGAAGAAATGCTGCACCATACCCGGGCGGTATCCCGCGGGCTGACCCGCGCTTTGCTCATCGGCGACATGCCCTTTATGTCTTACAATGTCACCGTGGAACAAGCCATTGAGAACGCCGGCCGATTCATGAAAGAGGGCCGGGCCCAAGCCGTCAAGCTCGAAGGCGGTGGCTGGGTAGCCGATACTGCCGCCGCCATGGTCAAGGCCGGCATCCCGGTGGTTGGGCATTTGGGCCTGACCCCGCAAACCGCGGGCATGCTGGGCGGCTACCGGGTCCAAGGCAAGGACGCCCAATCAGCGCGCCAGATATTCGATGACGCCCTGGCCTTGCAGGCCGCCGGGGCCTTTGCCCTGGTGCTTGAATGCGTACCCGACCGGCTGGGCGAACTGATTTCGAAGCGGCTAGAGATTCCGGTCATCGGCATCGGCGCCGGGGCGAACACCGACGGGCAAGTCTTGGTGTTTCATGACCTGGTCGGCATCAAGGCCGGCTTCTCGCCCAAGTTCGTCAAACAATACGCCCAGGCTGGTCAAATCCTGCAAGACGCGGTCGCTGACTTCTGTGCCGAAGTACGGCAAAGAACCTTCCCCGCCGAAGAGCACTCCTTCCGCATCGCCGACGATCAATTCGCCGCCCTGGAAGCCGCGCTGAACAAAAACACATCTGGTTCTTGACTGGGGCCTTGAACAGTGCTTTGCTGAAAGTACGCACCAGACAGGGAGAAGAAGCAGTGACAACGAAGATACTCGTGGTTGACGACAGTTCTACCGTGCGCATGCTGCAAACAACCACCATGAAAGGCGAAGGCTACGAGGTGGAGGAGGCAGCCAACGGCGTCGAGGCCCTCAAGCGCATCATTGAGTTTCAGCCCGACATCGTCCTGATGGACGTGGTCATGCCCGAGATGGGCGGCATCCAATGTCTGCGCCAGATCAAGGCCCATGCCAAAATCAAACACACCAAGGTGATCATGGTCACCACCCTGGGCGAAGAAGAAAACATCGAGACCGCCTTTGCTTCCGGCTGTGATGATTACGTGACCAAGCCTATCCGCAAGCTGGATCTGCTGACCAAGATTCGAACTCTATTGGAAAAGAAATAAGCGGGTTAGTGCTTGAATGAACGCTGGCCGGTGAACACCATGGTGGCGCCGTGTGCGTTGCAGGCCTCGATGGACTGGTAGTCGTTCATCGAACCGCCGGGCTGGACCACGGCCTTGACCCCTTCGCTCAGACCAACGTCGATGCCATCGCGGAAGGGGAAAAATGCATCGGACACCATGACCGAGCCGGGCAGACCACCCTTTTTCTCGGCCACCTCGGCATCGATTTGGCCACGGGCGTCCTGATCAGTCAGATCGTTGTAGGGCTTTTGGTGCCGCTCAAAACTGATCCGATCGGCCAGTTTGCGATAGGCCTTGTCCCGGGCAATCTCGGCCACGCCGACCCGATCCTGCTCGCCGGTGCCAATGCCTACCGTCACGCCGTCTTTGACGTAAATGACCGAATTGGAAGTCACCCCGGCCTCGACCATCCAACCGAAGATCATGTCCTGATACTCCTGGTCGGTGGGGGTACGCTCGACTCGGTAGCTTTGGCCCTTGTACTCGGTCTCGGCCAAAACCAGATCGGCCTGGGATCGACTCTTGGGCACAAAGGACAATTGCATCACCAAACCGCCATCGATCAGGCTCTTGAAATCAACGAAACGCTCAGGGGCATAATCCTGCAGTTTCTGCATATTGCCGATCTCCATAATGCGGAGATTCTTGCGGCGGGCCAAGACCTCGACGGCCCCTTCCTCGAAACCCGGGGCCACCACCACTTCGGCGTAACGCTGAGAGATTTCTTCGGCGGTGGTCAGATCCACCGGACGATTCAAAGCGATGCAACCGCCAAAAGCAGCTACCCGGTCGGCCAGGTCGGCACTGACATAGGCCTCGGCCAAAGAATCGGCCTGGGCCACGCCGCAGGGGTTGTTGTGCTTTAAAATGGCCACCGAAGGCTTCTCGGTCAGGTAGCGCAATATATTCAGCGCATTGTCGGCATCGGTCAGGTTGATCTTGCCCGGATGCTTGCCAAACTGATGCAAAGTAGCGGCGCAAACCAGGCCACGCTCAGGGCCGATGACGCGCACATCGCCGATGGTCAGATTGCCGTTGACCAGACGGAACAGGGCCGCCTCCTGGCCCGGGTTCTCGCCATAACGCAGACCTTTTTCAACGTCGTCCACCACCCAGGTGACCTTTTCATAGCGGAGAGTTTGGCGATCGGCGCCGGCGCCGAAAGAAATCTCCAGTTCGCCGGGAAAGTGATCGTCCATGACGGTCTTGTAAGCTTTTTTCAGATCTTCGGCCATGATTAGGCTCCCTTCTTGGTGTAACAGGATTCCATTTGCGCGTCCGACTGCGCCTGCAAATACTCGGCAATATGGCTATCGTAGGCCGCGGTATGGGCAAAAGCCTTGCGCGCCAAATCAAAGCGGGACTTGAGGTCCAAACGCCCGCCGCTGAGCTTCATCTTCTTGATGATGGCTGCGTAGTCGGAGGGGTTGGTTACCGAAGCCACTCGCAGGTAATTCTTGGCCGATGCCCGGATCATGCACGGCCCACCAATGTCGATATTGGCCCGCGCAAGCTCCACGGTCACGTCCGGTTTGGCCACGGTCTCGGCAAAGGGATAGAGATTGACCGCCACCAAATCGATGGCCACCGCGGAGGTGCGCTGTAAGTCTTGCTGGTGCGCTTCGTTGTAAGTCTCGGTCAGCAAACCCAAGTAAATTTTAAAATCCAAGGTCTTGACCAGCCCACCCTGGGTTTCGGGTTGCCCCGTGTAATCGGACACCGCCACCAGATGCCGGGCCGCTGCTTCGGGTCCCAGCAGTTCGCCAATGCGGGCAAAGGTTCCGCCGGTGGAATAGATTTTCACCGAGTCGTTGAGCGACACCAAGCCATTGACCAAGACTTCCAGTTTCTGCTTGTCAGAGACGCTGATGAGCGCATTTCGAACTGGCAACCAATCGTCAATGTTTTGTACAAAGTTGACTGACATCTTTTTCTCTCCTTCTTCTTCTCAGTTTACCTTCTCAGCAAGTGCCAACCTTCGTTCAGCCACCATACGGATGACTTCGGGATACAAACGGTGCTCGACGGCCAAACCGCGGGCACGCAAATCGTCGATGCTATCTTCGGGCAAAATCGGTACCGGCGCCTGTTTGATAATTTCGCCGGTATCCACCCCGGCATCGACATAGTGAACGGTAATGTGGGTCTGTTCCAAGCGCTGTGGAAACTCGGGCAGCAGGCCCATGGCAAACTCGTAGCCATGAGCACCCTGATAGGCCCGGGTGTCGGCCGGGTGAATGTTTACCATGCCCGGCAATCCCTGAAGCAAGACCGGGGTTACCACCCGCATGTATCCGGCCAAGGCCACCAAATCGACTCCGAAAGGCTGAATTTGGCGCAGAATCTCGCGCTCATGTTCCTGCCGACTGGCAAAATCCCGATGAGGAACACATAAGCTAGGAATACCCGCTTGCTCGGCCCGGCTCAGGCCGTAAGCGCCGGTTTTGTTGCTCACCACTACCACCAGCTCGGCCGGAAACGCAGGGTCCCGACAGTTGTCGATGAGAGACTGTAAATTCGTCCCCCCGCCGGATACAAAAACACCTAGACGCAGTCGCATGGCCATTGCCCTGCCTCCCTTGCAAATCGGCAGGAATATGCCACAGGCGGGCGCCAGTTCCTACCTAATTGTTTTCAGGATTCTTTGCACTGATTCTTCAAGGGGTTTGCCCAGGTGATCGGTCTCGCCCTTGTGCTCTTCGGAAATTTCCTTAAGCAAACGGCGAGCCATGGCCGGGTCTTTCTTGCGATACACCCAGGCAGCCAAGCCCAGTTTGGACAATGCGGCCGGATGAGAGTTGTACTCGCAGAGAGAATCCCGATAGCGATCTTCGGCCAGGTGCCAATAATACTCGGCTTTTTTCCTACGCTCCTCCAGACCCATCGAACGATTGCGGATATAATGATGCCCCAGTTCCATGGCCGCGCAACCGGCCCGGTTGGTATTGCCAAAGTCGCGAACCACCTGCTCTAGCTTCTTGATCGACTCCATCGACCCCCGCGGGCGCCGCCCATAGAGCCAAAGATCTTCCATCTCCTGGTGTCTTTCTATGCCCAGTAGCTCGCGATCTTGATACCACTTGTCGTGAAACTCTTTGCCGAACTGAATCACGTTCTTTTCAGTGATCGCCCTGCTCCCGGGCCCAACCGCCTTCCCCGCTGACACCGGTCTGGTCCGATCTTGGCCAAAACGCTTCCCCTCCGGCATCTTGGGCTGATCCACCGGTAGCACATGAGAGGACACCGCCGAACCAACACCCTCGTCCCCATCCATCAGCACCACCAACATCAGCCCGCCCACAAGCAGCAGACAAAGACCGCCCAGTATCAGCAGCGCACGCATGAACCCTCTCCTTCCAATATCTTCCTGGCTACAATGGTACCACCAACACTTCACCGCCGCCAAGACAATCAAAGACAAGCAGGACCCAGGCTAGCCAAGAAGTAGCGCCAGCTGCCTGTTTGCCTCCCGACTCGCGTCGTGGTACCTTATCTTAAACCGGAAAGCGGGGTAATTGTTTGAAATTGTAGTACTTGAAGTACTACCGGAGGCGCTTGAAATCTCTTTCCGTGAGCTGACTCATCCCAGGTGGTTGTCGTTGCGCTTTTCGAATAATGATCTGGAGCGCACCTTCCTTAATCACTTCGCTGCCGATGCCTTGCCACGCTACCGGCTGGTCGTGCCTATCGTCACCTGCGTGTGGTTGCTCTTCGGCATATTCGATCCGCAGATGTTCAGCGGAGAGTCCCTTTACTACACGCGATTGCTCCGTTTTGCCATCGTTAGCCCGGTGCTGCTCTGTGTGGGCGCTTTTGGCTTTGTGCCCATGCGCTGGTTTGCGCGCGGCTGGCAGCTTGGCAGCAGCCATCCTTCTCACCAACATGCACGGCAGCCAAGATCTGCTTTTCAGTCTCCTCGACACTGGCGTGGTCTGGATCGTGTTGGCCAACGTGATGGGCATCTTTGTCTGTTATGAGTTCGAACTCTTTCGGCGCGAGAAGTTTACCCAGCGTCACCTGCTAGAACAGGAACAAGAGCGTTCCGACTTACTGCTGCTCAACATCCTTCCCAGCAGTGTGGCCGAACGTCTCAAAGCCGGCGATACCGACCTAGTCGACGGCTTCGAGTCGGCCACGGTTCTCTTTGGGGATTTGGTTGGCTTCACCGGACTAGCCGAACGCGTTACCCCGCACAAGCTGGTGGACATACTCAACGGGCTGTTTACCAAGTTCGACGAAATCGCGGAACGCCAGGGCCTCGAGAAAATCAAGACCATCGGCGATGCCTACATGGTCGTAAGCGGCGTCCCGATACCGCGAGAAGATCACGCCGAAGTCGTCGCCGAAATGGCCCTCGACATGCTCGCCGCCGTCGAGCGCCACCGCGAGCAAAACGAGTACCCCCTCGATATCCGCATCGGCATCCACACCGGGCCGGTAGTGGCCGGCGTAATCGGAGCCAAGCGCTTCAGCTACGACGTCTGGGGTGATACCGTCAACATCGCCAGCCGCATGCAAACCCACGGCATCCCCGGCACCATCCAGGCATCGGAACAGGCCTACGCTCAGCTGCGCGACCGTTACCAGCTCACCCCCCGCGGCGGAGTCAAGGTCAAAGGCAAAGGCGAGATGCCAACCTACCTACTCACCGATCGACTCCCTGATTTAGACCCGGTCTCCTAAAACAAAGTGCCAATGGATCCGATTATTCACTGAATTTCTCTAGGTTTTGCACTAGTATGATCAGATAGGTGCTCATAAAAAACACTGGAGGGAAAACAGATGAGACGGGGCATATTGATTTTAATGGCGTTGGGCGCAACGACGATTTTTTCGTTAGATTTGTCGGCGGCGGATCGGCCGGTTGTGGCGGTGTTCGATGTTCAAATCAAGTTTCTTGAGCTAGCCAAAGACAAAAGGAACATGTTGACCGATGTAGTTGCCGAAGAGTTGGCCTTGGGGGGTGTGTACCAAGTCATGCCGCCGGGCGACGTCAAGCGGTCGTTACGGGAAAAGGCTTCTGAGTCGTTCCAGAACTGCTTTGACGAGGCTTGCCAAATAGAACTCGGCCGACAGCTCTCGGCCAACAAGTTGCTTACTACCAGCATCAAGAAGATTGGTGAAAAATGCAGATTGACCGGCTCTCTCTATGACCTAAAGCGACAAACCACGGACACAACGGCAAAAGCTGTTGCAGGCTGCGAAGTGGAGGCGCTGGTGAAATCCATCGAGCAGGTAGTGTCGGAAATCCGTGCTTGGGGTGGTGGCAAAGAACCCGCGGAAGAGAAGGGCAAGATTGACAAAGCGGAGGTAAGACAACCTAAAACTACCCTATACTGGCTGCGTTGCCCACTGGGGCAACACTGGACGGGTGAGGCCTGCGCGGGCAAGGCGAAAACATTTGACTGGGACGGGGCCATGAAGGCCTGCCCCAGTGGCTACCGACTGCCCTCCCGGGAGGAGTTCGTGTTCTTGCTTGATCGCTGCGATTCTCTCGTAAAGAAAGGGGGATCTGGCAAATGCAAGTCGTGCGCGAAGAGCAAGAAATGCCGTTCTTTGTTCGGGGCAGACAGCGGGTGGTACTGGACCTCGACATCCTTCACGCACAGCGCATGGTACGTCTTCTTCGGCAACGGCAATGTCTTCAGTTTTGCCAAAGACCGAAAGGACATTGTGCGCTGTGTTCGCGGAAGGCGTTGACATCCGAGCTAGATCTAATGTCGGTTATTTACTAGGAAGTGGCTCCATGGGCGGGACCAGTACCTGTTGCTCCTGTTGCGGGGGAGAATCCTTGACCAACAGCGGGGAGCAATAGACTTTTAGCTGGGCCGCCTGCTTCTGTAGGTTCTGCACGAAGGCCGGATCGTTCATGTTGCCATTGATGGGCAGCACGCAAAGGCTGTACTCACCGGCGGACATTTCCTTGAATTGGGCTGGTTTGCCGGGAAGCCAAAAAGTCTGCTGAATGCTACCGCCGGCCGACATGGCCACCTTGTTCAACTCGGCGGCGGTTTGGATGCGTACTTGGCCTTTGAGTACAAAGACCTGGGCCAAATCGATTTTGGCATCTTGCCGGCCGGCTACCTGCACGGTGAGGTCCACATTCCCGCTGCTGATTTCGATGTCGACCGAAATCTCTTCTCGGGCCCGCACCTCCACGATTCTGCCGTTGGACTTGGCACCACCGAGACCACCGGTCCCAATCAGGGAAGCCGTGATACGATGCCCACCCGCTGGCAATTTCTCGATAACATAAGCACCGTCGGTGCCCGTGTGCACAACGATGGTTTGACCGGCCTCGCCCTTGCTGTTGGCCGAGACAACAACGCCGGTGGCCGGCTTGCCATTGACGGTCACGGTTCCAACTACCTTGCCAAAGACGTGCAAGACAAGGTCATGATGAAGGTCCTGCCCTCCCACGGGCAACGCCACCGGCTCGGAGCGGCCCAGTTGGTCATGTTCGGCGGCCAAGAAAAGACGGTCGGGGCCAAGGCCGCCAATGCGAAATCTGCCGTCGGCATCGGATTGGGCCCGGCGCAAACCCATGGACTCTTCCACCGCCGGGCCTAACTTCATGCTCAGGCCGTTTCCGTCGCCAACCAAGCGAGCCCCCAGCAAAACTCGTGCCCCCGGCACCGGACTCCCCTCGGCGGTCAAGACGCGGCCGTTGACACTGCGCCCCCGCTTGACCGTGACCAGGCCGAGATCCGTTTTTTGGCCACTCTTGATCTCCACGGCCTCGATCACCTGGTCGGCAAATTGTTGGCCGCGAATGGTGACTTGATGACTACCCGCTGGCACCGCGGGCAAATCGAAAAGCCCATCCGGGCTCGAGATGGCAATACCGGGAGGATAGCCGATGGTCACGCTGAAACTCGCCGGCTGGCCGCCATCGCTAAAAGCCACCCGGCCCTTGAGCCCACCATCGTTTTCGAGCAATAGACGAACGTCCTGGTCCCCGGTCCGTGCTTGCACGCCGGGCAAGGTATATCTTCGCCGAGAACCAGCCGAGTGGGTAGCCTGCAATCGATACACCCCGTCGGCCAAGCCACTGAGCTTGAACTTGCCGGCGCCATCGCTATGCGTTTGCTGGCTGCCCCGCAGCCGGATCTCATCACTCAAACCAGATTCCCAGAAATCTGGCCGGGCGGTAACCGTTACTTCGGCAACCCCCTGGCCACTGCCGTCGACCACCATACCGGCAATGGAAGCGGTCACGGTCAGACGCAAGATCACGCCTTCTTTTTCCGCCTGCGCTTGTAGGTTGACCGCCACCGATTCGCTGGCGGCAGTCTCGGCCAAGGCCACCAACAACAACTGCTGCCGAGGCAAACCCTGGAAAGAAAAAGCGCCCTGTTCATCAGCCGTGCTGTCTCGACGCCGGACGCCGCCTATGGCACCGCCGGAAAACGGCATTCCGTCCGCGCGCACACAGCGCACCCGGGCCCAGGCATGCGGTTGGCCATCATCGGACAATACCCGGCCGGCAAGACGAGCGCCGCTTTTCATCACAATCTGCACATCCGGAGTGGGTCGGGCAGCCTCAACCCGCACGGCCGCGGAAACCGCCGGTGGATGATCTTCGTGATAGGCAGTGAGGCGAAAAGTTCCCGGAGCCAAGGCCGGCATCACAAAGCGTCCCTCGGCATCGGTCAAGGCTCCGTCTCGTTTGGCATCGGCCAAAGAGATCAAGGCAGCACTGTCTTCCGCCAGCACCCGCGCCTTGACAACCGGCTGTCCCGCTTCGTCCCGAACCAGCCCTTGCACCTGCAGGCCGCTGAGAAGATCCACCCGGGCTCGAATCGGCTCGGTGGTGGTATCGGGAATCAAGAGCAATTGATGGGCCGGAACGTAACCGGCCGCCTTGACCGCCAAAGTACAAGAACCGGCCGCCACTCCCGTAACTTGGGCCCGACCCTGGCTGTCGGTTACCTGCTCTAGTCTCTCGATACTGCGCAACTCAACCTGGGCACCGACCACCGCTTGCTTGTCTTTCGCGGTCCGTACCGTCACTTCCACCACCGCACCCGGGCGCAAACGGAGAATGACCGGTTCACTGCTGCCGGACAGTTTGTGAAACACCGGGCCCGCCACCCGGCGCCCAGACCGTGCGGTAAGCCGAAAACGCTTGCCAATGAGAGAGTCAAAGCCAAAGCTGCCGTCTCGCTCGGTCAATGCGGTTTGCGCTGGATTGCTGCTGATGGCCACCGTGGCCCCATCGACCGGCAAGTTATCAGCGTCGAGGACCTGCCCCTCCAAACGAAGATTTCCGGGCGGATCGGCATCTTCCGCCACCTGCGGCAAAGCACGCGGCGCGGACGCCGGCAAACTCTTGGCCCCCTTGGGCACGGCTGGCATGTCATCGGCAACAATTGCCTGCCGAGGCAATGGCGACTCACTCTTCTCTCCTCCTCGCAGCAGCAAATACCAGCTCAGCCCAATCGCCAAAGCCACCAGCAACAGGATCACGAGAACTTTTTTCATGAACGCTCCCCGGCAAAAGATTATCTGACCCAGCAACTAAGCATAAGCCGTGCCATTAACCGTTTTGTCACAAACGCGCTAAATGTTTAGAAAAGATGCAAGGGGATCCAGCAACAAACGGCGTTTAGTGCTGCTTGGTCGGCGAAATACACCGACAATTGCCTAGGCGGGTGTGGTCTTCGATTTACTGAAAATCGATAAAACGGAAATCTTCCGCGCTGGGCGAATGCGTGCTGTCACCATTGCCCAGTATGGAGTAAGTCTGCCCATGGTCAGCGCTAAACCAAAAACGATAGCGATAGCTGCCCTTGGGGCAATTGTTGATTTGGCCTTCGATGGGCCAGCGAAACATAGCGTTGTTGCCAAATTCGCCTTCGTGCTCGGCCGCAAGCGACAGTTCAACAAAGCTCAACACGCCGCCTGGATCGCAGTTCTTCATGTCGGTCTCAACGAAGGCTTGTACCTGCCCGGAGCAGCTCATATGGGCCTGGTCGGTCACACCGGCCACGTAGACCTGCGCCTGGATGGAATAGCCCATGTTAGTGAAACCGGTATAGACATAGGGCTCCGGCAATTCGAATTGGAAACCCGAACGCGCGGCGT
>JAUVBB010000582.1 GCA_030591445.1 Deltaproteobacteria bacterium | reverse complement strand
GCCCGTAAGCTGTTCGACGATGGTGCCCTTGGGTTCGACCACCAGGATGGCTTGGTCGGGCACATCCGGACCGCCTCCGCACAAGAGAACCAGGAGAACGGCGATCAAACCGAAGAAGATAAGATTGAGCAAAATCTTCCGACTGAGGTCGACGCCGTGGAAGAAACCGCGAATTCCCCGCCAAACTTTTCCCTTCGGTGGTTTCTGATCTGACATAGTGGCTCCTTTGGCCCCGATAGTTGAAATTCTTCCTGATGTCCATGGGCTTAATCTAATTCCCCATTTCCGTCAAGCGCTGTGCTAGGGTGGGCCGCGGTTTGGGGAAGAGAAGGAGGTTCTGCTGATGACGCCTAGGCTTGCAAGTTCGAATCGGTGTTTTGGCAGACCAACGGTCTATCTCGCCATATCGATAACATTCCTGATGTTCTGGGCCGGCTGCGCGCCCGCCGAAACCGAAGATTCATGTGAACTGATCAACTGCTCCGGTCACGGCAGCTGTGTCGATCAATCGGGCAGTCCGGTGTGTATCTGTGCCGATGGCTATCATGCCCAAGGCTTAGACTGCCTGGCGAACGACGTAGCCGATCCTTGCCTGGGGGTCACTTGCTCGGATCATGGTCATTGCACCATCGTGGCTAACACTCCCAGCTGTGTCTGCGACGAGGGCTATGAAGCCCAAGCACTCAACTGTATCGAGATCTGGCTTGACCCTTGCGCGGGGGAGACTTGTTCCCATCATGGTAGCTGCCAGATAGAATCAGAAGCAGCCGTCTGCCTTTGTGACGAGGGCTATCATGCGCAGGATCTGACGTGCCTGGTCGATGATCTGCCCTCGGTCAGCCGGCCCATCTGGTTTCTACATATCTCCGATACCCATTTCGGCGGCAGCTCGTCGGTGGCCGAAGACCTGGCTACTTTTCTCAGCGAAGTGGTGCCGGTGGTAGAGCCGGTGGCCACGGTCAATACCGGCGACACCACCGAGTCGGGTACTTTAAGCTACTGGCAAGACTACCGCGCGGTTATCGACCCCATCGCATCGCCCTACCCGCAATACCAGGAAATCCCCGGCAATCACGATATCCGGGAAGAGACCATCGACAACTTCAATAATTATTCCCAAACCGGCCTAGCTGGCGGGGGGCTTCATGGCCAGTCCTTTGCCGAATCCAGTCAAGGCCTGGTCCGCATCGTGCGCACCAATACCGCCGACTCCGACAGTAGCTCCTCGCGGCTGGCCGGCATCTTCTCAGAAGAGCAGATGAACGAACTGCTGGCCCTACCCGACCCCGACCAACCGGTCCACGCCGCCATTGTGCTGGGCCATCATCCCATCTTTGGCTTTCAGCGCTTGCCCTTCGGCTATGACTTCATGCGCAGCACCATCGATCATTTCGGCGCCAGTGTCTATTTCTGCGGGCACACCCACATTGTGGGCCTGGGTTGGTTGGATACCACCCTGGCGGTTCGAATACCCAGTTTTGGCAAATCCAATCCGCCCATGTTCTCTTTGCTGTCATTGGATGAAAGCGGCCCGGCCCTCAGACAAATCGCCATGGCTCCGGAAACACCCTGGCCATTGGTCCTGATTACCGGCCCGGCCGATACCAAACTTGGTCTCAACAATCCGCACGCGGTAGAATTTACGGCCGGAAGCCAAATCGAGGTCCGGGCCATCGGCTTTTCCCCCTCCGGCGTAGATGGGGCGGAAATGCGCATCAACGATGAGCCCTGGACGGCCATGGAGTTTCAAGACCAACACTTTTGGACCGGCCGCTTGCTCCTGCCTGATCTTACTGGAGAGCAAACATTGGAAGTCCGGGCCAACTCCGCCGAAGGCAGCGAATCCGACAGCCTGACCCTGGATACGATTTAGTTACTTACGGTAGTGGAAAACAATACGATCTCGTCCGGATCGTTGCCGAAAGGTCTGGCATCGTTATCGCCATGTAAGGCGCGGATTTCGTCGAGCCAGGAAGAGAGAAACTGAGTATCACCCAGGTCGAATTCGGTGAACTGGCCACGAATGCCTACCGAGCAATCGTCAAACACGCAGCCTAAGACCTCGCCTTTGCCGCTTAGCCACACGCCCGAGCCGGGAACCCGAAACAACAATTCAACTTCGGTGCCGGCAGCCAACTCCTCGGCGCCTTCAAAACAAAAGCCCCCGGCACTAACATTGCCCCGAGATTCCCGCATAGAGTCTTCCCCCGCCACCCGAACCAGCAGCGAAGTGGAGTACCGAGGCGAACTTCTCGTATAAACCAACACCTCGCCCATCACCGACTCCTTTCGTCTCCCCCCTAGCGTGCAATTCTTGTTCCACCGGCATCAAATTTCGTAAGTACTTGGATTATAAAGATTCGAAAAAACCGGGCGGCCAGGATAGGCGAAAAACGCTAATGTTTTTGCGTAGAACCTTGAAACTATTATTGAATCAAATGTCCGGTTCAGAAGCGGATTTGCTCCGGGCGGATTGTTCGAGGCGCAAGGCATACCAGACAAAGAAATAACCAGCGACAGCGTTGGTGGCAATGTTGAACATCCAGTCGATCTCGCTCAGACGCGAGGCCGTCAGCAGGCTCAGTCCGGAGGAAAACAGGATGAACCAGACACTGCCCTTGGCAAATCGGTTGGGCAAAGGCAAATACAATTCTATCTTGGTAAACAAAAAACCGACCAAAATACCGATGAGTGCTGAAGCAAATACAAGAAAAATAAGGGGTCCCAGGGTTTCTTCATTCAGCTCAATCCGGCCCCGGGCAATGGTATAAACATAACTGGCCAAGGCCAGGCACAGTTGACTGACAAAACCGGAAATCAGGAAATAACGACTCTGAACTTCAGTCATCGTGGTGGTGATGGTGGTGCTTATGCTCGTGGTGCGCATGGGGAATGCCGCGTATGTGGTCCAGCAGGTGTTGGTGGCCGTCTAGACCTTCGATCCAACCGTAGTTGGCATCGGCCTTGGCATCAAGCTCGTTGATATAGGGCTTAATGTCCAGTAGCGGCGTGCCATCGTAAACATCGATTAGGCCGGTGGTCAGCACATTGCCTTCGATCTTCTTCAGGCGCACCACGCTGATGCCAATGCGAGCCGGCCGGTTTGGCGATCGGCTGGC
>JAUVBB010000463.1 GCA_030591445.1 Deltaproteobacteria bacterium | reverse complement strand
GCGTATCACTCACCCCGCAAGGAACAACGATACAAGTGTGGGTACGCTTGTTCTTTTTCAGCGCCTCGATGTTTGTGTCCGCCTTTGCCACCAATGCGGTCATGAGCGTGTTGCGGCGGCGCATCGTAGCCCTGGATCGTTCTTCGGTGGAAGTGCAAGATCTGGTGGAACGGCTCCATGCCCTCTACCAAACCATCCAGGCGGTGGGGTCCAAACAGCGGCTGAGCCAGGTATTGCAAACCACCAAGACCAATCTCACCAGCACCATGCAGCTTGAGGCGCTTTCCATCAAGCTGCTGAGCAAAGATGGCAAGTTTCTGCGTTACGAGGCCTAGCACGGATTGCCCGAGTCGCTGGCCTTGAAGATTTCGGTGGTACTCGACAAGAGCCCGCTCAACCAGAAAATCATCCAGGGAGAACCCTTCGTCACCGGCAGCGTCTCTAGCCAAGAAATGTTCCAATTCGGCGAGGATCTGGCGGCGGCCGGGATTCAATCCGTGCTCTTCGTGCCCTTGAAGGTCGAGCACAAGGTCATTGGCATCTTGAGCATCTACAGCAAACAAGCCGATCATTTCCATAAGAAAGACGTCTCCTTCTTTCAACAAGCAGCCGACCTGGTGGCCATTGCCATTGAAAACGCTCGCGCCTATGAATCAGTCCAGCACATGATGGAAGAACGGTCGCGATTCATGCTTCGGGTGGCACACAATCTACGGGCGCCGCTGGCCGCGGGTGTCAGCTTGCTGGATGTGCTGCGAGACGGTTACCTGGGCGAGGTCAATGAGCGGCAACAAGAGTATCTGGGCCGGCTCGAACGGCGTATCCGTTCCTTGCTTTCCTTGGTCAATGACTTGATGTCCTTGGCGCAAAATCGCTCTGAACACCAATCCATACCCAGTGCCAGCATTGATCTGAAAAAGCTTGCCCAGCGCTTGTATCGTTGTTTTCGCGCCAGCGCCGGCGAAAAGAAACTGCATTTTAAAGTCTTGTTTGCCGATGATTTGCCCCCCTTGACCGGCCATCTGGAGGCGCTGGAACAGATGATGGAAAACCTTGTTTCCAACGCCATCAAATACACCCCGGCGGGCAGCGTGCAGGTGCACTTTTCCGCCCCAACCCCAACCGGCATTCGCATCGAGGTCCGCGACACCGGCATCGGCATTCCCGCCGAAGATCAAGACCGATTGTTTGTGGATTTCTTCCGGGCCGGCAATGCCCGCGCGATAGAGGTGGTCGGCACCGGCCTGGGCCTGGCCATCGTAAAAGAAACGGTCGATAACCACCAGGGGCGGATCGAGGTCAAAAGCCAAATCGGCACCGGATCCGTCTTTCGGGTGGATCTGCCCAGCAGCGATCCGGAGGCATATGATGGCCAGGGAAATGAAAGCGCTAGCAAATCCTGAGCGGGACTTCATCGATGAAGATCGGATGCAGGGTCAGCTCAGCAAGCAGCGTGATCCGGAGCCCCAAAAGATTCGGGACATCATTGCCAAATCCCTGGCCTTGCAGCGCCTCGACCCGGACCAAACCGCGGCCTTGCTCAACATTGACGATGAGGATCAGTGGCAAGAAGTATTCGCGGCGGCGGCCAAGGTAAAAGATCGCGTCTACGGTCCGCGGGTGGTTACCTTCGCGCCCTTGTACTGCAGCAACCTCTGCCTCAACGACTGTGTCTATTGCGGCTTTCGGAAAAGCAACCGGGCAGAGAAAAGAAGAAAGCTAAGCCTGGCCGAGGTGGCCGATGAGACCCGGGCGCTTATCGCTACCGGTCATCGGCGCTTGATCGTGGTTTACGGCGAGCACCCGAGTTCTGACGTGGCCTATCTGGATGATACCATTCGCACCATTTACCAAACCCGCGATGGCCACGATGAAATTCGCCGAGTCAACATCAATGCCGCACCCTTGTCGATTGCCGATTTCCGACGGGTAGGCGCGGCGGGCATCGGCACCTATCAAGTGTTTCAAGAGACCTATCATCATCAAACTTATCGCCAGGTTCACCCCAGCGGCCCCAAGGCCGATTACCTTTGGCGCTTGTACGCCCTGCACCGGGCGCAAGAGGCCGGCATCGACGATGTGGCCATCGGCGCTTTGTTCGGTCTGTACGATTGGCGTTTCGAGGTCATGGGCTTGCTGTACCACGCCATTGAACTCGAGAATCAGTTCGGCGGCGTTGGGCCCCACACCATCTCCTTTCCGCGCCTGGAGCCGGCGGCCAATACGCCCTGGAATGAGCGCAGCCCCTACCGGGTCCGGGATCGCGATTTCAAACGCCTGATCGCCGTGCTGCGCTTGTCGGTGCCTTACACCGGCATGATCATCACCGCCCGGGAACCGGCCGCGATTCGGCGCGCGGGCATCGAACTCGGCTGCACCCAGACCGACGCCTCGGCCCGCATCGGCATCGGTGCCTATGCCGAGCGCGAACAGGAACAAGAGGCCGCGCGCCAACAATTCTTGCTCAACGATAGCCGCGGTCTGGACGAAGTGGTCTGTGAACTGGCCGAAATGGGACAGTTGACTTCCTTTTGCACCGCTGGATACCGCTGCGGCCGTACCGGCAGCACTTTTATGAATCTGGCCAAGCAAGGCCAGGTACACCGTTTCTGCATCCCCAACGCCATCCTGACCTTTCAGGAATATTTGCTCGACCATGCCTCCGCGCCCACCCGAAAAATCGGAGAGCGGCTCATCCATCGGCAACGCAAACGCCTACCGACATCGGTTCGCCGGCGCCTCGACCGACTACTGGCGCGCATCCAAACAGGGGAGCGCGATTTACGAGTCTAAGCGAGCGAAGCGATGCTGCGAAGCGAGATAAGAAACTGGCTGCCAGAGAAAGACCCCCAGAAGCTGAGCTGGCTCTGGCAACACGCCAACCAGCTTAGGCGCGAGACCGTGGGCGGCAAAATTCATCTGCGGGCTTTGCTCGAGTTTTCCAATTGTTGCCGACGCGATTGCGCCTATTGCGGTTTGCGCGCGGCCAATCGCAAGGTCACCCGCTATCGGATGAGCGCGGAGAAGATCCTGACCTTGGCTGAACAGGCGGCGCGACGCGGCTTCGGCACCGTGGTCCTGCAATCAGGAGAAGATCCGAAATTGGACCCCGACTGGCTGGCCGAACTCATCCGGAAAATCAAGTCCCGCACGGCCCTGGCGGTAACCCTGAGTGTAGGGGAACGCGCGCCGGCCGAGTTGGCACTTTGGCGCCAGGCGGGGGCTGATCGCTACCTGCTGCGTTTCGAAAGCGCGAACCCGGATCTTTTCCGGCGGCACCACCCCGCGCGCCCAGGCCACAGCTGCGACCGGCTGGCTCTGCTAGGCATCCTCCGTGATCTGGGCTACGAGATCGGCAGCGGTATGCTCATCGGTCTGCCTGGCCAGACCATGGAAGATCTGGTGGCCGATCTATACTTGCTGGGCAAGCTGGACCTGGACATGATCGGCTTGGGACCCTTCATTCCTCATCCCGACACTCCTTTAGGACGGCAAGCCGGATCAAGTTCCTCGGAACAAGTCCCCGCCAACGAGGACATGACCTACCGGGCCATCGCTTTGGCCCGGCTAATCTGCCCGCGCGCCAACATCCCCGCCACCACCGCCTTAACTACTTTGAGCCCCCAGCACGGGCTCGAATTAGGCCTTGGCCGCGGGGCCAACGTGTTCATGCCCAGTATCACGCCCGCAGCTTACCGCGACCGCTACCAAATCTACCCGGGCCGGGCCCAATTGTGCGGTTCGGACAACGAATCGTTCCGCCGCATCGCCTACCGCATCCGGGCCATGGGCCGGGAGATCGGACAGGGACGGGGGGATGCCATAAACTACCTGGCCCGCAAAAAAAGAAAAAGCGGAGGCTTGTCTTGAGACCAACGCCCAAGGGTTTTCGGCTGCACATCGGCCTTTTTGGTAGGCGCAATGTGGGCAAGTCCTCCTTGCTCAATGCCTTGACTCGCCAGACGGTCTCACTGGTCTCCAATCAGGCCGGCACCACCACCGATCCGGTTGAAAAAGCCATGGAGTTGTTGCCCCTGGGTCCGGTCCTGTTCATCGATACCGCCGGGGTCGACGACGAGGGCGCCCTGGGCGAACTGCGGGTCGCCCGCAGCCGACAAATTCTCGATCGCACCGACCTGGCGCTGCTGGTCTGCGTGGGCAATCACTGGGGCCTTTTTGAAGAAGATCTGCTGGAGTATTTCCAACAACACAAGATTCCGGTGGTGGTGGTCTTCAATAAGAAGGATTTGGCAGCCCCGGGCAGCAAGCTTATCGCCCGTCTATCGGCTCAGAATCTGACTCTGATCAAAATCCAGGCCACCGCCGACGAAGCCGGCGCCGAACTGCGACAAGCCATTCTGCAAGCAGCTCCCGACGATTGCTTCGCCGCGCCCCTTATCTTGTCCGACCTGGTGGGGGCGGGAGAGACAGCGCTGCTGGTCATTCCCATCGACCAGGAGGCGCCGAAAGGCAGACTCATCCAGCCCCAGGTTCAGGTCATCCGCGAACTGCTTGATCACCACGCGCTTTGTCTGCTGTGCCAAGATGATCAGATCGAAAGAGCCTGGTCTCAGCTAAAAGAACCGCCCCGCCTGGTGGTATGCGACTCGCAGGTCTTTGCCCCGGTAGCCCGTGCCCTGCCATCCGAGCAGCCCTTGACCTCCTTCTCCATCCTGTTTTCCCGGCTCAAGGGCGACCTCAACGAACAGGTGCGCGGCGCCCTAAGCATAGATGCCCTGCGGCCGGGGGATCGGGTGCTGATAGCCGAGGCCTGCACTCATCATCCCATCGAGGACGACATCGGCCGGGTGAAGATCCCACGCTGGCTCGAGCAAAGAGTCGGCGGCAAGCTGCAATTCGTTCAGGTCTCGGGCCATGACTTTCCCGAGGATTTGAGCCCGTACCGCCTGGTGGTGCACTGTGGGGCCTGCATGTGGAACCGCCGCGAGATGCTCACCCGGATAGCCAACTGCCAGCAAGCCGATGTTCCCATCACCAACTACGGCCTGGCCATCGCCCACTGCCACGGCATCCTGGCCCGCGTGCTCGAACCCTTCCCCGCCGCCCGGCAGATCCTCTAAACGCTATCCTGCCCAGGCAAGATCACGGTTACCGTAGTGCCGTGATCGGGCTCGGAGGCAATTTGGATATCCCCGCCGTGGTGTTCGACGATGCGCTTGACCAAGGAAAGACCCAGGCCCGAACCGGTCACTTTTCGGGTTTTGCCATCGCGCACGCGAAAGAAACGATCGAATACCTTGGGTACATCGGCGGCCGCAATCCCGACCCCGGTATCGCTTACCGAAATCCGGCAATGCCCGCTCTCGACACCAACAGCGACCGTCACCTGACCGCCGCCGGGCGTGTACTTGATGGCGTTGTCCAACAGATTGGTCAAGGCTGAACGAATCTGAGCGGGGTCGCCGGTCATCCGAGCATCGGCATTGATGGCGGACAAGTCCAGCGCGATCTGCTTGGCCTCGGC